>JAIOYL010000132.1 GCA_021741195.1 Sneathiella sp. | reverse complement strand
CTGTATAGAAAAAGCAGAAAAACACGATACCGGCAACATACAGCATCAGATAGATCGGCTGGCCGTGACCGACCATCGCAGTCAGGGTATTGAGCCAATCCGGCCCGGCGCCTGCGCTAAAGCTCGCGACCGTCGTCGGCATCAGCAGCAAGGGGGACGCAAAGATCGGCGGAATTACACCGGCTGTATTCAGTTTCAGCGGCAAATGCGAATTCTGCCCGCCATAGGTCTTGTTCCCGCGTTGCCGCTTGGGATATTGAATCAGCACCCGCCGCTGCGCTCGCTCCATAAATACGATAAAGGCAATAACTGCAACCGACATAACCAACAGGATCAGGATGACGATCGTCGACAGGGCACCGGTACGGCCAAGTTCCAGCGTTCCCACCAATGCCCCCGGAAGCGCGGCAACAATGCCTGAGAAAATGATCAGCGAAATACCGTTGCCGACGCCGCGGGAGGTAATCTGCTCCCCGAGCCACATCAGGAACACGGTGCCGCTAACAAGCGTTATCACTGTGACCAGGCGGAACTGCAAGCCCGGATCTATGACGGCGGACTGTCCCCCGGAAAGTGACATGCCTTCAAGACCGGCAGCAATACCATACCCCTGCAGGGCGGCCAGAATAACCGTCCCGTACCGGGTGTACTGGTTTATCTTCTTGCGGCCCGCCTCGCCTTCCTTCTTCAACTGCGCCATCTGCGGTGAAATCGAGGTCATTAACTGCATAATGATCGAGGCCGAGATATAGGGCATGATGTTCAGGGCGAAAATCGTCATACGGCCAAGCGCGCCGCCCGCAAAAACGTCAAACATGCCAAGGATACCACCGGCATTCTGTTTGAACACATCAGCGAGAATGGTCGGGTCGACACCCGGGATCGGAATATAGGTACCGATCCGGTAGATGATCAGGGCAAAGAGCGTGAACCACAAGCGCTTCTTGAGTTCCGTCGCCTTCGAAAAGGCACCGAAACTCATGGTGGAAGCCATTTGCTCTGCTGCTGACGCCATTTATTGTTACTCCCGATTGAGCGGCATGATTACAACCGCCTCGTCGCTTCCTTTATTCGCTCGTTGCCGGGGCAGTTGTCAGAACGATTACTTTTCCGCCGGCCTTTTCAACGGCTTCAATCGCAGATTTCGACGCACCAGAAACCTCAAACGTCACTTTCGCCTTCAACTCCCCCTTGGCGAGCAGGCGAACACCATCGACGATCTTGCCGACAACGCCCGCTTCCTGAAGCAGGGCTCCTGTAATCGTTTCCTTCGGATTCAGTTTTCCCGCGTCAATCGCCGCCTGAACGCGGCCAAGATTGGCAACCGCGAAATGTTTGCGGAAAATGTTATTGAACCCGCGCTTCGGCAAACGGCGATGGATCGCCATCTGGCCGCCTTCAAATCCTTTGATGGCGACGCCTGACCTCGATTTCTGACCTTTTTGACCCGCGCCGGAGGTTTTACCCTTTCCAGAGCCGATACCCCGACCTACCCGCATCCGATTTTTCGTCGCGCCCTGGTTGTCGGCAAGTTGATTTAAACGCATGTTCAATATTCCTTAATCAGACCGGCTGACGCCTTACTTGGCTTCTTCAACCTGTACCAGATGATTCACTTTGCGGATCATGCCCCGAACGGACGGAGTATCCTCAAGTTCGACAGTACGGTGCATCTTGTTGAGGCCCATGCCCACAAGAGTCGCCCGCTGGTTCTTCGGGCGTCCGATCGGGCTTCCCGTCTGCGTGACCTTGATTTTCGCTTTAGTCATCGACTTTTTCCTTTGCTGCATCGGCGCCGCGGCGGCCGAACACGTCGGAAACCTTCTTGCCGCGTTTCGCAGCAATCATCCGCGGAGAGCTCATCGCCTTGAGGGCTTCGAACGTCGCCTTCACCATATTATAAGGGTTGGATGTGCCGATTGATTTCGTCACAACATCCTGAACCCCGAGAGTTTCAAACACGGCGCGCATCGGACCACCGGCAATGATGCCGGTACCTGCCGGTGCGGCGCGAAGCACAACACGTCCAGCACCGAAGCGGCCATCCACGTCATGATGCAGGGTCCGTCCCTCACGGAGCGGAACGCGAACCATGTTGCGTTTGGCAGCTTCCGTTGCCTTGCGAATGGCTTCCGGAACTTCACGCGCCTTGCCGTGACCATAGCCAACGCGGCCCTTCTGATCACCCGCGACAACGAGCGCCGCAAAGCCGAACCGCCGGCCACCCTTAACAACCTTGGCTACACGGTTAATGTAAACCAGCTTGTCGACGAATTCCGAATCGCCTTTTTCGTTATGTTCAGGTCTCAACATTGTCAATTCCCCTAGAAGGACAAGCCGCCCTCGCGAGCGGCATCGGCAAGGGCCTTGACCCGGCCATGAAATTTATATCCGCCACGATCGAACGCGACTTCCGTAACGCCGGCCTTAAGGGCCCGCTCTGCGATCAGCTTGCCGATCGCTGCAGCTGCTTCCTTGTTGCCGCCGCTTTTCAATGTGCTGCGCAGATCCTTTTCCAGGCTGGAGGCAGACGCAATCGTCTTGCCAGCTGCGTCGTCAATGACCTGAACATAAATCTGCTGCAGGGTGCGATGGACAGACAGCCGCGGGCGTCCTGAAGACACTTTGCGAAGCTGCGTCCGGGTTCTCCGCCGACGGCGTTCGAACAATTCTTTTGTGTTTGCCATGGTCGGTTCCTACTTCTTCTTGCCTTCTTTGCGGAAGATAAATTCGCCCGCATATTTGACACCCTTGCCCTTGTAAGGCTCCGGTTTCCGATAAGAACGGATAACGGCCGCAACCTGGCCAACCCGCTGCTTGTCAGCACCCGAAATTTCAATCGTCGTCTGCGTCGGGCATTTGATTTCAATCCCTTCCGGAATTGGAAAATCAACGTCATGACTAAAGCCAAGGTTCAGTTTCAGGGTCTTTCCCTGAACCGCTGCACGATAACCGACGCCAACGATTTCCAGATTTTTGGTAAATCCGGCAGACACGCCTTCAACCAGGTTGCTCAGCAATGTGCGCTGCATTCCCCACATCTGGCGGCCACGCGTGCTATCGGTCCGTGGCTTTACCCAAAGCTTGTCATCCTCGCGGGTGACAACGACGTCGTCAACAAAGGTCATGCTCATGACGCCCTTGCTGCCCTTTACGGTTACGTCGCTCTCGGCGAGCTGCACATCAACACCAGAAGGTATCGTCACCGGATGCTTTCCAATACGAGACATAATACCTCCTAATACAATTTACAAAGCACTTCGCCACCAACATTAGCCTCACGGGCCTCGTTGTCGGACAAAATACCGTTTGGTGTGGAAAGAATGGCAATACCAAGACCATTACGAATGGTCGGCAGGTCCTTCACGCCGGAATAAACCCGACGGCCTGGCTTTGATACCCGGCTGACATGCTCGATGACGCCCTTCCCCTGATAATATTTGAGCTCGATGGAAACTTCCGGTTTTCCCTTTTCAGGCTCGGAAGTCTCGTAGCCGCGAATATAGCCTTCACGCTTCAAAGCCTCGAGAACATTGAGCCGCATCTTTGACGACGGGCTTTTCACAGCGCTTTTCATGGCCCGCTGTCCGTTACGGATACGGGTCAGCATATCGCCGATAGGATCACTTAATGACATTTCTGTATCTCCCTACCAGCTCGACTTGACCATACCCGGAATCTGACCATTGGACGCCATGTCGCGCAGGCCGATACGGGAAAGTCTCAATTTACGATAGACAGCGCGCGGACGACCGGTCAGTTCGCAGCGATTGCGAACCCGGGTACGGGATGAATTTCTGGGCAGGGCTGCCAGTTTCAGACGCGCGGCAAAGCGCTCTTCCTGCGGCAGTTCCTCATTTTTGCTGAGAGCCTTGAGCTCCGCGCGCTTTGCGGCAAACATATCCACAAGGCGGCGACGTTTCAGGTCCCTCTCAACAGCACTTTTTTTAGCCATTCTAATTCTCTCCTAGGATCAATTAATCTTGAACGGCATGCTGAACCCAGACAGAAGCTCGCGGGCTTCCTCATCTGTTTTCGCAGTCGTACAGATCACGATATCCATTCCCCTTACATCCGTTACATCATCGTAATGGATTTCCGGGAAAACGATTTGCTCTTTCAGGCCCATGGCATAATTGCCCCGGCCGTCAAAGCTCTTGGCGGAAATGCCCCTGAAATCCCGCACGCGCGGAAGGGCAATATTCACCAGCCGGTCAAGAAACTCATACATCTGGTTCTTGCGCAGCGTTACTTTCGCCCCGATGGGCATACCTTCGCGAAGTTTGAATGTCGCGATGGATTTCTTTGCAATGGTTACGACGGGCTTCTGGCCGGATATTTTTGCCAGCTCGCTTTCAACCGATTTGATTTTCTTGGCATCGGCGACCGCTTCGCCGCAGCCGACGTTGATGACGATTTTTTCCAGTTTTGGAACCTGCATCACGTTGGCATAGGAGAATTTCTCCTGCAGCTTCTTGCGAAGCTCCTCGTCATATAATTTTTTAAGTCTTGGCGTTGTCATCAAAATACCCTCTAAATATCGATAACTTCGCCGGAGCGCTTGGAAAAGCGAACCTTCCGGCCGTCATCGAGAAATTTATAGCCAACACGGGTTGCCTTGCCGTCTTTGGGATCCTGCAACGCAATGTTTGACAAGTCGATCGAGGCTTCTTTCTCGACAATGCCGCCCTGCTCGGTCTGACTTTGCTTCGTGTGCCGCTTGACCATGTTCACGCCGGATACGATCGCCCGGCGATCCTCGCGGATAACGCGAACGACCTCACCCTTGCGACCCTTGTCCTTGCCCGCCAGAACGACAACCTTGTCGCCCTTTTTTACCGAGAATTTTTCAGCCATTAGAGGACCTCCGGCGCCAGGGAAATGATTTTCATGTAGTTCTTGCCGCGAAGTTCACGTGTAACCGGGCCAAAAATACGTGTTCCGACAGGCTCGCCCTGTTTGTTGATCAGCACGGCGGCATTGGAGTCAAAACGGATAGCCGAGCCATCGGCACGGCGGATTTCCTTTTTTGTGCGCACGATGACAGCCCGCTGGACATCACCCTTTTTGACGCGGCCGCGCGGAATGGCTTCCTTGACGGAGACAACAATCACGTCCCCTACAGAAGCGGTTTTCCGTTTGGATCCGCCCAAAACTTTAATGCACTGCACCCGTCTCGCGCCGGAATTGTCGGCGACATCCAGGTTGGTTTGCATCTGAATCATAGTCGTTTACCTTCGTTTGGTATAAACTTCACTTAAATTTAAGCGACGTCGTAAATTACTTCCCACCGTTTCAGTTTCGAGATGGGCGCACATTCCTGAATACGGACGATATCGCCTTCCTTGAACTGATTTTTCGCATCATGGGCATGGTACTTTTTCGACTGCCCAATATATTTCTTGTATAGCGGATGCATCACTTGACGCTCGACCTTGACAACAACAGTCTGGCTGTTCTTGTCGCTGACAACTGTTCCTTGCAGGATACGCTTTGGCATCGTTCTCTTCTCCTAAGACGCAGCGGTTGCTGACATCACCGTTTTGATACGGGCGATATCACGGCGAACCTGGCGCTGGCGCGCTGTATTTTCCAACTGGCCACTGGCTTTCTGGAAGCGCAAATTGAACTGCTCTTTCTTGAGTTGAAGCAGCTCAGTCTTCAGCTCATCAGCCGTTTTGCCCAGTAATTGCTGTGCTTTCATGGTCAATCCCCTTCACCAAGACGGGTAACAAATCGTGTCTTGATCGGCAGCTTGGCTGACCCTCTTTCGAAGGCTTCCTTGGCGATCTCAATCGGAACGCCGTCAAGCTCGAACATAATCTTTCCAGGCTGGACACGGACCATCCAGTATTCCGGCGATCCCTTACCCTTACCCATCCGAACCTCTGTCGGCTTTTTCGACACGGGAACATCCGGAAAAATACGAATCCAGACACGGCCGGCACGTTTGATATGACGGGTTACCGCGCGTCGAGTCGCCTCGATCTGCCGCGCCGTCAGACGTCCGGGTTCCACAGCTTTCAGGCCGTACGCGCCGAAGTTCAGCGTTGTACCTGAAGTTGCCACTCCCTTCAAGCGCCCTTTATGCGCTTTGCGAAATTTTGTGCGCTTCGGTTGAAGCATGAGATCACCCCTTTACTTTAATTCCGACGGGCGCCAGGGCGTCCCGTAGGGCGGCCACCAGCCTGTTGTTTTTCCTGTAGCTTGTCCTGGGCCATTGGATCATGTTCCAGAATCTCGCCTTTGTAGATCCATACCTTGATCCCGATGATCCCGTATGTGGTCAGCGACGACGCCGTTCCATAGTCAATGTTCGCCCGCAACGTATGCAGCGGCACCCGGCCTTCACGGTACCATTCGGTCCGCGCGATTTCCGCACCGCCCAGACGTCCCGCGCAGTTGATCCGGATACCTTCGGCGCCAAGACGCAGCGCTGACTGAACCGCCCGCTTCATGGCCCGGCGATAAGAAACGCGACGCGCCAGTTGCTGGCCGATATTTTCCGCCACCAGCTTCGCGTCGATTTCCGGCTTGCGGACCTCGACAATATTCAGATGGACTTCCGATGCCGTCATTTTCGCAATTGCCGAGCGCAGCTTTTCGATATCCGCGCCCTTCTTGCCAATGATCACGCCCGGACGTGCCGAATGAATTGTCACACGTGCCTTTTTCGCCGGACGCTCGATCACGATTTTGCTGATACCTGCCTGCTCCAGCTGTTTTTCGAGATAGGCGCGAATGCGAATATCTTCATGCAGCAGCTTGGCGTAGTCGTCTTTTGCGTACCAACGGGAATCCCATGTCCGGTTGATTCCGACCCTGAGGCCAATTGGATTTACTTTTTGACCCATTACTTTTGCTCCTCGCGTTCACGAACAACAATCGTGATATTGCTGAAAGGTTTCAGGATCGGGCTAGACCGTCCCCGCCCCCGCGGCCGCATGCGCTTCATCACCAGGGCCTTGCCGATATAGGCTTCGGAAACATACAGCTGGTCGACATCGAGCTGATGGTTATTTTCCGCGTTGGCGATTGCTGACTGCAGAACCTTCTTGACGTCCCGTGAAATAGCCTTTTTCGAGAAAGTCAGTTCCGAAAGCGCCGCTTCCGCCGACTTGCCGCGAATGAGGCCCGCCACGAGGTTCAGCTTCTGGGGGCTGACACGAAGGCGGTTGCCAATGGCCTGCGCTTCCGTGTCTTTCAGTTGCCGTTCGAGAGACTGTTTACCCATCTTAGTTTCTCCGAGCCTTTTTATCGGCCGCATGGCCGTAATATGTCCGCGTGGGAGAGAATTCCCCAAACTTGTGGCCCACCATGTCTTCATCCACCAGAACCGGAACGAACTTCTGGCCGTTGTAAACGCCAAAGGTTAGCCCGACGAACTGCGGGAGAATTGTTGACCGGCGGGACCAGGTCTTGATAATTTGTTTTCTGCCACCTTCGCGTGCGGTCTCTGCCTTCTTCAGCAGATACCCATCAACGAAGGGACCTTTCCAAACAGAACGTGCCATGATATGCGCTCCTATTTCTTCCGCTTGAGCGGACGGCGCCGCATGATCATTTTATCCGTGGACTTGTTGGAACGAGTCCGTTTTCCTTTTGTCGGCACGCCCCAAGGCGTAACCGGATGACGGCCACCGGAGGTCCGTCCTTCACCACCACCATGCGGATGATCCACAGGGTTCATGGCAACACCGCGAACCGCCGGGCGCTTGCCGAGCCAACGTGTCCGGCCGGCTCTCGCCAGCTTGATGTTCTTCTGGTCCGGGTTGGACACCGCGCCAACCGTCGCCATGCACTCGGCAGGAACGATACGCTGTTCACCGGAGGCAAGACGAAGTTGCGCGTAGCCCGCATCCTTGCCGATCAACTGAACATAGGTGCCCGCAGCGCGCGCCATCTGACCACCCTTTCCCGGCTTCATTTCCACATTATGGACAATGGTGCCGACCGGCATGTTCTTCATTGGCATCGCATTGCCGGGTTTGATATCGACATTCTTGCCCGAAATCACCTTGTCACCGGCGGAAATCCGCTGCGGCGCAAGAATATAGGCAAGCTCGCCATCATCGTAGCGGACCAGGGCGATAAAGGCGGACCGGTTCGGATCATACTCGAGCCGCTCCACTGTCGCCGAGACGTCAAACTTGTTCCGCTTGAAGTCAACGATACGATAAGAGCGTTTATGTCCACCGCCACGACGACGCGCCGTGATCCGACCGTTGTTGTTACGTCCGCCATTTCCGGTAAGCCCCTCGGTGAGGGTTTTCACCGGCTTGCCCTTATGCAGTTCCGAACGATCCACAAGGATCAGTCCCCGCTGCGAAGGAGTTGTCGGTTTATAATTCTTCAACGCCATTGTTTAAATCCCCGCCGTCACATCGATGGCCTGACCCTCAGCCAAGGTCACGATTGCCTTCTTGTAATCAGACCGCGTACCGACGCGACCCCGAAAACGCTTTACCTTCCCCTTGGTGCGGTTGGTATTGACGTTCGTGACCTTCACATCAAACAGCTTTTCAACAGCCTGCTTGATCTGAGGTTTCGTTGCGTTCATGGCGACACGGAATGTCACCTGGTTAAACTCTGATCCCATGGTGGACTTCTCGGTGACTACCGGACCCAGCAGGATATCGTATAAATTTTCCTGGTTCATTTCAGTCGAGCCTCCAGGCTTTCCACGGCGCTTTTCGTCAGCACGAGAACATCGCGGCGAAGAATGTCATATACATTGGCGCCATTTGACGTTAGCAGATCCACTTTCGGCAGGTTGCGGGCGGACAGGGCAAAATTCTTGTCCATTTCCGCGCCATCAACAATCAGGGTCGAATCCCAACCCAGTGCCTTGAATTTCCCTGCCATCACTTTCGTTTTCACATCCTTGGCTTTCAGATCGTCAACAACGACCAGCTTGCCTTCTGCCTGCTTTGTTGAAAGAGCAGTCTTCAGCGCCAGTTTGCGAACCTTTTTTGGAAGGTCATGGGCATGATCACGGACAACCGGACCATGTGCGACACCGCCGCCCCGCTGATGCGGCGCCCGCTTCTGACCCTGACGGGCCCGACCGGTGCCTTTTTGCTTGAACGGCTTCTGGCCCGTTCCGGAAACTTCCGCAACGCCTTTGACCTTATGTGTACCGGCACGGCGCGCCGCCAACTGGTATCTTACCATTCTCTGGAGCAGATCCGCGCGCGGAGCCAAACCAAAAACCTCGTCCGCCAGCTCGATATCGCCAGCTTTCTTGTTTTCGAGGTTGATTACATTTACCTTCATCTGAGCGATCCTTTATTCTTCAGTCGCTGTATCGACGGCGGACGTTTCTTCAGCAGGCGTCGAAGCCGCAGAGCCGGGAGCGACAAAAGCCGCCGGGAACGGTGCATCCGCCGGACGGGTCTTCTTGACCGCATCCGCAACAAACACCCACGACCCCTTGGAGCCCGGAACCGCGCCCCTGATCAGGACCAACCCACGATCCCTGTCCGTAGACACGACTTTCAGGTTCTGCGTGGTTACGCGTACCGCACCCATGTGGCCGGCCATTTTCTTGCCCTTGAAGACCTTGCCCGGATCCTGACACTGACCGGTGGAACCATGGGCACGATGCGAAACTGACACACCGTGAGACGCCCGCATACCACCGAAGTTATGCCGCTTCATGGCACCGGCAAAGCCCTTACCAATGCTCGTGCCGACAACATCGACAAACTGGTCAGCGACAAAATGATCCGCCGTCAACTCGGCGCCAACATCAACAAAACCGTCTGCCTGAATACGGAATTCAGCGAGCTTCATTTTGGGCTCAACCTCGGCCTTCGCGAAATGTCCGCGCATTGCCTTGGTGACATTCTTCACCTTGGCTTTGCCGACCCCTAGCTGCATGGCGTCATAGCCGTGGGTTTCGGCCTTGCGATGCGCGACAACCTGGCAGTTGTCCACCGCAAGAACCGTCACCGGAATATGAGTGCCGTCTTCGGCGAAAACCCGGGTCATACCCAGTTTCTTTGCGATCAATCCACTACGCATTTCGATCACCCCAACAACTTGATGGACACATCGACGCCAGCGGCGAGGTCCAGTTTCATGAGTGCGTCCACCGTCTGCGGTGTCGGTTCAACGATATCCAGGAGCCTTTTATGGGTCCGGATTTCGAACTGCTCCCGTGACTTCTTGTCGATATGCGGACCCCGAAGGACCGTATATTTGTCGATATGAGTCGGCAGTGGAATTGGCCCACGAACCTTCGCGCCGGTGCGCTTGGCCGTATTAACAATTTCACCTGTCGAAGCATCAAGAACACGATGATCATACGCTTTCAGGCGGATGCGGATATTTTGGTTTTCCATTACTCTGGTCACTCCAAAAGTGAAACAAAGCAGCCCCGAGGGGCTGCCAGAATTAATCTTATTCGGTTACGCTTGCGACGACGCCGGCACCGACGGTCCGGCCGCCTTCGCGAATTGCGAAGCGCAGGCCTTCATCCATGGCGATCGGGGCAATCAGTTCGACAAACATCTTCACGTTATCGCCCGGCATCACCAT
>JAIOYL010000131.1 GCA_021741195.1 Sneathiella sp. | reverse complement strand
CATACCCTGTCCGCAAGGGATTTTGACCAATTGCCAGCCGGACGATGGCGGCGGCCGACGCCATAAACGGGTCCAGCCGACGGCAGGGAACTTTCACACCGTCAAATTCCGCCATCAATTCTTCCGGCGCCCGCTCAATCTCGGCATAGGGCATCAGATCAAACACCAGATCAAGCGGAACATCCGAGGTGAAAGGCAGGCTCATAAGGCCGAGCCCGCGAATTTCCAGCTTGCCCTGGATTTCGGGAGGCGGCCTCAAAACCGCCCGGCCGGACGCAACATGAATTTCTGTATAATCATCCGCAATCAGCCTTGCGCCGCCGTCGATCAGGCGCAGAGCAAGATCTGATTTTCCGGATCCTGACGGGCCGCGCAACAGCACCGCCTTGCCGTCGATTTCAACAGAACTTGCGTGACACCTGATCATGCGGCAACTCTGGACTGAAGCGGCACCGGACGCAACGCCCTAATTCGGAAGTTTAATCGAAAATTTAGCGCCTGCAACATTACCGGCATTATCCAGAAGGTTGCGAGCGGTAATGGTCCCGCCATGGGCCTCGACGATAAGACGCGAAATACTGAGGCCAAGACCGGAATGGCGGCCGAAGCCTTCGGCTTTGGGCCGTTCGGTATAAAAGCGGTTGAATATTGCCTCCAGTTTGTTTTCCGGAATGCCCGGCCCCTGATCTTCCACGCTCAGCTGGACAAACTTGCCCTGATCCTCCAGCCCGATAACAACATGCCCCTTTTCGGGCGAGAAGGAAATCGCATTGTCGATCAGGTTGCGAAGAACCTGGCTGAGGCGTCCGGGCAGGCCATTGACTGAAATTTCTTCTTCAGGAACCCTCATCTCGAACTTGATCGACGTGAACATCTGGGTCGTCTGGTAGGTATCGACAACACCCGCAATGAGCTTCTTCAGGTCAACCGCCTCGCCCTCGGCACGCGAAAGCTCCGCATCAAGGCGGCTGGCCGCGGAAATATCCGTAATCAGGCGGTCGAGCCTTTTCACGTCGCTGGCGATCACGACCCGCAGTTTTTCCCTGATTGCCTCGTCCTTCACGCGCTCGAATGCCTGTACCGCCGTTCCGAGCGACGTCAGCGGGTTTTTAAGCTCATGCGCCACGTCGGCGGCAAACGCCTCAATTGCGTCAAGCCGGTCATACAGCGCCATTGTCATCGCGCGAAACGACGTCGACAGATCACCGATCTCGTCTTTTCGCTCGGAGAAATCGGGAATGACCATTCGCCGGCCAATCCCGCGCCGCACCTTGTCCGCAGCTTCGGCCAGAAGATGGATCGGCGCGGCAATCGTGCGCGCGAGAAACAGCGACAGTAACAGTGTAATCACAAGGGTCACCGAGAAGACAATCAGGGTCGTCACCTGCGCCGCGCGAACCGCGTCGTCAATGCTGTTGCCGCTTTCCGCCAGCAGCAGGCCCCCAAGGATATGCTTGAACCCCTGCACCGGCACGGAGACCGACAAGATTAGTTCCCCCTTCTGGGTCTGGCGGATCATCCGGCCGTTATCACCGTTGATCGCCTCGCCGATTTCCTGAAAATCCTTGCCCGTGGGGATCGGATTCGTCGGAAATAATGGATAGTCATTATTAGTGGGGAACAGTTTCTCCCAGCCGTCATAAAGCTCCTCGAAAAAGATCCGGACAGGGCTCTTGATCTCGGGCGGCGGCAATTCTTCGAAGACAATATTGCGGCCGGCGGATATCAGGCGGCGGCTGTCGGCAATCAACACTCCCTCCCGGTCAAACAACAGCGCCGGGGTATTGGTAACGATGGAAAGGCGCCGGAGGATGCGCTTGATGGGGAGGGAATCAAGAGTCAGATACTGCACCTTCCCATCCAGCGAGATTTCCTGAAGCGCAGCCTCGCCAAGTGCGCCCGCAATCATACGGCCATTGATCGTCAAGGCCTGAAAGCGGGCCTCGATCAGGCCATCCCGGAACTGGTCAAGATAGAGGATGCCCCCCGCGAGGAAAATGACGGAAAACAGGTTGATCGCCATGATCCGCCGCCCGAGCGACGAAAAAGGCCCCCTCCTGGCCCGCTTTTGCCGCTTTTCCACCGACTTGTCGGGAACCGATTTTCCGACGTAAGGTTTGGGAACAGGTTTAATCCGTTGATCATGATTCATATATTCTGAACCGCTCTGGCACTATTTTTCCTTAAACCGATACCCCACGCCATATAGGGTCTCAATGGCGGAAAAGTCCGGGTCCGTCGCCTTGATTTTCTTACGCAACCGCTTGATATGACTGTCGATGGTGCGATCATCGACATAGATATTGTCGTCATAGGCGGCGTCCATCAGCTGATCGCGGCTTTTAACGTGACCCGGACGGAGCGCGAGAGCATGCAGCAGCATGAATTCCGTCACCGTCAGCGTCACTTCGCGGCCATCCCAGAAACAGGCGTGGCGGATGCTGTCGAGCTTCAGCTTGCCGCGCAACAGGATTTCCTCCTCGCCTTCCACCGCATCCGACTTGTTGACTCCATGGCGCCGGAGCACGGTACGGATCCGCTCGACCAGCAGTCGCTGCGAGAAGGGTTTGCGGATATAGTCGTCCGCGCCCATCTTGAGGCCAAGAAATTCGTCGATTTCGTCATCCTTGGAGGTCAGGAAAATAACCGGCACGCTGCTCGTCCGCCGGAGACGGTTGAGAAGCTCCATGCCATCCATGCGCGGCATCTTGATATCCAGCACGGCGAGATCCGGCGGATTGTCGGCAAGGCCCTTCAGCGCCTCTTCCCCGTCGGAATATTTATCGACCACGAATCCCTCGGATTCCAGAAGGATCGATACCGTGGTCAGAATATTTTGGTCATCATCGACCAAGGCTACTTTCGTCGCCATATCAGTCCCCAGAGTCATTGCACCACCTTATTGTATGATCTGCCGCGCTCAATTGCCATCTACATTTAGCCAAAATAAGGCAAGAGCATGTCCGTCGGGGAAATCAAGGCAGGATTGCCTGAATTTAGGGGGGTTCGCTGCGATTTAGGGCCCTTCCCCCATTATCCTTTTGCTTTTTTCCAAAATTTCCGCAAAACAGTCCGATGGCAGAATCAGAACTTAATAGCGGGCGGGGCGCAATCATCCGCCATTTGCTGCGAAGCGCGACAACCGCCGCGCTTGCAACCTTGATGCCGGAAGAAAAGCAGCCCTATGCGTCGCTGGTGCTGATGGCGACCGATCCGTCCGGACGGCCATTACTCCTGCTCTCCGATCTCGCCGTCCACAGCCGGAATATCACGCGCACCGCAGAGGTATCCTTGCTGGTTTCAGCAAATGCGCCGGGCCGCGATCCATTGACGGAACCGCGGGTGAGCCTTGTGGGGACGCTCCTGCGAAATGAAAGCGAAGGTCTGAAGGAACGCTACCTGCGACGCTATCCGTCCGCGCGGGATTTCGCCGGATTTGCCGATTTCCATCTCTATCGGATGGAGGTCGCCCGCGCGCATCTGGTGGCGGGATTTGGCGAAATACACTGGCTTGACGCCATCGATTTTCTTCTGCCTGCCGGTTTCCTTGATGACATGCAGTCGGAAGCGGATATTCTGGACCATATGAACGGGGATCACGGCGCCGCCATTCAGGATCTCGCCGCCGCGGGGACTGGGGGACAGAGCAGGGAATGTGAAATGACTGGCATTGATGCCGAGGGATTTGACCTTCGTCGGGATTGGAGCTATCAGCGGATTCTCTTTGAAAACCCGGTTTCAACCGCGATTGATATCCGCAAAGAGCTTGTCCATATGGTTAAAAAAGCAAGAAATTAACAATATAATTATCTCTTTTGATCTAAATGACATGAATTCAAAGGAAAAATGAAACTTATTCGAAAAAAGCCACATTTAAAGTGCCTTTTTTTGCGATAGTTATGTTGCACCTGTATGACAAGCGACATATTCTGTCGGCAATCGCCCGGCAAACGGGCTCTTCTTTTATAGCGCTGGAGAATGAATGTGGAGCAATTAGGACCCCGTAAGAGCAGTTATGGGCTGGACAAGAATGGCCTTGGCAATGTCGGCAAGGCCTACTGGAACTTATCGGCCCCTGCCCTTTACCGCGAAGCCTTGTTACGCGGTGAAGCCTCGCTGGCCGCGGGAGGGCCGCTGGTCGCACTCACCGGACAGCATACGGGGCGCTCCGCCAATGACAAATTCATCGTCGAGGAGCCCGGCAGCGAAAAGAATATCTGGTGGGGCAAGGTCAACAAGCCGATCGATGCTGGCAAATTCGCCAGCCTGCACAGGAAAATGCAGGACTATCTCGCGGGCAAGGAAGTCTTTGTTCAGGATTGCTTCGCCGGAGCGGACACGGGCCATCGGCTCCCCGTCCGCATTATCACCGAATGCGCCTGGCATAATCTTTTTGCGCGCAACATGTTCCTCCAGCCCGCACCAGCGGAACTCGATAACTTCAAGCCCGAATTCACCATTTTGCAGGTTCCCTCGTTTGAGGCCGATCCCGCCGTCGACGGTACCCGCTCGGAAGTCTTCGTGCTCGCGAATTTCGCCGAGAAACTGGTGATCATTGGCGGTACGTCCTATGCCGGTGAAATCAAGAAGTCAGTCTTCTCAATTCTGAACTACCTGCTGCCGGAAAAAGGCATCCTGCCCATGCATTGCTCGGTCAATGTCAGCAAGGAAGGCAACGCAAGCGTCTTCTTCGGTTTGTCCGGAACCGGTAAAACAACGCTTTCCGCCGATGCCAGCAAGATGCTGATCGGCGATGACGAGCATGGCTGGTCCGATGAAGGTGTCTTCAATTTCGAGGGCGGCTGCTATGCCAAGGTGATCAAGCTGTCACAGGAAGCCGAGCCGGAAATCTTCGAGACCACCCGTCGCTTCGGCACCGTGCTTGAAAATGTGGTGATGGATCCGGATACCGGCGAGCTTGATCTTGATGACAACCGCCATACCGAAAACACCCGCGCCTCCTACCCCATAGAGTTTATCCCGAACGCCTCCGAAACCGGGGTTGCCGGGAACCCGACGAATGTGGTGATGCTGACGGCGGATGCCTTCGGCGTCCTGCCTCCCATCTCGAAGCTGACGCCGGAGCAGGCAATGTATCACTTCCTGTCAGGCTATACCGCGAAGCTCGCGGGCACGGAAAAAGGTCTTGGCAGCGAACCGCAGGCCACCTTCTCCACCTGTTTCGGCGCCCCCTTCATGCCCCGGCATCCGGCGGTCTACGCCAAGCTGCTTGGCGAGAAAATTGCCAAGCACGGCGTCAACTGCTGGCTGGTGAATACCGGCTGGACCGGCGGCGAGTTCGGCACCGGCCACCGCATGCCGATCGCCCATACGCGCGCGCTGGTCAATGCGGCGCTGGACGGCACGCTTGCCAAAATGGATACCGAGAAGGACCCCTTCTTCGGTCTCGCCATGCCAACCTCCTGCCCGGGGGTTCCGTCCGAAATCCTGAATCCCCGCAATACCTGGACGGACAAGGCTGCCTATGATGCAAAGGCCCAGGATCTCGTTGCCCGCTTTATCGAGAATTTCGAACAGTTCACCGATTATGTGGAGGACACTGTTTTACAGTCCGCCCCTAAAATCGCGTAAAACGTCGCCATAGATCGCAAAAAACCCGGCCGGAATGTGAATTTCGAGCCGGGTTTTCTTATGGGTTATCGCACCCGTAATCCCTCCGGCTTCAAAACCAGCAGCAGGGTAAGCAGGCAAAAGGCGGCGGGATCGCGGTAGGCAAGCTCAAGATAGGCGGACCAGAAGGTCTCAAAGAGCCCGAGTACGGTGGCGGCGAGAAACGCGCCGGAAAGCGATCTCAAGCCACCGATTACTGCGACAAACATGGTCTTCAGGCCAATAATGGTTCCCATAACAAAGCTCGCGCTGCCATAGAGGAGCGCGATCAGGCTGCCGGCAAGGCCGGCGCAACCACTCGCGAGCACAAAGGATCCGGCGAGAATGAGAGGGATATTCACACCGCAGAGCGCCGCCATTTTCAGATCCTCCGAACAGGCGCGCCAGAAGACGCCGAAACGATGTCGTTTCATCAGGAGAATAAGGGACCCCACGACGCCAAAGGCGAGAATTACGGCGGCTATCTGCAAGGGCGTCACCTGAATGGGGAAATTGTTGGATACATGCAAGGGAATGGGGTCCGCGAAAACCGGCCTGAGCCAGAGCTCCCGCGAGCTGTTGATCAGGCGCATCGTCTCCTCAAGGACGATGGCCACGGCAATCGTTGCGATCAGCAGGACCTGGGAGCGGCGGTGGATGAGCGGCGCGATGACCAGGTGATGAAGCGCGAAGCCGACGGCGGCGGTATTGGCGAGCGCGATAAACCCGCCACCCAGAACGACGGCAATGAGCGGCCAGAAGGTCGCGCCCTGAAGCAGCGAAATCATCATGATGGTCACATAGGCGCTCCACATCGCGATCGCGCCGAAGGCGAGATTGATACGGTTCGTCACGCCATAAAGCAGGACAAAGGCTGCGGCCAGAAGCGCATAAATCGCGATGATCTGGACAGCATTCAGAAGCTGCTGCAGGATATACAAAAATGCCACCGCCTGTCCGCTCCTCTGCAAAATAGACAACAGGTGAGGCAAAGCGTATCATAACTTATGGGCTCTGCCAGGGAGATTTCGATGATGAGGAAAGCAACTCTTGTCTGCTTGATAATAGCCGGGATTTTTTTAAGCGCCTGCGGTGATGAGGCGGACAGGCCTTATCTTGAGTTCACCGGCGGCGGCTTCATCTTTAATTACCGCATCGGCGAGGCGTTCTATGGTTTCGTCGCCAAGCCGGCCCGTAAAATCCCGGACGGCACCGAAATCATCGCGGAATTCGAGAATCCGGCGGGCGGTGATCCGATCACTGTGAAGCAGACGGCAAAACCGGCGCAGCTTCAGTATATGTTCCGCACGCCCGGCGTTAGCGGCGTCGTCAAGGATCGTCCTTATTCCGTCATTGTGAAATTGATGAAGCCCGGTACGGACCAGCCGCTGGCCGTTTATTCGAAAGAATATAAATCCAATATCGATCAGGCGGATCTTCCCAATGTCGCGTTGACGATTGGTCCCGGCTATCATCCCAACCCGGAGCTTTTTGATGGCAAAAGCCAGTCATTCATAATACCAAAACCCGGGAAACAATAACGCCAGATTTTTTTCTACTGGCCAAAGAACCCATTTTCAATCACAAAGCGGGCTGTACCGCTTCCCACCAAATCAAGCTGAAGGAAATCAACAGATGTGGGCCATATCACTTTCTGTCCTGCCGATTTTCCTGCTGCTCGTGCTCGGCAACCTCTTGCGCCGCAATGGTTTTCCAGGTGGAGATTTCTGGCATTACGCCGACAAAATGGTCTATTGGGTGCTTTTCCCGGCGCTGCTCTTCTACAACACGACGACAGCGCCCTTAAAGGACGAAATTTTGGGCACCTATGCCCTTGCCCTGCTGGGCGCACTGCTTCTCACCGGCCTGATTGCGCTCGCCACCGTGAAGCTGTTCGGCATTACGCCGCGCATCGGCGGCGCGGTCTTTCAGGGCGCGGCACGGCATAACACCTTTATCGCCTTTGCGGTGGCGGATTACCTGTTCGGCGCGGAAGGGTTGTTGCTCGCCGCGGTGGCGACCGCCGTTCTGGTGCCACCAACAAACCTTTTCTGTGTCTCCGTCCTTGTCGGGTATCAGGGCCGGTCAGGCACGATCACCCTGAAACGCCGGTTGTTTCAGGAAATTATCCGCAACCCGCTGCTCATCGCGATCGCGGCGGGAGCATTTCTCAACCTTACCGGTATCGGCCCCCTGCCGGTGATCAATAATTTCGCCGGGCTTCTCGCGAAAGCCGCCCTGCCCTTCGCGCTTCTGTGCGTCGGCGCCGGCCTGAGGATCAAGGCGATCCACACCGGCGCTCTTTATGTCGTGATATCAACGGTTTGCAAACTGGCCATTTTCCCGCTGATTATTGCCGGAACCGCCGTTCTGGTCGGGCTCGACGGGATCCCGGCGATGATCCTGATCATCTACGGCGCGATCCCGACGGCGAGTTCGGGTTATGCCCTCGCCAAGCTGCTCGGCGCGGATGCCGAGGTGATGGCCGGGATCATCACCGTCCAGACCCTGATCTCAATGATCACCCTGCCCCTCACCCTCACCCTGGCGGCGGCCTATTTTCTTCACTGATGGTGCGACAGATCGGTGATCGTCGGCGCGTCGCCGCAAAGGGGGCAATTGGGATCCCGGCGGAGCTTGATCGTGCGGACCTCGGCGGCGAGCGCGTCATAGAGCAACAAGCGGCCCGATAGACCTTCCCCGATGCCAAGCAGTTCCTTCAGAATTTCCACCGCCTGCATCGAGCCGATTACCCCGGCAAGCGCACCGAGAACGCCGGCTTCACCGCAGGTCTGTGCTACGTCCGGCGGTGGCGGTGCGGGAAACAGGCAGCGGTAGCAGGGATTGTTCCCCGCCTCATGGGCCTTGAAGGTGCTGACCTGACCGTCAAACTGCAGGATTGCGCCGGAAACCAGCGTTTTTTTCATGAAATAGCAGGCGTCATTCAGCAAAAAGCGCGTATCGAAATTATCCGTGCCGTCGGCGATGAGATCATAATCGGCAAGGATCTCCGCGACATTGCCCGCCGTTAGTCTCTCCGGATAGGAGACAATCTCGATATCCGGGTTGATGCGCGCAGCGGCCTTGGCGGCACTTGCGACCTTGGATGCACCGATATCCTCCGTACCATGGGCGATCTGCCGCTGAAGATTGGAGAGATCCACCCTGTCATCATCGATCACGCCGATGGTGCCAACCCCCGCCGCGGCGAGATACAGCAGCATGGGTGAACCGAGGCCCCCTGCCCCGACAATCAGCACTTTCGATTGCAGCAATTTCTTCTGGCCGCTGCCACCGACCTCGCGCAGGATGATATGGCGGGCGTAACGGTCAAGCTGGTCGTCGGTCAGGGCCATGGCGGTCAGAGACCGTCAAAAAGCGCGGTCGTGAGATATCTTTCGGCGAAAGACGGGATTATGACGACAATGGTCTTGCCCTTCATCTCGGCGCGCTCGGCAATTTCCAGCGCCGCGGCAACGGCGGCACCCGAGGAAATGCCAACTGGAATCCCCTCTTTGCGCGCGACTTCGCGCGCGGTTTCAAACGCAGTTTCATTACCGATGGTCAGAACTTCGTCGATCAGGCTTTCATCGAGATTTTTCGGCGAGAATCCTGCCCCGATCCCCTGTATTTTATGCGGACCGGGCTGCCCGCCGGAAAGAACCGGGCTGTCCTCAGGTTCAACCGCGACAATTCTGATGTTCGGGTTGTGCTTTTTCAGGACCGTGCCGACGCCGGTCAGCGTCCCGCCGGTGCCAACCCCCATGACAACCACATCGACCCTGCCGCCGGTGTCAGCGAGGATTTCCTCGGCGGTGGTGGTTTTATGGATGGCGGGATTGGCTGGATTTTCAAACTGCTGCGGGATCACTGCATCGCCGATTTCCGCCTTTAATTCCTCGGCGCGGGCAATCGCCCCGTTCATGCCTTTGGCGGCATCGGTCAGCTCGAGATTGGCACCCAGCAGTTTCAGCATCTTGCGGCGCTCGATCGACATGCTTTCCGGCATCACCAGGGTCAGGTGATAACCCTTGGCCGCGCAGACGAAGGCAAGCCCGTTGCCCGTATTCCCGCACGTCGGCTCGGTAAACGCCGTGGTTTCCTTGATCAGCCCGGCGTCCTCCATCGCCTCGATCATGGCGGCGGCAATGCGGTCCTTGACTGAGGAGAGCGGATTAAAGAACTCAAGCTTGAGCAGGATTTCCGCGCCGCTTGCGCTGTCCTTGCCGATGCGGTTTGCCCGGACAAGCGGCGTCGCGCCAATGGTGTCGATGATCGACCCATAAATCCGTCCGCGGGGTGGATTTTTATACATTTTCCCCAATCCCTTGTTTTTAAAATCAGATTTCGAAGGTCACCCCAGTGGCGGGAGGCTCTTCCTGGCAATTTTCATTGGCGCGCCGGCAAAGATCCTCGAGCGTGACTGAATCCAGTTTGGCCAGCAGCGAGGCTTGCGCGTCACTCCAGAGCGGCCCGACAACTCTCTGGCCGATGTCGGAGGAGAAAATCTGCGCTTCGCTTTCCGCCTCGGCGGCGCTGATCACGCGGATCACATCGCCCGCGGTGATCCGGCGGCGCTCCCGCGCCAGTCGATAGCCGCCGCGCGGACCGCGCACGCCCTTGAGGATGCCGCCATGCACCAGTTGCTGCATGACCTGTTCGAGATAGCGCAAAGGAATGCCCTGGCGCTGGGTGATTTCCTTTGACTGCACTGGGTCCGGCCGGGCGTTGAAGGCGATATCTACGACGGCTTCCAGCGCGTAGAGCATTTTTTTCGGCAAATGCAGCATGTCAGCGAGCTCCTCCCTTGACCCCGGTAGAGCCGAACCCGCCTTCGCCGCGCAGCGTTTCATCGAGCATGTCCGTCTCGATCCAGCTCGCCTGCAGGACCGGGGCGATCACCATCTGCGCAACACGGTCGCCGCGCTGAATAATGAAAGGCTCGGTTCCGGCATTGAGCAGGATAATCCCGACTTCGCCGCGGTAATCGGCATCAATGGTGCCGGGACTGTTGGGTAAGGTGATGCCGTTTTTGAGCGCGAGACCGGAGCGGGGGCGGATTTGCGCCTCATAGCCGCTTGGCA
>JAIOYL010000130.1 GCA_021741195.1 Sneathiella sp. | reverse complement strand
ACCGGCGCGCGCCGCCGCCAGCGCCGCACTGAGGCCCGCCGGACCGCCACCGACCACCATCACGTCGACATGCAAATGCATATGATCATAGATATCGGGATCGCGCACCTCCGGCGCCCGGCCCCAGCCGGCGGCGCGGCGGATCACCGGCTCGTAAAGCTTCAACCACATGGCGCGCGGCCACATGAATGTCTTGTTATAGAACCCCGCCGTCATGATCTTGGCGAACAGGCCGTTGACGGCGCTGACATCGACCTCGACACTCGGCCAGACATTGACGCTGGACGCCACCAATCCCTCATAGAGCGAAATTTGCGTCGCCCGGATATTGGGCTCGGTTACTGCCCCCTCGCCGAGTTGGACCATGCCGCCCGGTTCCTCAGCCCCGGCGGCAACAATCCCGCGCGGACGATGATACTTGAAGCTGCGGCCGACAAGATGAATGCCATTGCCGAGCAAGGCCGACGCCAGCGTGTCACCCTGATATCCCCTATAGGCACGGCCGTTGAAGGTGAAATTAACCGGCTTTTTCCGGTTGATGCGACCACCGGCCGGAGTGCGGAACGAACCGGTCATGTCGCGCCTCCCGGCAATTTTGGCGGGGTTTCACCCATCCGGTAGGTCGCAAGGATTTCATGGCTTGCCGTATTGCGGATCACGTTGAACCAGCGGCGGCAGCCGTTTACGTGACACCAGCGCTCGGCAAAGGGGCCTTTGGTATTTTTCCGCATAAACAGAAAATCCGCCCAATCGGCATCAGAAAGACCAGACGGGTTTTCTGGCCGGGCGATATGGGCTTCACCGCCATAGCGGAATTCCGTCTCGTGCCGCTTGCCGCACCAGGGGCAGGTTATATCCAACATTTCACGCTCTCCTAATGCGCCACAGCGGCTGCGCCATGCTCATCGATAAGCGCGCCCGTCTCAAAACGGCTGAGGCTGAAAGGTGCGTTCAGCGGATGCGGCTCGTCCTTCGCCACCGTATGGGCGAAGCTCCAGCCCGAACCCGGGGTCGCCTTGAAGCCACCGGTTCCCCAGCCGCAGTTGATATAAAGCCCCTCAACCGGCGTCTTCGAGAGGATTGGCGAGGCGTCCGGGCAGACATCGACGATGCCGCCCCAGGTCCGCATCATGCGAACCCGGCTGAAAATCGGGAACAGTTCAAGACAGGCGCCGAGCTGATGCTCGATCACATGGAAACTGCCGCGCTGGCTATAGGCGTTGAAGCTGTCAACGCCTGCGCCCATCACCAGTTCGCCCTTGTCCGACTGGCTGACATAGACATGAACGGCGCCCGACATCACGACGCAATCGATTACCGGCTTGATTGGCTCGGAGACCAGCGCCTGCAGCGGATGGCTCTCGACCGGCAGACGCAGGCCCGCCATACCCGCAACGACCGAGCTATGGCCAGCCGCGACAATAGCGACTTTTTTCGCGCCAATGGTCCCCCGCGACGTCTCGACGCCCGTTACCTTGCCACCGTTTCGATTGATCCCCGTCACTTCGCAATTCTGGATGATATCGACGCCGCGCGCATCCGCCGCCCGCGCATAGCCCCAGGCGACGCTGTCATGACGGGCGACGCCGCCGCGCCGCTGCAACGTTGCGCCAAGAACCGGATGGCGCGCGGATTTGGAGATATTGATGATCGGGCAGAAGTCCTTAACCCCTTCCGCATCCAGCCATTCGGCATCGACGCCGTTCAGCCGGTTCGCGTTCACCCGCCGCACCCCTTCACGCACATCGCCGAGGTTATGGGCGAGGTTGAGCACGCCGCGCTGGCTCAGCATCACGTTATAGTTGATATCCTGCGACAGCCCTTCCCAGAGCTGCAATGATTTCTCGTAGATCGCGGCGCTTTCATCCCAGAGATAGTTGGAGCGCACAATGGTCGTATTCCGCGCCGTATTGCCGCCGCCGAGCCAGCCCTTCTCCAGCACCGCCACATTGGTGATGCCATGTTCCTTGGCAAGATAATAGGCGGTTGCAAGACCATGGCCTCCGCCACCGATGATGACGACATCATAGTCCGTCTTCGGCTCCGGGCTGCGCCATTGTTCCGGCCAGTTCCTGTGGCCTTGAAGCGCGTTGCGGGCGATCGAGAAAATCGAATATTTAACCATAAAATTCCTCGTAGGGTCCTGATCGTGCAGACTGTGCCATCTTAAGGCGTCGGAAATCTGTCGCCAATGGTCATTTAGTAGAATATTAGCGACATTCCAAAATCCCCGCCTCCGCTAACCGCATGTTGAAGAATTAATGTCGCTTCATGAATAGCCGGGGATTTTGAGGCCAGTCACTGTGACAACAACAGGACGGGCCGACAGGGCCAAGTTCATGTGACGCTTTAGGGGGGACATATCGCACCATGACAGACCAACACAAGAATCCCAAATCCGACATCGATATTGCGCAAGCCGCCTCGATGAAGCGGATCGCCGGCGTCGCGAAAGACAGTCTCGGCATCGATCCCGACAATCTGGAGCCTTATGGCCATTACAAGGCGAAACTGTCGCTCGACTATATCAAGACGCTCGAGGACAAGCCCGACGGCAAGCTGATCCTGGTGACCGCCATGACCCCGACCCCGGCCGGCGAAGGCAAGACGACGACGACCGTCGGGCTTGGCGACGCCCTCAACCATATCGGCAAGAAAGCAATCATCTGTCTGCGCGAGCCTTCCCTCGGCCCCTGCTTCGGCATGAAGGGCGGCGCGGCGGGCGGCGGTTATGCGCAAGTTGTGCCGATGACCGATATCAACCTGCATTTCACCGGCGATTTTCATGCGATCGGCGTAGCCAATAATCTGCTCGCGGCGCTGGTCGATAATCATATCTACTGGGGCAACCAGCTTGGCCTTGATGAGCGGCGGATCATCTGGCGGCGCGTCATGGACATGAATGACCGCGCGCTGCGCAATATCGTCAACAGCCTCGGCGGCATCGCCGATGGCTTCCCGCGCGAGGATCATTTCGACATAACCGTCGCCTCCGAGGTGATGGCGATTTTCTGCCTCGCAATGGATCTCGGTGATTTGAAGCGCCGCCTCGGCAATATCATCGTCGGCTATACCCGGGACAAGAAACCCGTGTACGCGAAAGACCTGGACGCCCATGGGGCCATGACCGTACTCCTGAAGGACGCGTTCCAGCCCAATCTCGTGCAGACGCTGGAGAACAACCCCGCCTTCATTCATGGCGGGCCGTTCGCCAATATCGCCCATGGCTGCAACTCGGTGCTGGCAACCACGACAGCGCTCAAGCTTGCGGATTACGTGGTGACGGAAGCAGGTTTCGGCGCTGATCTCGGGGCCGAAAAATTCCTCGACATCAAATGCCGCAAGGCCGGGCTGAAGCCGGAAATGGCCGTCGTCGTCGCGACGATCCGGGCGCTCAAGATGCATGGCGGCATCGCCAGGGAAGATCTTTCCAAGGAGAATGTCAAAGCGGTGACGGACGGCGCTGAAAACCTCTCGCGGCATGTTGAGAACCTCAAGAAATTTGGCCTGCCGGTCATCGTCGCCATCAACAAATTCTCGGCCGATACCAAGGATGAGGTCAACCAGGTCCGGCAGATCTGCGCCGAACTCGGCGTCGACGCCATTGAATCGGATCATTGGGGAAATGGCGGCGCCGGGGCGGCGGAGCTGGCAAAGGCCGTAGTCGCGAAAATCGACCAGAACGGCAGCAATTACGCGCCGCTCTACAATGACGCCCTGCCGCTCTGGGACAAGGTGCGCACCGTCGCCCAGACGCTCTATGGCGCGCAGGGCATCATCGCCGACAAGAAGGTCCGCGACCAGTTCAAGGAGTTACAGGACGGCGGCTTCGGTCATTATCCGGTCTGCATCGCCAAGACCCAGTACAGTTTTTCGACCGATCCAAACCTCAAAGGCGCTCCCAGCAATCACGTCGTGCCGATCCGCGAGATCCGTATTGCGAGCGGCGCTGAATTTGTCGTCGCGATCTGCGGCAATATCATGACAATGCCCGGCCTGCCGCGGGTTCCTGCCGCCAACGCCATCGATGTGAACGAGAACGGCGATATTGTCGGCCTTTTCTAGGATCGGGACTTTGAAGTCTCATTGTCAGGCAACCGCCCAATCGCCTTTATTTGAAGTGAACCAGCAAAAAAGATATTGTCTTTTTCTGTTTCTGAAGTAGCGTTTAAGAAGAACAGGTTATTTTTTGCTGGAAGTAACGAATTTGACCAAGGTGACGGACGGCAGTAATGCCAGGCACAGGATCGGGTTTTGCCTCGTTCCCGAATTTTCGGCGCTTGCCTTCATTTCCGCAGTCGAACCGCTCCGGCTCGCCAACCGTCTCAGCGATGAGAAAATCTACAGCTGGGAGTGTTATTCCATCGACGGTGCGCCCGCGGTAAGCTCCGCCGGTATTGAATTTTCCGTCCAGGGGAAAATATCCGATATACCGGCACTGCCGACGGTCTTCACCTGCGGCGGCATCGATATCCAGAAACATACGAACCCACAGATCATCGCAACACTGCGGCGTCTCGCGAGCCACGGATCCAATCTCGGCGCGATCTGCACAGGCGCGCATGTGCTCGCCAAGGCCGGTTTGTTGAAAGGCTATCGCTGCACCATCCATTGGGAGAATCTGTCCGGCTTTCAGGAGGATTTCCCGGAACTCGACATCACGTCCGAACTCTTCGAGATCGACCGGAACCGCTACACCTGCGCCGGGGGCACGTCCTCACTCGACATGATGCTGAGCCTGATCACGAAACAGACAAACCAGGAACTCGCGCTCGCCGTTGCCGACCAGCTTATTTATCACCGGATCCGCGAAGGCAACGAGCGCCAGCGTATGGAGCTGCGGGCCCGCCTCGGCATTTCCCATCCCAAACTGCTCGCTGCGATCGCCTGCATGGAGGAAAATCTTGAGGAACCCTTGAGTTGCAGCGATCTCGCGGTCAAGGTCGGGCTGTCAACGCGCCAGCTTGAGCGATTGTTCCAGAAATATCTCGATTACTCACCGACCCGCTATTATCTCGGGCTCCGGCTTGACCGCGCCCGCTACCTGCTGACGCAGACCAGCCTGCCGATTATCGAGGTGGCGCTTGCCTGCGGCTTCGTCTCGGCCTCGCATTTCTCGAAATGCCACCGCGAGCATTTCGGCCGCACGCCAAGCGACGAGCGGCGCGTCCGGCATTAACGCCTAGCCCCGGCGACGGCGGCGACGCCCGCCCTCACCCGGACCATCGGCGATCACTTTCGGCTCCGGCAGTTTGACAGCCTTTGAGAGATAGGGATAGGCCGCCGTCTTGTGCGGGATCGCCATGGCCTCGACAAAATACTGCTGGAATTTGGGCTCGACCGCCGTCTCTATCTTCTCGACCGTCTTGACCAACTCCTCAATCTCGTCCCGCGCCGCCTTGTTGAGCAGGGCGATGCGCGCGCCGACACCCGCCGCATTGCCGACGCTCTGCACGTCATCAAGACGGCAATCGGGGATCATGCCGAGCACCATGGCGTATTTGACGTCGATATGGCTGCCGAAGGCGCCGGTGAGCAGGATGCGGTCGACGGTCTCGAGATCGAGCTTGTCCATCAGCAGTTTTGCACCCGCATAGAGCGCCGCCTTGGCGAGCTGGATCGCCCGCACATCCGTCTGGTAGATCTTGATTTCGCTTTCGTCTTCACTTGAGCGGATAACGTAGGAGAAGGTCCGGCCGTCAGCGACGACGCGGCTGCTTTTCGCAGCGAGCGATCCATCAATCACGCCGTCCGTGCTGAGTATGCCCGCAAGATACATCTCGGCGATCACCTCGATGATACCGGAGCCGCAGATGCCGGTAATGCCGGATTTCCTGGTTTCCGCCTCGAACCCCTCCTCGTCGGACCAGAGATCGCTGCCAATCACCTTGAAGCGCGGCTCCAGCGTGTCGGGATCGATGCGCACCCGCTCAATCGCGCCCGCCGCCGCCCGCTGGCCACAGGATATCTGCGCGCCCTCGAAAGCCGGACCCGTCGGCGAGGAGGCCGCAAGCAGCCGCACATTATTGCCAAGGACAATTTCCGCATTGGTGCCGACGTCAATGATCAGGGTCATCTGCTCGCTCAGGTGAGGCGCCTCCGAGAGGATCACCGCCGCCGTATCCGCGCCGGCATGGCCCGCAATGCAGGGCAGGAAATAGGCGCGGCCATCGGGGTTCGAGCTCATGCCGATCTCGCTCGCCCAGATCGTCATGCCGGAGTTGGTGGTGAGCGCAAAGGGTGCGCCGCCAAGCTCCGTCGGATCAATGCCGAGCAGCAGATGATGCATGATCGGGTTGCCGACGAAAACCGCGTTCAGGATATTGTCGGGATCGATATCCGCCTGTCTTGTCACTTCGGCGATCAGGTCGTTGATACCGCTACGCACGGCCTCGGTCAGCAGCTTGTCGCCGCCCGGGTTCATCATCACGTAGGAGACCCGGCTCATCAGGTCCTCGCCATAGCGGATCTGCGGGTTCATCATCCCGGCAGAGGCAATGACCTCGCCGGTTGAAAGATCGCACAGATGCATGGCGATGGTGGTGGAGCCGACGTCGACCGCGACGCCATAGGCAAGATTGTGAAAGCCCGGCCAGATCTTCGTTATCCGGCTGGAGCGGTGAACGGCGACGGTGACATTCCAGTTACCGGCGCGCAAGACCTTCTGCAGCGCCTGCAGGGTACGAAGGTCGCATTCGAGAAAATCCAGATCCCATTGCTGTTTGAGGGCAAGACAGAGGCGCTCGAAATCGCCGGTCGGGTTATACATGTCCGGCTCCAGCACCTGCACGAAATGGAGCCGGATCGCCGGATCCATCTCGATCTTGCGGTCATCCGCCTTTTTCACGATAACCTGCTTATGAACCTGGCTGGAGGCCGGAACGTCGATCACCGCATCGCCCTTGAGAAGCGCCTGACAGCTGAGGCGCCGTCCTTCCTTCAATCCGCGGCGCTCGCCGTATTTCGCCTCGACTTCGCCGAAAGGGGTCAGTGATCCCGCGCGGCTGACAACGCCATGCTTGGAAAACTTGCCGACGGTCAGATCGACCTGGCAACGCCCGCAGATGCCACGGCCGCCACATACGCTGTCGATATCAACACCGAGAAGCCGCGCCGCTTCCAGCACGGGCGTGCCATCAGGAAAACGGCCGCGCTTGCCGGACGGCATGAAAGCGATCAGATGGGTTTTTTCCTTGGCAATCAGGCGATCAGGCATTGCGTCTCCGGCGGCGGCTGGCGCGCCGGGCTTCATCACTGCCTTCCGCCGCAGGTTCGCGGAAGGTCCTGATCCAGTTTGCGCAGTTCGGATCCCGGCCCATCACCGCATTGGCGCCTTTCACGGCGGCCATTTCCGGTTCATGCAGCGGGTTGGTAATCGCGGACGTCATCCCCGCTCCTATGGCCATCGACAAAAACGCCGCATTCATACCATGGCGGTTGGGCAGGCCGAAGCTGAAATTCGAGGCCCCACAGGTCGTATTGACTTTGAGCTCATTCCTGAGGCGGCGCACCAGCGCCAGCACCTGCCGGCCCGCATCATTCAAGGCTCCAACCGGCATGACAAGCGGATCAACCACCACGTCGGCGGGGGAAATGCCATAGTCCTGCGCGCGTTCGACGATTTTCTTGGCGACCGCATAGCGTACGTCCGGATCCTCCGAAATGCCGGTTTCATCGTTGGAAATAGCAACGACGGCCGCGCCGTATTTCTTGACCAGCGGCAGGACCGTCTCAAGCCGGTCTTCCTCACCAGTGACCGAATTGACCAGTGCCTTACCCTGATAGACGGCGAGCCCGGCGGCCAGCGCCTCGACGATGGAGCTGTCGATGGAGAGCGGCACGTCGGTCAGCCTTTGCACAAGCTGGATGGTTTCCGCGAGGATACGCGGTTCATCGGCGAGCGGAATACCGGCATTGACATCAAGCATATGCGCCCCCGCCGCGACCTGTGCCAGCGCATCCGCCTCGACCCTGCTGTAATCGCCGACCTTCATTTCCTCGGCCAGCAGCTTGCGCCCCGTCGGGTTGATGCGCTCACCGATGATCACGAAGGGCCTGTCAAACCCGATAATAACTTCCCTGGTGGCTGAAGAGATGCGGGTATCCGTCATGCTGAGTTACCTTGAAATACGGGGCTTTCGCCGATTGTCATCCTTCTTCCATTAAAGGACACGGACGCGTTTCCTCTTGCTCAATACCGACTTAGAGTTCCTCAGAAACGGCAGCGACCGCTTCCGCCGGATCGATCGGGTGCCGGATCTGTTCTTCCACTGATTTGACGGCGTCAGAGACGGCCGCGAAATCGGGATTGCTTTCACGTTTCCAGGGCTGGCGGCCTTTCAGGATACCGGATTCATGGACGATATCAGCCACCAGTTCCTCCTGCCGGTAGGCCATGACATGGGCGCCGGAAACGCCCTTCATTTCATGCACCTGCTGGAGGATTTCGATGCAGATTTTCTTCCCCTCCAGCTTCTGGTCCGTCGCGCCATCGAGCCGGTCGATAATGGCGTCTGGAATATGGATACCGGGCACATTGCTGCGGATCCATCTGGCGGCGCGTGACGAGGCGAGTGGCCCGACGCCAATCAGGATGAAGCATTTCCCATCCAGCCCCATGTCCCGGACCTGCTCCATATAACGCTCCAGCATCGGGATATCGAAGCAATATTGTGACTGCACGAACTGCGCTCCAGCCTCGATCTTTTTCGCGAGGCGCAAGGGCCGGAAATCGTAAGGCGGCGCGAAGGGATTGATGGCCGCGCCGAGAAAAACCTGCGGCGGCGAGGTGATCCGGCGCCCGGACAGGAACCGCCCTTCATCGCGCATCAGGCGGACAGTGCGAAGGAGCGACATGCAGTCGAGATCGAAGACAGGTTTCGCGCCCGGCTGGTCCCCCGCCTGCACGCCATCGCCGGTCAGGCAGAGGATGTTGTTCACGCCCATGGCGGCAGCGCCGAGCACATTCCCCTGAATGGCGATGCGGTTATGATCGCGGCAGGATATCTGCATGATCGGCGAATAGCCGACGCGTGTCAGCAACGCGCAGATACTGACCGAGGACATATGGCAGTTGGCGCCGGAACCATCGGTTGCATTGATGCCGTCGACCCAGCCGTCGAAAATCGCACCGCGCTCGAACACCTCATTGGGATCCGCGCTATCGGGCGGGTTCAGTTCGGCGGTGACCGCAAACTCCCCCGCCCGCAGCACCCGCTCGAGCCGGCCACGGGAGGTGTGGCCGGGCAAGGGCGGTAACGGCGCGCTTTGATCATGGCTCGTTTGGGACGTCATGGCGGTGAGGCTCCCGCTGTCTCTGCGTTCCTGGCTTCGGCCGCCTCGGCGGTAGCGCGCAGCCAGGCGGAAGAGCCGCGATACGAATGATTGACCGGCGGCTGGACTCTCAGGATGTTATCCCCGGCCTGCATAAGACGGCTGCCTTTCCATGCCTGCACCCAAACGCAGGGCATATCCGGCTCCACCTCACAATTACCGTTCGCCCGTACGCCGCCGCAGGGGCCGTTTCGCAGGGATTTCGGGCAGTTCATCGGGCAGGACATGCCGGTATCGCTCAATGCGCATTGCCCGCACATGCGGCAGTCAAAGAGGAAGCTTTTGATGACCTTCTCAACCAGCACAACGGGCTTTTCCGCGCGGCTGTAGCCGACGAACTTCCAGAAGGGGTGCAATTGCAGAAATATCCGTGCCAGAAACTTGTAAACCCGCTCCAACCCCCGCGAATGGCGGACGGACCAGAGCCGCACCGTATAGAAGGCGCTTGACCTTGTTACAGGGTTTGTATCAGCGGGTTGATAGGCAGATTTCGGCATCAGCTTTCCTCTCGCCCGCCGCTGACGACAAGGGCGCGTAATTTGGCCGCGTCATACCCGGCCTCGATTTCTGCTGCGCGAGAATCGGCGGCGGCCTGCATGTCGCCCTCGACCGCCTCCGGTTCGCCCTTGCGCCAGCCTTCCATATAGGCGTCAGCCCCATGGGACTTGTCCCGCATCGCCGCCATGTCTATGGCCTCCTGAAAACGCGCAGGAAGCATCACCTTGGCATTTGTCCTGCCCTGCTTGACGACGATCTGTGACGGAATATCCCGCCAGTATAGAATGCTGAGTTGTGCCAAATCGCGCCCTAACCTGCCTTGAGTTTCAAAAAATCGGTAAGGCCCGTGAGGCCCGTGAAGCGGTATTCATAGTTGAGTGACAACCGATCCGCTGCCGCCCTTGCCTTTTCCTGCAAATCGCTATTCTCTATCTGCGAAATATAAAGGAGCTTTTCATAATTCCCGAAGTAAAGCGGCAGCAGCTCCGGATGCCGGTCGATACCGAGCCCCTCGAAGATCAGCCGGTCAAAATGCCGGGCGAGAAAGTCGGTGAGATAAAAGGTGGCGGGTTCCGCATCGGCAATCGCCTCGAAGGTTTTGGCCCCCGTATAGAATTCATAGCAATGAGCGCCCGCGATCCGCTCGACGTCTTCCTCCAGCAGCATCTTGTCCAGCAACCCACCCGTGCCGCAATCGCCGTAGAGCGCCAGTATCCGGTCAAACCGGTCGCGATTCTCATGGATTTTCACGCGCATGGCGTCCGGGATCAGCGCAGGCCGGTTATGCAGTTTGGCCGGCAGACAGGTAACCTCGACATGATCCCAGTTGTTCGCCGCCAGCACGGCAAGCGTTTCCTCGGCCAGCGCGCCGCAGGCAATCAGAAGCGTTTTGGGCGGCGCATTGGTC
>JAIOYL010000129.1 GCA_021741195.1 Sneathiella sp. | reverse complement strand
GGCGGATCTCTCTTCCTGCTCGGGGCTTTGATCATGGTTTATAATCTCTGGCGGTCAGCCCGTGGCGACGTTCGAGCGAAAGAGGTCGGCTCGCTTGTGTTGAATATGGAAATGGCGGGGGCGAGGTAAGGGATATGATCAGTCACAAAATTATTGAGAAAAACTCGATCCTGATGCTCGTTCTGATTCTGATTGTCGTCGCGATCGGCGGCCTTATCGAGATCAGCCCGTTGTTCTACCTCGAAAGCACCATTGAGAAGGTAAAGGGCATGCGGCCCTATAGCCCGCTCGAACTTGCCGGACGCGACATCTATATCCGCGAAGGCTGCTACAACTGTCATAGCCAGATGGTTCGCCCGCTTCGAGATGAGTCTGAACGTTACGGTCATTACTCGCTCGCTGCAGAGAGCATGTATGACCATCCGTTCCAGTGGGGCTCCAAACGGACCGGGCCGGATCTGGCACGTGTCGGCGGACGTTATTCCGACGAATGGCATGTAACACACCTCAACAATCCGCGGGATGTGGTGCCTGAGTCTGTTATGCCGGGTTATCCATTCCTGGCGAAGACACCGCTTTATATTCCGGATATCGCGGCAAATCTGAAGACGAATGAACTTGTCGGCGTACCTTATACGGAGGAAATGGTCGAGATGGCTGCTTCCGACTTGCAAACGCAGGTTAATCCCGATGCGGACGATGTCGATGCGTTTCTGGCGCGCTATCCGAAAGCGCAGGTCCGGGATTTTGACGGAAACCCTGCGGTTCTGTCGGAATTGGATGCGCTGATATCCTACCTGCAAATGATGGGAACCCTTGTAGACTTCACGTCCTATGACGTGGACGCCAATAAGCGATAGAGGGAGGAAATTATGGATTATCATTCAGTTTCAACCTTCGCCCAGAGTTATGGCCTGCTGTACCTCTTTGGCCTTTTTATCGTGGTACTGGTTTATGCCCTATGGCCGCGAAACAAGGAGAAGTTTGACAAGGCGGCCCAGATCCCGTTTGAGGAAGAATAGACATGGCAGATAAGGTAGAAAAAGACGAATTTTCCGGCACCGATACAACCGGCCATGAATGGGACGGTATCAAGGAGTTGGATACACCCATGCCGCGCTGGTGGCTCTGGACGATGTATGGCACGATTATCTGGGCGATCGGTTACTGGATTGTCATGCCCGCTTGGCCCTTGGTTAGCAGTTATACCAGTGGCTTTCTGGGATATTCCTCACGCGGCTCGCTGGAGCAGGAACTGGCCGATGCGACGGCGGCACATGCAGATGACCGTGCCGCGCTGGTGACCATGAAGGTCAGCGACGTCAAGAATGATGAAAAGATATACCAGTTCGCGCTTCGGGGCGGTAAATCCGCGTTTGCCGTCAATTGTTCGCAATGTCATGGCTCCGGGGCTCAAGGGGCGCCCGGTTTCCCGAATTTGAACGACGATGACTGGCTATGGGGCGGCAGCATTGATAAAATCTACGAAACCGTGAAATATGGTATCCGGTCGGATAATGACGAAACACGGATTGGTAATATGCCGGCTTTCCTCACGGATGAGCTGCTCACGAAAGACCAGATTAATGATGTCGCCGAATATGTTTTGTCGCTCTCCGGGGGCGAGGGAGATGCGGCGATGATTACGCGCGGGAAGGCCGTTTTTATGGAGAACTGCGTCTCCTGTCATGGCGACAATGCGAAAGGCAAGAATGAATTCGGCGCGCCCAACCTGACCGATGCGATCTGGTTTTATGGCAAGGAAAAGGATATAATTGTTAAAACCATATCCCGTGGCCGCGGCAATGTGATGCCGGCCTGGGTCGACCGGCTTGATGATGTGACTATTCGCCAGCTGGCCTTGTATGTTCACTCTCTTGGGGGCGGGGAGTAGTTCTTTTAACCTATCCGTTTTGGAGTAAAGGTTTTGGTTGATAGCTCCGTAGAGAATATTGACGTTCGCCCGGTTAACAAAAAAGAAAACCGGGCGTTGTTCCAGAAACGTGAAAAAATCCAGCCGAAGAAAGCGCGGGGAGATTTCCGGCGCCTCAAATGGATCATCATGGGCATTACCCTGGCGATCTACTATATTACCCCGTGGATACGCTGGGAACGCGGCGCGGGCGGGCCGGATCAGGCTGTGCTGGTCGATCTCGCCCGTGAGCGGTTCTATTTCTTCTTTATCGAGATCTGGCCGCAGGAAGTCTATTATATCACTGGCCTGCTCATTCTGGCGGCGATTTCCCTGTTTCTTGTGACTTCCCTGTTCGGTCGCGCCTGGTGTGGCTATTCCTGTCCGCAGACGGTCTGGACGGATTTGTTTATCTTCGTCGAGCGCCTGGTCGAGGGGGACCGCAATGCCCGTCTCAGGCTCGACAAGGCGCCAATGTCGATTTCGAAATTTTCAAAGCGATTACTCAAGCACAGTATCTGGATCGTCATAGGCTTACTTACCGGCGGCGCCTGGGTATTCTATTTCGCAGATGCGCCGACCCTGCTGCGTGAACTTTTCAGTTTTGAGGCGCCGGTCGTCGCCTATTCCAGCATCGCCCTGCTGACCGCCACGACCTATGTTTTCGGCGGTTTGATGCGCGAGCAGGTTTGCACCTATATGTGCCCTTGGCCGCGTATTCAGGGTGCCATGGTTGATGATGAGACCCTGACGGTGACTTATCATAGCGCCCGGGGCGAGCCGAGAGGTCCGCATAAGAAGAATGAGCCCTGGGCGGGGAGGGGGCATTGCATCGATTGCAATCAATGTGTTGCTGTCTGCCCGATGGGTATTGATATTCGCGATGGTCTGCAACTTGAATGTATTACTTGTGCGCTTTGCATCGATGCTTGCGACGACGTCATGGACAAAGTTGATTTGCCGAGAGGGCTGATCAGCTATGACACCCATGCTGGTCAGTTTGATGGCGACCCGAACAGAAAAATAAGGGTGCGATTCATCCGTCCCCGAACGATCGCCTACAGCCTGATTTTGCTGTTGGTGGGTTCGATCATGCTGTTCACATTGCTCAATCGTTCGGTTCTGGACGTCAACGTCATCCGGGATAGAAATCCGCTGTTTGTAACATTGTCCGATGGCTCGATCCGCAACGGCTACACGGTCAAGATTCTCAATAAGGTCCATGAAACCCGGCAATTCCGTATCGATGTTGAAGGACTCAAGGGAATTCAGAGCTGGCTTGAAACAGCCGGGCCTGGGGATCATACGAATTTAGTGAGCGTCCCCGCTGACGCACTTTCCAGTGTGAAACTTTTCGTGTCGGCCCCTGCCGCGAGCCTGAGTGAGAGAAGCTCGGATATTGAAGTGATCGTGACGGACCTCGTGACGGGCGGGCGCGAAATACAGGATACCAGCTTCAAGGGACCGGAGAGATGAGCATGCAAATGACCGAGCGACAGCTAACAGGGCGGCATGTAGCCTATATACTGGCGGGGTTTTTCGGTGTGATGTTCGCCGTAAACGGTGCCTTTGTCTATTTTGCACTTGGCAGTTTCTCGGGGCTGAGCGATACGGATCCCTATAAGCATGGGCTTGCCTATAACCAGGAGCTTGACCATCGGGAACGGCAGTTGGCGCGCCACTGGCAACCCGCCCTCGAATTTATCCAAAAGGGAGGCGATACTGGATCTCTGGCCCTGGAAATCAAGGACGGCCAAGGAAATGCCCTCACCGCGCTGACTGTCTCGGCGACCCTCCGGCGGCCTGTCGTTGAAGGATCAGACCGCAGTATTGAATTCCTGTATGATGGCAGGCAATATGTTGCCGACCTCGCCTTCGCAGGCCCGGGACAATGGGATGTCTCAATTTTGGCGAAGGGGGGTGGCTATGACGAGCCCTACCGGCTGGACAAGAGGATATGGGTGAAATAGCCCTTAAAAATCTGGAAAATTTGACGGAGCCGTTATCGCGGGATGTTGGTGGTGATTGTTGTGCGGGCGGCGCTCTGGCGCTTGCTGGTGTGACGTCGCCGGAAGCAGATTTCAGCGCCTTCGTGAGCGCTGATCCGACGGCCTTTGTCGAGACCGACCAGGACGGTAATGCGATGCTGCATCTGCTGGTCGAGAATATGCATTGCGCCAATTGCATCAAGAATATCGAGCAGAGCCTGAAATCCAATCCCGCCGTTATTGACGCGCGGTTGAATTTTTCAAGCCGGCGGCTGTTCCTGCGCTGGCATTCCGGTGCGGCCGATGTCCGCAATCTGGTGCGACCGGTCATTGCGCTCGGATATCCGCTGACGCCGTACAATCCGGAACTGATGAAGACGGCCTCGGCGGAGGAAAATACGAAGCTGCTTAAAGCGCTGGCGGTGGCTGGCTTTGCTGCCGCCAACGTCATGTTGCTTTCGGTTTCCGTCTGGGCAGGTATTTTTTCCGAGGATATGGGGCCGGCAACCCGTGATTTCCTGCATTGGATTTCGGCGTTGATTGCGTTGCCCGCGGTTGCCTACGCCGGTCAGCCATTTTTCAGATCCGCCTATGGGGCTCTGCATGCCGGCCGCGTGAATATGGATGTGCCGATCTCCCTCGCGGTCTTGCTGGCGGCAGGGATGAGCCTCGCCGAAACCATCCAGGGCGGAGAATATGTTTATTTTGATGCATCCGTGACCTTGCTCTTCTTCCTGCTGATCGGACGATACCTCGATAAGGCCGCCCGCAGCACGGCCCGCTCCGCGGCGGAGCGATTGTTGTTATTGAAGGCCGTCGCGGCAACGATCATTAAGCCGGACGGAACGCGCCAGACTGTTCCGGTTGAAGCGGTCACGCCGGGATCGCGCGTACAGATAATGGTCGGCGACCGGCTTCCTGTTGATGGCGTCGTTGCATCGGGCCGCTCGGAGCTGGATGTCAGTCTGATTACCGGCGAAAGTCTTCCCACCGCCGTCGAACGGGGCGATTTGGTCTTCGCGGGAACGCTGAACCTGAATTCGCCTCTTGAGATCACCGCGATGAAAACCGGTGATAATACCTTGCTAGGCGATATTGTCCGGTTGATGGAGGCGGCGGAGCAGGGACGGGCGAAATATGTCCGTCTCGCGGACCGGATCGCCGGATTTTATGCACCGGCCGTTCATACGCTGGCGGCCGCAACCTTTATCGGCTGGTGGATTTTCGGCGGGAGCTGGCAGATCGCCTTGCTACAGGCGGTTGCCGTCCTGATTATTACCTGCCCTTGCGCGCTTGGGCTGGCGGTTCCCGTCGTCCAGGTCGTCGCCAGCGGCCGACTGCTTGGCAAAGGCATCCTTGTCAAAGCCGCCGACGGACTTGAACGCCTGGCGGAGATTGATACAATTGTCTTTGATAAAACCGGCACCTTGACGGAAGGGCGCCTCGATCTGGTCAATGGCGCTGACATCAGCGCAGAGGATCTTGACCTCGCGGCACGTCTCGCCCGGTCAAGCCGCCATCCGCTGGCGATGGCGGTGGCGCGGGCGGGAAATGGTTCCGGCGCGTCGCTGGACGTCGAAGAGTTTCCGGGAGAAGGTTTAAAGGCGACGCTGGAGGGGAAAGAAATCAGGCTTGGCAGCCGCAGCTGGTGCGCCGTATCCGAGACAAATGAAACGAAAACCGGTCAGGGGCCGGAACTCTGGTTAAATGTAACAGGGCGGGAGCCGGTCCAGTTCCTGTTCCGGGATCATCTTCGCCCAGGTGTTCGAAATGCGATAGCAAGTTTGCTGCATCAGGGGTTTGCTGTGGAACTGTTGTCCGGGGATCGCGCGGGTGTTGTTGAAGAACTGGCGGCGGCGGCAGGGATTGATAACTGGCGCGCCGGTCAGAAACCCAAAGACAAAGTGGACCGCCTGAAAGAACTTGTCGAGCGGGGCCGTAAAGTCCTGATGGTGGGGGACGGGCTGAATGACGCGCCGGCGCTGGCCGCGGCCCATGTCTCCATATCGCCGGCAACCGCGGCGGATATCAGTCAGACCGCGGCGGATTTTGTCTTTCAGGGACGGGACCTTTCGGCGGTGACGGAGGCGATTAAAGTTGCGAAATTCTCGCGGCGACTGGTCCTGCAGAATTTCTCTTTGGCCTTTCTCTACAACGTTATCGCGATCCCTCTTGCTGTTGCCGGAATGGTGACGCCGTTGTTGGCGGCCGTCGCCATGTCGGCCTCTTCCCTTATCGTTTGCCTAAACTCACTGCGCCTGCGCATCGCGCGGGAGAGGGCGCGGTCATGAATGTCCTTCTGTTTCTTATCCCGGTCGCACTTTTCCTCGGTGGCCTTGGACTTGCAGCGTTCCTTTGGAGCTTGAAAAGCGGCCAATATGAGGATCTGGAGGGCGCGGCGAACCGCATTCTCATAGACGATGACGATGATCCGCCTTCGGATCGCTGACGAAAGGTGTGTCAAGGCTGGCAGTTTTTTATCTGCCCTGATATTGTGGCTTTTTCAGGAAAATCCAACAGCGTAAGTTATCATGGCAATTTGGGGAAAAATATTCGGTGGGGCGGTCGGACTGCTGGTTGGCGGCCCTTTGGGGGCTCTCGTCGGAGGTCTTGCTGGTCATGCCGTTGATAAATATCGCGAAACCGCGGTGGAAAATGAAGGTGACGTCGGACATCACCAGGTCAAGCAGGTTGCCTTTACTATTGCGGTGATCGCACTTGGCGCTAAAATGGCGAAAGCCGACGGTGTCGTGACGCGCGAAGAGGTCGACGTATTCAAGCATGTTTTCCGCATCCCCCCGGGTGAGGAGAAAAATGTCGGCCGTGTCTTTAATCTGGCGCGAATGGATACGGCGGGGTATGAGGAATACGCGGCGCAGGTGGCGCGAATGTTTCGTGACACCCCGCGGCTTATGGAAGACCTGCTGCATGGATTGTTTGCCATCGCCATGGCGGATGGTGTCCTGCATCCGGATGAAGATATTTACCTGCAGAATGTTGCCGCGATTTTTGGCTTTAACGAGGCCGCCTATGCGCGTATTCGAAGCTATCATGCGAAGGATGGTGAAAGTGATCCCTATCAGATACTGGATGTCGGTCCGGATATTTCAGATACGGAGTTGAAAAAGAAATATCGGCAGCTTATCCGCGAAAACCATCCCGATAAAGTGATGGCGGAAGGCCTGCCACAGGAATTTGTTGACGTCGCCAATGCCAAGCTTGCGAAGATTAACGCCGCATATGACCAGATTGTAAAAATACGCGGGCTTTAGAATCGGAATAAAATTTGAAAAACAAAGATCTTGCCCTCATGTTGCTGGTTAACCTGCTGTGGGCATCCAATTTTCTGGCGGCGAAAATTGGCATGGAGGTGTTTTCGCCTTTGCTTTTTACCGCGCTGCGTTTTTCGATTGTTATCGTTGTCATGTCACCCTTTGTCTCTCTGCCGCGGGGCCATTGGCGCAAAATGATCATTGTCGGCCTGCTGATGGGCGTGCTGCATTTTTCCTTGATGTTCTGGGGATTGTCGCTGTCTCCGGACATATCGTCTGTCGCGATTATCAATCAGACTTTTGTGCCCTTTTCCGCGCTTCTGGCGATGATATTCCTGAAGGAACAGATAGGCTGGCGGCGCTGGATGGCCATTTTTATGGCCTTTGCCGGTGTCATGGTGATCGGATTTGATCCAGTGATATTTGCAAACTGGCTGTCACCGACGCTTGTCATTGTTGCCTCCTTTCTCGTTTCACTCAATATGGTGATTGTGCGGACGATGCCGGGCGTGGGAGCTCTAAATCTAACGTTCTGGACGGCGGCAATCGGTACATTACCGCTATATTTCTTCTCTTACCTGTTTGAAGACGGCCAATGGGTTGCTGTTCAGACGGCGGGCGTGAAGGAATGGTCAGCGGTCGCCTTTTCTGCCATTGGTGCAACCGTTGTCGGTCATGGTCTTGGCAACTATCTGCTCAAGCATTATCCTGTCAGCACAATTGCCCCCTATTACCTATTGGTGCCGGTTTTTGCGATAGCGTTGGGCATTGTATTCTGGGGCGACGTGATGACTGTGGAACTCATGATTGGCGGTGCGATGGTGATGAGCGGGGTGACGATTATTACATTACGCTCGGCAAAGAAGAAGCCGATGAAGGTATTGGATGGCGCCTGAGGGGATCAAATGGCATCCGTCGCCAAATTTTGATGACCGTGAGGCGACGACACCGATCGATATGCTCGTCCTCCATTATACGGGTATGCCGACAGCTGCGGATGCGCTCGACAGGCTGACGGATGAAAAGGCGAAAGTCAGCGTGCATTACCTTGTCAATGAGGATGGCCGGATTTTGGCTCTTGTGCCTGAAGAAAAGCGGGCCTGGCATGCGGGCGTATCCCATTGGCGCGGTGCGGATAATATCAACGCCCGCTCCATCGGGATCGAGATCGTCAATCCTGGCCATGAGTTTGGTTATCGGCACTTTCCGGACGTACAAATGGCGGCAGTCGTGGAACTGGCCGCCGATATCGTCAGGCGGAGGAATATCAGGCCTTTCAATGTTGTTGGTCATTCGGATGTCGCACCTGATCGCAAGGAGGATCCCGGAGAATTATTTGACTGGAAGCGGCTTGCGGAAGGTGGCGCCGGATTTTGGTTTTCAAAAGAGCTTGATATGCCGGAAGGCCTGAAATTGCTCGCGCCGGGAGCCGAGGGTAATGACGTGACAGCTATTCGGCGCGCTCTTCTCGAGATCGGCTATAATGTCGCGGCTGATGGCGCATATGATGCGAAACTTGAAACTGTTGTCCGGGCGTTTCAGCGCCACTGGCGGCAGGCGCAGGTCGATGGGATTGCGGATCCGGAAACGCAAGCCACAATTTGTGCTCTCCAGACAGAAGTTCGCAGCTTGACTTGATCTCGCTGCCCACTTAGGTAAGGATATCAGATGGCTGGATGATCGCCGCTTGGCGGAAGCTGAGGGGAGGAAAGTCCGGGCTCCACGGAAATACGATGCCGGTTAATGGCCGGCGGGGGCGACCCCAGGGAAAGTGCCACAGAAAGTAAACCGCCCGGCCTCGCCGGGTAAGGGTGAAAGGGTGCGGTAAGAGCGCACCGCGTATCTGGCAACAGAGACGGCATGGTAAACCCCATCGGGAGCAAAACCAAATAGGGATGGTCGGCGCAGGGTTCGCCCGTGCGCAAGCTGGTTTTCCGAGCTACCGTCCGGGTTGGTTGCTTGAGGTGTCTGGTAACAGGCACCCTAGATGAATGATCATCCCCTGGGAACAGGGACAGAACCCGGCTTACAGGCCATCTGCCTTATTTTCTGCCGTGATCTGCGGTATAGTTGTGATTGCGGGAATTTAAACTGCTCGCGGTGGGAAATGGAATGCGGAAATTACGTTTAACGGCAATATTGGTGGCGGCATGCCTGACGATACTTGCTTCTCCTGCATATGCCGCGGGCACGGAGATGCCCTCGCTTGTCTACGATATCGGTATCAGTATTTTCGTCGCCAGCATCCTGGCGATCCTTTTCGTGCGATTGAAAATTCCCAGTATTGCGGCCTTCCTGCTTGCGGGCATTCTGATCGGGCCGATTGGCATAAAGCTCATCACCAAATCAGATAATATTGATACTATCTCGGAGCTCGGATTTATTCTGTTGCTGTTCATGATCGGCATGGAAATTGATCTTCGGCGTATGCTCAGAAGTGGTAAAATGATCATCTCGACCGGTGTCCTGCAATATCCGCTCACCGTGCTGTTCGGATTCCTCGTCATCAAGGCTCTCGTCTGGCTAGGACTCTCAACGGGTCTTTCCGGCGCGTATGATGCTCTTTATTTCGGTATTTTTATCGCCGGATCGTCGACGCTTCTGGTCATCAAGCTTTTTCAGGAAAAGTATGAGCTGGATACGGAGCCGGGGCGTATCGCGCTTGGATTGCTGGTGTTTCAGGACTTCTGGGCCGTCATTGTGATTATCTTGCAGCCGTCCTTTGCCCGTCCTGAGCTTTTGCCGGTTCTCAATACACTTCTCGGGATAGCCTTGCTTGCGATCGTTTCTTACTTGCTTGCGAAAAGCTTGGTTCCGGTTGTCTTTCGGTGGCTATCGAAGGAGCCGCAGCTGATGCTCGTCGGCGCGATCGGCTGGTGCTTTACCATTGTTTTTATCGGAAAAAGCCTGGAACATCTTGGCGATTTTCTGTTTGGGCACGGATCACACATGGCCGTTGCCACAGGAATGAGCTCCCTGATCGCAGGCCTGACCGTCGCGACACTCCCCTACAGCCGCGAAATCGTCGCCAAAGTGGGGATCGTCCGGGATTTTTTCATAACGTTGTTTTTCGTCGGCCTCGGGATGAGCGTCCCGCCGATAGAAGGCATAAGTGTTCTGCTGGTGACCGCGGCGCTGGTTATTTTTGCGTTATTCAGCCGCCAGCTTATTTTCTTCCCGTTGCTCTATTTCACGGGCGGGGACCGGCGGCATGCGGAAGTTGCGTCCATCCGGCTGGCGCAGATATCGGAATTCGGTCTGGTTATTTCCTACCTCGGGACGCAATACGGTCATATATCCGATGAATTCGCAAGTTCGATCATCTTTGCCTTTATCATTACGGCCCTTTTGACCCCGACCCTCTATAAATATGCGTACGAAATTTACGGGAAAATTGCGTCTGTCCTACAGGCGATTGGATTCAAGGAGCCGGAGAATGCGTCTCAGGAGATAGAAAAAGAATATGATCTCGTCTTGCTTGGATTTCACCGCGTGGCATCCTCGCTCTTGCACGACATTGCCAAACATAAGCCTGAGTTGGTGTCACGCATTCTGGTCATAGATTTTAATATTCAACTC
>JAIOYL010000128.1 GCA_021741195.1 Sneathiella sp. | reverse complement strand
TTGCCATGCCCGCCATGTCGGCCTATGCCGCGAGCAAGGCCGGTCTTATCGGGTTTGCCCAAAATCTGGCGGCAGAATACGGACGTCGAGGGATAAGGGTAAACAGCTTACTGCCGGGCGGTACGGAAACGCCTATGGGTCAGTCGTTCCTGGCGGATGCCGAGACAAGAAAGCAGGTGGAAGGGCTTCATATCATGGACAGGCTGGCCGTGCCTGAAGAGATTGCGAAAGCCGCTTTGTTCCTCGCGTCAGATGCCTCAAGCTTTGTCACCGGCACCGCCCTTCTGGTCGACGGCGGTATTTCCATTTATCGAAATGGGTTTCAGTGAGGCGTAAGATCGAAAGGATGATCCACGGCGAGCGTCTAAATGGCTGGATTATTTTGATGGAATGGTGGGTGATGAGAGATTCGAACTCCCGACCCTCTCGGTGTAAACGAGATGCTCTAACCAGCTGAGCTAATCACCCATTCCGTAGCGAGCCCGTGTATATCAACCTACGCCGGCAATTGGAAGATAAAAACGAAGCCAGATTCAAAAAAATGAATCTGGCTTTCTTTTCGTCCGTAAACGTAATGAATTACTTGTTTACCGAGTCCTTCAAAGCCTTGCCGGCTTTAAATTTCGGCTGTTTGGAAGCCGGAATCTTGATCGTTTCACCGGTGCGAGGATTACGTCCTTCAGACGCTTTCCGTGCTGCAACGCTGAATGTTCCAAAGCCCACCAGGCGAACTTCATCGCCGCCACTTAGTGCGCTGGAAACAGCTTCGAGAACCGCATCAACACTTTTCCCTGCTTCTGATTTCCCCAGACCTGAAATATCAGCTACTGCGGCAATGAGATCATTCTTATTCACTATAAGCCCCCTTCAATTTAGACTTGAACATATCTTGTCAGTAAATTCGTTTAAGACGGTGGAATACTAGTTTGTCGGCTTCGCCGGGTCAAAGGGAAAAATCAAGATATCCCCAACTTTTCTGCGGTTTTGACCCGGTTTGACGCTAATTTTAGTGAGTCGTCACGCCATCCTCGTTTTTTCGCGACGCGGCGGCGCCGGCAAGTTCCTGAGCCAGCTGTTCATCACTCCATTCCAGCGGAATCAACGGCTTCGTCAATGCATGTTTCAGCACCTCGGAAACCTCCGAAACCGGAATAATCTTGAGGCCTTTTTTCACATTGTCCGGGATTTCCGCCAGATCCTTTTCATTCTCTTTTGGAATTAGGACTGTCTTGATCCCTCCGCGTAATGCCGCAAGCAGTTTTTCCTTGAGACCGCCAATCGGCAACACCCGTCCGCGCAAGGTAACCTCGCCGGTCATGGCAACGTCTTTACGCACGGGAATGTTGGTCAGTACGGAAATAATCGACGTTACCATAGCAACACCAGCAGACGGGCCATCCTTGGGCGTCGCCCCTTCCGGCACATGGACATGGATGTCATGCTTGTCAAAGTCAGTGGGTTTCACACCCATTTCAAGGCAGCGTGACTGCACATAGCTTTTCGCTGCCTGAACGGATTCCTGCATCACGTCGCCGAGCTTGCCGGTGATCTGCATCCGGCCCTTGCCGTAAAGCTTGACCGCTTCAATCGTCAGCAACTCGCCGCCGACTTCGGTCCAGGCAAGTCCTGTCGTCAGGCCAACCTGATCGGTTTCCTCAACCTCGCCGAAACGGTAGCGGCGGACACCGGAATAATCCTTGAGATTATCCGACGTAATTGCCACGGATTTTACGCCATCGGAAATGATCTGCTTGATTGATTTCCGGCAGAGCTTGGCAATTTCCCGCTCCAGGTTACGCACACCGGCTTCGCGGGCGTAGTAGCGGATAAGATCGCGGATTGCCTCATCGGTGATCGACCATTCATGCTTCTTCAAGCCATGCGCCTTCATCTGCTTCTCAACAAGATGCCGTTTGGCGATTTCAACCTTTTCATCTTCGGTATAGCCCGACAGATGGATGATTTCCATACGGTCACGAAGCGGACCCGGCATATTAAGCGAGTTTGCTGTGCAGATGAACATCACTTCTGAAAGGTCAAACTCGACTTCCAGATAATGATCGGCAAATGTCGTATTCTGTTCCGGATCAAGCACCTCAAGCAACGCCGATGACGGATCGCCCCGGAAGTCATTGCCGAGCTTGTCAATCTCGTCGAACAGGAAAAGCGGATTGCTTGACTTGGCCTTTTTCATCGACTGAATGACCTTGCCCGGCATTGAGCCGATATAGGTCCGCCGATGCCCCCGGATCTCCGCCTCGTCACGAACACCACCCAAGGCAACGCGAACGAAATTCCGCCCCGTCGCGCGGGCGACGGACTTGCCGAGCGAGGTTTTACCCACACCGGGAGGCCCAACCAGACAGAGAATCGAGCCGCGGATTTTCTTCATCCGCTGCTGCACGGCGAGATATTCAAGAATGCGTTCCTTGACCTTCTCCAGGCCATAGTGATCGTCGTTCAGGATTTGCTCGGCCAGCACGAGATCCTTCTTAATGCGCGTGCGCTTGTTCCATGGCAGGCTCAGGATCCAGTCGAGATAATTGCGGACAACGGTCGCCTCGGCAGACATCGGGCTCATATTCCGGAGCTTTTTCATCTCCTGATTACATTTTTCAAGCGCCTCCTTGGTCAGCTTGGTCTTGGAAATCTTTTCCTCAAGCTCGCCCAGTTCATCGCGCCCTTCCTCGCCCTCGCCCAGTTCCTTCTGGATCGCCTTCATCTGCTCATTGAGGTAATATTCGCGCTGGGTTTTCTCCATCTGGCGTTTGACGCGGCTGCGGATTTTCTTTTCAACCTGCAACACGCCAATTTCGTCTTCCATCAACGCATAGACCCGCTCAAGCCGTTCTGTCGCGGTCTCGATTTCAAGCAATTCCTGCTTTTCAGAAATCTTGAGGGCCATGTGCGAAGCCATTGTATCCGCAAGTTTAGAGGGCTCATCAATCTGGTTGAGAGATACCAGCACTTCCGGCGGAATTTTCCGGTTCAGCTTCACATACTGTTCGAACTGCGAGATGACGGACCGCGCGAGCGCTTCCAACTCCGGCGTATCGACATCTTTCTCTTCAAGAATTTCCGCATGTGCCTGGAAGAAATCCGGATTGTCCACGAATTTATCGATTTTGGCGCGCTCGCCACCTTCGACCAGAACCTTTACCGTTCCATCCGGCAACTTCAGCAGTTGCAATACGGACGCGACTGTTCCGACACGATGAATATCGTCCTCACCGGGATCGTCCTGACTTGCATTTTTCTGCGCGACCAGAAGGATCTGTTTGTCATCTTTCATGACATCTTCAAGTGCGCGTACCGATTTATCACGCCCGACGAAAAGCGGAACAATCATATGCGGAAAAACAACAATGTCGCGAAGCGGGAGAACCGGGAAAACCTGAGTTCGAGCTGTATCAATCATCTTACTGCCTTTTGGGACCGGCGTTCTGGCATAGGAACATTGCCGGGGAGAAATGCGGGTCCTGCCTTAAAAAACTATCGGGAAAGACATCCCTTCCCGACCTCGCCAGTTTACGCGCTACTCGTTGCGTCCTGACGATCAGCATATATATGGAGTGGCTGCGTCCCACCGTCAACCACCTCGGCATTTATTACGATTTCCTCGACACCTTCCAGTGCCGGCAGATCATACATGGAATCCAGAAGGATATTTTCCATGATTGACCGCAGACCGCGGGCGCCGGTTTTCCTTACAATCGCCTTTTTGGCAATCGAAGACAACGCATCCTCGGTGAAGGTCAGGCTGACATTCTCCATTTCGAACAGACGCTGATACTGCTTAACCAGCGCATTCTTCGGCGAGGTCAAAATCTCGATCAGGGCCTCTTCGTCCAGATTTTCGAGTGTGGCGACAACCGGGAGACGTCCGACAAATTCAGGAATTAGCCCGAATTTAAGCAGATCTTCCGGTTCAACATCTTTCAGCGTCTCACCGACATTGCGGTCTTCTTCGGGCTGAACCGAGGCACCAAAGCCGATGGAGGTATCCTTGCCGCGCGACCCGATAATTTTATCAAGACCGGCAAAGGCGCCGCCACAGATGAACAGGATGTTTGTGGTATCCACCTGCAGGAACTCCTGCTGCGGATGTTTGCGGCCACCCTGCGGCGGCACCGAGGCCACGGTTCCTTCCATGATCTTGAGCAACGCCTGCTGCACACCCTCGCCAGACACGTCGCGGGTAATCGAGGGATTGTCAGACTTGCGGCTGATCTTGTCGACTTCGTCGATATAGACGATACCGCGCTGCGCCCGTTCGACATTATAATCGGCCGACTGCAGGAGCTTGAGAATGATATTTTCCACATCCTCGCCAACATAGCCTGCTTCTGTCAGGGTTGTCGCATCCGCCATCGTGAAGGGAACATCCAGTATGCGCGCCAGGGTCTGGGCAAGAAGCGTCTTGCCGCAACCGGTCGGGCCAACCAGAAGGATATTGGATTTTGCCAGTTCAACATCATCGGACTTGGTGCTGTGATGCAGGCGTTTGTAATGGTTATGGACGGCGACGGAAAGCACGCGCTTCGCATGGAACTGGCCAATGACATAATCATCCAGAACCTTGCAGATTTCCATCGGCGTCGGAACGCCGTCACTGGTCTTCACCAGCGTGCTTTTATGTTCTTCGCGAATAATATCCATACACAGCTCAACGCATTCATCGCAAATAAATACAGTTGGTCCCGCGATCAGCTTTCTCACTTCATGCTGGCTTTTACCGCAGAAGGAGCAGTACAGGGTATTTTTCGAATCTCCACCACTCAATTTGGTCATAGATACTCCAATAATCCGTTCGACTTTTCATATTAGCCATCGGCGCAGCAGGCGACAACAAGAATGTTCGTTCTGTCACAATCCACGCGGCAAATAAATTCTATCCATCGCGAGGATATATAATATGTAAAATTGACTCAACTTTTCGTTAACAAGACGAATTTCATCTACGTCCCACGAAAATATTACATATCCAGCCGGCCGCCGGAATTACTTGGACTTCTTAACACCCTCGTCGTCGTCGACGGGGCGCTTGGTGACAACTTCATCGACCAGACCGAATTCTTTTGCTTCTTCGGCTGTCATGAAATTATCCCGTTCCATGGATTTTTCAATAACGTCGAGTGGTTGTCCTGTGTGCCGGACATAGAGATCGTTGAGGCGTGCCCGAACTTTCAGGATTTCACGCGCCTGAATTTCGATATCCGTCGCCTGTCCCTGCGCACCGCCGGAAGGCTGATGGATCATGATGCGGGCGTTCGGCAGGCTGTAGCGTTTTCCCTTCGTCCCGGCGGTCAGCAGGAAAGATCCCATGGAGGCTGCCTGGCCAATGCAGACCGTCGCAATATCAGGCTTGATATACTGCATGGTATCATAAACCGCGAGACCCGAAGTCACGACGCCGCCCGGCGAGTTGATATACATGTAAATCGGCTTCTTCGGGTTTTCCGCTTCCAAAAACAGGAGTTGGGCCGTAATCAGGCCCGCCATGCTATCCTGGATCTGACCGGTTACGAAAATAATCCGCTCCTTCAGCAGCCGGGAGAAAATGTCGTAAGACCGCTCTCCACGAGCTGTTTGCTCCACCACCATCGGAACAAGATTATTCATATAGATGTCGATCGCGTCAGCCATTCTCGATTTTCCTTAAACAAAAGCATTTGCCCCACGTCAGCATATATGCAGGGCAAAGACAACTTTAAATCCGCAAATCCGGTTTTTAGATTATTTCTTCGCTGCCGGCTTTTTTGCTGCTGCCTTTTTAGGTGCCGCCTCCTTGGCCGGCTCCTTCTTGGCGGCCGCCGATGCTTTCTTGGGAGCCGCTTTTTTCTTTGGCTTCGCCGCAGCCTCTTCGTCCGGATCCTTCATCAGATCTTCAATCGAAACAGCTTTTTCAGTAACCGTCGCAAGTTCGGCAATGAAATCGACGACCTTATCCTCGAAAATCGGCGCCCGAAGCTGTGCCTGCATTTCCGGCCGCTTCTGGAACATCTCGAAAATCAGCTTTTCCTGGCCTGGATAATTGCGCGCCTGCGCCACCATTGCCTGGTTTACTTCATCCTGGGACACTTCGATATTATTGATCCGGCCGACTTCCGCGAGCAGCAGGCCGAGACGCACCCGGCGCTCCGCGATATTCATATATTCTTCGCGCAACTCGTCTTCGGACTGGTCCTGGTCCTCAATCTTCTGGCCGGATTGCTCAAGCTCCTGCTCAAACTGCTTCCAGATGCTGTCGAACTCGCTCTGCTTCATTCCCGGAGGAACTTCAAAATCATGGGCCTCGGCCAGGGCATCAAGCATGCTGCGCTTCAGCGACTGGTGGGAAAGCTGTTTGTAGTCTTCCGCAATGCGCTCGCGCACAGCATTTTTCAACGCGTCAAGATTCTCAAGCCCGAGCTTTGCCGCAAAGTCATCGTTGATCTCGACATCAGCGGTTTCGCGGACTTCGTGAACTTTCACTTCAAAGACCGCGTCCTTGCCAGCAAGTTCCTTGGCGCCGTAATTTTCGGGAAACGTGACCTTGACCTCGACGTCGTCGCCGCCCTTGGCGCCGATCAACTGCTCTTCAAAGCCGGGAATGAATGTATTGGAGCCAAGCTCCAGTTGATGTTCCTCCGCGGTTCCGCCGTCAAAGGCAACCCCGTCAACCTTGCCGAGGAAATCGATCAGGAGCGCATCTCCTGCCTTTGATTTCCTGTTTTTGGCGACAGCAACGAAATTCTTCTGCTGACCGGCAATCTGCTGAAGTGCCTCATCGACCTTGGCGTCTTCGACTTCAGCGACGAGTTTCTCAAGTTTAAGCTTGGAGAAATCCATCGGCTTGAAATCGGGCATGATCTCGACTTCTAGCGTAAATTCCAGATCCGCGCCTTCGTCGAACTTGGTGATTTCGATTTTCGGCTGTTGCGCCGGACGCAGGGAATTGTCATCAAGCGCCTTCTGGCTGACTTCATTGACCGTCTGCTCCAGGACTTCTCCCATGACGGACTTGCCGAACCGCTGGCGCAGAATACCCATGGGCACCTTGCCCGGACGAAATCCCGGAAGTTTGATATCAGCTCCGACCGTGGTCAGTCTTTCCGTAACTCTTGTATCGATTTCCGCTGCCTCAACGACAACAGTGAAATCCCGCTTTAATCCGTCAGAGTTTGTCTGTGTAATTTGCATGAACGATCGTCCGTCATTTTTATCTAAGATCATACGTTTGCCGCCACACTCTTGTGACGAAAAACGCAAGGCCCGAAAGCCATCAATTCGTTTGGTGCGGGTGAAGGGACTCGAACCCCCACTTCGTAAGAAACTGGTACCTAAAACCAGCGCGTCTACCAATTCCGCCACACCCGCGGATCCATATCAACCTCACAAAACCAAGGAAATGGCCGTGTGTCAGACAGGGAGCGGCTGTCTATAGCATATGATTTCTCAAATTGCCTAGGGGAATTACCAATAAAATGGCAGAAAAGTTAAATGCGGGAAAGCAATCGATATCGTTTGACGGGGAAGTGGGGCGACCCTGATTATCCTGACGGCTCGATGCGCGGCATAGCGCCCCTTTTCTCGGTCGTCCTACAGGGGAAAAACCCGGACTATTGCGCGACGTGGAATTCGCGCGCGAATATCGCAAGCGCCAGAACATGCGGTCCGGCATGCTCCTGATACCCCGTTCTGAGGACTGTTTTTTCGTAATGAACGTGGGGAATGCCCTGGTCATCGTCCTGAATCCGCAGGACTTTCGCCTGTTCCTGCAGGCTCAGCATCATATGGCGATAGAAAACATCACCGGAAGCGATGGTGTCGCGCAAGCTTTGTTTTTTAAAAAAAGACATTTTCGTCACCCGCAAATTATATCGGTTTTATCGGCTATACTCTTTTGTAAAGCGAATTCGTAAAAAAACAGTTGAGAAATAGCTGGCTTTTTACGCATTTAACGGTAGTCCATACAAAATAGAAAGTATGGCGGGAACCTCCCCCTCGAGATCTTCGGAAATAAGACCTATGCCGCGCCTTCTTCCCGCCTCGCCATGGATCCAGCACCCGGCGGAAGCCGCCGAAAAAACCGGCATTCCGGACGACACAAGTCCCGCAATCAGGCCCCCAAGCACATCGCCCGACCCCGCCGTCGCGAGATAAGGCGGCGCATTAAAGTTAATGACGGCTTTGCCATCCGCTGTCGCAATCACCGTATCGGCACCTTTGAGCAGAACGGTTGCGCCTGAAAGTGCGGCCGCGCCGAGCGCGCGCTCCAGTTTCGATCCGGGCAGGGAGAACAGCCGTTCAAACTCCGCCTCATGCGGTGTCAGCAGGCACTGGCCCTCCTGCTTTGATGCGATGAGGGAAAATAACGCGTCCGGGGTATCCTGAAAAACAGTGATCGCATCGGCATCGATGATGACATTCGCAGGGCTTTCAAGAGCGATCTGGGTAAAGGCCTTTGTGCGTTCCGTCACCCCGTTGCCGGGCCCGATCAGGATTGTTCCGATCCGGCGGTTTCTGATCCAGCCCGCGAAATTCTCCGTATCCGCGCAAGCGGTGACCATGACGGCCTCCAACGCCGTCGCGTAGGTGATCAGGGCAGCGGGCGGGCAAACGACTGTCGCGGCTCCGGCTCCGGCGCGCAAGGCAGCTCTCGCCGCCAGCCGGGCAGCTCCGGTCGCCGAGATACCGCCGCCGACGACCGCCGTATGGCCTCGGCTGTATTTGTGATCCTGCGGCTGTAACAAGGACAGCTCGTCACGCCATATTTCCGGGTCGTTGAGATGAACCTGGGGATCGATGGTTTCGAGAAAATAATCTTCTATTCCGATATCGACGATGTGAAGGCGGCCGCAAAAGGCGCGCCCGGGATAGAGAAAATGGCCGGGCTTGGCGCGGAAAAAGGTGACGGTTATGGTGGCCGGGATCGCGTTGGCATCCACAGCGCCCGTATCCCCATTCACGCCACTTGGCATATCAACCGCCACGACCGGAATTCCGGCCTTTTTAATCCTGAGCAGAAAGGCTGAAATCTCGGTGTCAAGATTACGGTCGAAGCCTGCGCCAAAGACGGCGTCGACAACAAGGTCGACGTCATCGATCCGCGCCTCCTGCAATGCCAGGATCGGGCCGTCCCAGCGCGCGCGCATGACCGCCGCGTCTCCTTTGAGCAAATCGGGATCGCCCGTGGAGACGAGATCGATATGCCACCCCGCCTCTTTCAGGAGACGCGCCACCACATATCCATCGCCACCGTTATTGCCGGGACCGCAGAGAATCAGCCCGCGCCCCACCGGCCATGTCTCCGTGATATGGTCTGCAATCCCCTTCCCCGCTGCCGCCATCAGCGCCACTCCGGACACGCCGCCGTCGATCGCCAGGCGGTCCGCCTGATACATTTCCTCGACCGTCAGCAGTTCCGTGGGCAGCGACATGGGCTAGACAAGCCTGGAAAGGTCTGGCCGTGCGGTCGCGACCGGCGAGACCGTCTCGAAGGCATGCGCCGCATTCAGCACGAGTTGGTCGTCATGCATGGGCCCGACAAGTTGCATGCCGATGGGCAGGCCATCGCTCGTGAGGCCGCAAGGGATTGAGCAGGCAGGCTGCTGGGTCAGGTTGAACGGATAGGAAAAGGGCGTCCAGTCCACCCATGCGCCGGTTTCCTCCAGCGCCTTTGGCGCGAGCTTGCCAACCTCGAATGCCGGAATGGACAGCGCCGGTGTCAGCAGCAGGTCATAATTCTCGTGGAACTTCCGCATGCGGATGCCAAGCTCGCCGCGAGCCTGCGTCGCCTCAAGATATTCAGTGAGCGAAATCTTTCCCCCTTCCTCGAAAACGGCGAGAAGACCGGGATCAATTTCGCTAAGCTGCTTATCGGTGAAATTCCGGAGCGCAAACCGTGCGCCCGACCACCAAAGAACATTGAACATGGGCAAGGGATTTTCAAAACCGGGGTCTGTTTCCTCGACGATCGCGCCCAGTTGCTCCATCAACTCCGCGCCTTTCTTGACTGCCGCTGCGACTTCCGGATGCACATGGGCATAGCCGAGATTGGGGCTGTAGGCGATGCGCTTGCCCTTGATCGACGCCGACAGGCCCGAGACATAATCCGCATCCGTCGTCGGCAGCGCCATCCAGTCGCGCGCATCCGGCCCCGACATGACCTGCAGCATAAGGGCGGCATCGCGCACATTGCGCGCCATCGGTCCGACATGGGCGACCGTCCCAAAGGGTGAGAGCGGCCAGGCGGGTACCCGGCCAAAGCTTGGCTTTATCCCGAATATGCCGCTGAAAGAGCACGGGATGCGGATCGAGCCACCACCATCAGTGCCGATATGGAGACTGCCCATACCTGCCGCGCAGGCCGCCGCCGCGCCGCCGCTGGAGCCGCCCGGCGTCATATCGGTATTCCAGGGGTTGCGGGTGATGCCGGTCCTCGGGCTGTCCGTCACCCCTTTCCAGCCGAACTCCGGCGTTGTCGTCTTGCCGACTATCACCGCGCCGTTTTCCTTCAGCCGCGCCACAGCAGGCGCATCGTCGTTCCAGGGTCCGGCGGCATCAACGCTATTTGATCCGCGCAACGTCGGCCAGCCTTCGGTGAGCAAAAGATCCTTCACCGTCGTCGGCACCCCGTCGATCAGTCCCATCGGCACCCCTGCCCGCCAGCGCGCCTCGGACTCCCGCGCCCTTGCAAGCGCATAATCCTCGTCCACAAACACAAAGGCGTTGAGCGCGCCATTGTATGTCTCAATCTGGGCGAGCACCGCCTCGGTCGCCTCAACGGGCG
>JAIOYL010000127.1 GCA_021741195.1 Sneathiella sp. | reverse complement strand
GGTAATCGACATCAATGGTGCCGGGACTGTTGGCTAAGGTGATGCCGTTTTTGAGCGCGAGACCGGAGCGGGGGCGGATTTGCGCCTCATAGCCGCTTGGCAGGGCCATTTTGAACCCGGTCGGCACCAGCGCCCGTCCGCCCGGCAGGATTTCAAGCTCCGTCTCGACCGCTGCCCGGATGTCCATCCCGGCGCTGTCGGCCGTCTCGTAAGACGGCAGCGGCAAGTCATGGCCATGGGGCAGGCGGGTAATGGCGATCTTTACGGCTTTCATGCGGAGCCCTCTTCGAAAAACCTTGAAATGCGGAGCCCCAGCGTTCTCGCCACCTCATCCTTGCTTTGCTTCGGCCAATCCTCGACGCTTTCCCTCGTCAGCAGGAAAACCCGGTTGTCATCGCCACCAAAGGTGCCCGTGCCGATGCCCACGTCATTGGCGACAATCCAGTCACAGCCCTTTTTGGCAAGTTTCGCTTGGCCGTTTTCGACAATCTTTTCCGTTTCCGCAGCGAAACCGACCACCAGCCCGGGACGGCCCTGCTTTAACGCGCTCACCGTCGCTAAAATGTCAGGATTCTCGCAAAGCATGAGGTTTGGCAGTTTTCCGGCCTGTTTCTTGATCTTCTGGTCAGCTTCGCTCGCCACCCGCCAGTCCGCGACGGCGGCGGCAAAAATGGCGGCGTCGACGGGCAGGGCGGCTTCGCAAGCCGCGAGCATCTCCTTCGCCGATTCGACGTCATGCCGCCTCACGCCCTGTGGCGCCTCAAGCCGGGTCGGTCCAGAGACCAGCGTCACCTCGGCGCCGAGACCGGCGAGGGCGGCGGCGATCGCATATCCCTGCTTGCCCGAGGAACGGTTGGCGATATAGCGCACCGGATCGATGGGTTCATGGGTCGGGCCTGCGGTCACAAGGATTTTCCGCCCCCGGAGGGGCTTTTCGGAAGCAGTCTCAAAAAAATCGAGGACTTTCGCGAGGATCGCGTCCGGCTCCGACATCCGGCCGGGGCCATATTCACCGCAGGCCATGTCCCCCTCATCCGGGCCGACCACGCGAATACCGTCATCCATCAGCGTCCTGAGGTTCCGCTGGGTTGCCGGATGCAGCCACATGCGGATATTCATGGCGGGCGCGATCAGGACCGGTTTGTCGGTCGCGAGGAGGGCGGTCGAGGCGAGGTCGGTCGCTTGACCTGTCGCCATTTTCGCCATTAAATCCGCTGTTGCGGGCGCGACAACTACCAGATCGGCGCTACGCGACAGCTGGATATGGCCCATTTCCGCTTCATCCGTGAGGGAGAAAAGATCGTCATAGACCTTTTCACCGCTAAGTGACGCAACAGAGAGGGGGGTGACGAATTCCTTCGCCGCGGCCGTCAAAATGCAGCGGCAGCGAATGCCCTGTTTGGAAAAAAGCCGGATAAGTTCCAAAGACTTAAAGGCGGCAATGCCGCCGCCGATAATCAACAGAACCGACTTTTGCGGTTTATTTGCGCCTTCAGCCACCCAATTCCCCAATTTCACTGTTCTTTTGTGTAAATACTGTAATTATCACGTCAAAAATGCGCAAGTGAAAATTTACCGCTCAGGGAATTTGCGAAAGCTCAGGCGGTCAGCATCAGCAAATAAACGGCAAGAGCGCCAAGAAAGGCGCCGCTCAGGAGATAAATGCTGCGGGTCCGGCGCAGGTTGCTGTCTTCTTCCTGCCCGGCGGCGATTTCCGCGGCCTTCTCACGCATCTCCAGATCCTCGAGGATCTTGTCCGCCCGCCGGACGATGGCCGGAATTTTTTTCAGCAATGCGAGGCCGTCCTTGATCACTTCGGCCGCCTGAGCCTCCACGCCCATATTTTCGCGCATCCAATGCTCAACGGTTGGCTTTGCCGCTTCCCAGAAATTAACTTCCGGATTGAGGCTTTGCGCCACGCCTTCCGCCGTCATCATGGTCTTTTGCAGGAGGAGGAGTTGCGGCTGGGTTTCCATCTCGAAAGTTTCGGTGATCTGGAAAAGCTGCACCAGCAGCCGCGCAATGGAAATCTCGTTCACCGGCCGACCCATGATCGGCTCCCCGATGGAGCGGCAGGCCTGCGCGAAACTGTCGAGCGATTTATGGGGCGGCACATATCCGGCCTCGAAATGCACTTCCGCCGCCCGCCGGTAGTCACCGATCAGGAAGGCATAGAGCATTTCGGCCATGAACAGGCGGGTTTCCCGGCTCATCCGGCCCATGATGCCGAAATCCACCGCCACCAGCCGTCCGTCCTCGGTGACGAACAGGTTGCCGTGATGCATGTCCGCATGGAAAAAGCCGTCGCGGAGCACCTGATGGAGAAAGACGCGGATCACGTTGACGGCGAGGGCGTCGAGATCATGGCCGGCTTTGATCAACTCCTCTTTCTTCGAAATGCTGATCCCGTCGATCCGGCTCTGGGTCATGACCCGCTGGGCCGTGCGCTGCCAGTCGATCTCGGGCACATCGAATTCCGGATCATGCGCAAAATTCTCCGCCATTTCCGACGCGGCGGCGGCTTCGAGCCGCAGATCCATTTCCAGTTCCACCGAATCGGCCATGGTCTCGACGACTTTTGTCAGGCGCAGGCGGCGGACATTTGGCTGGTATTTCTCCGCAAGGCGGGCCAGCCAAAAAAAGAGTTGCAAATCCGTCTCGAACGCCTTCTCGATCCCGGGGCGCAGGATCTTGACCGCAACCTTGCGAAGCCGTTCTTCCTGCGCGCCCGGATCCTCCTCCGTCGGCGCCGGGACGAGGTCGCGGACGGTCGCGAAATGGACCTGGGCGATGGAGGCGGCGGCAATAGGCTCGGGATCAAACTCCGCGAAATACTCTTCCAGCGGCGCCTGCAATTCATATTCAATGGTTTCGCGCGCCTTGTCGAACGGGAAGGGCGGAATGCGGTCGCGCAAATTCGCAAGGTCCAGCACCATGTCTTCGCCGATAAGATCGGCGCGGACCGACATCGCCTGTCCAAGCTTGATGAAGCTGGGACCGAGTTCCTGCAGGGCATTGGCAAGCCGTTCGCCGTCGCGCAAACCCTCTTTGCGGGTCGTGCCGAGCGCGAAGACCGGCAGCAACTTCCGGCCGAGGGTGACAAAGATCGGCAGCCGCTCGAACTTGTCGAGGAAAAAGAGGGCGTCATGACGCGCCAGGGTGCGGGCGATGAACAGAAGGCGCAGGAAGTTATTGAATATCCGGATCATTGAAGGTTAAAGCCGCCAGCCGGAATGCAGGGCCGCGATCCCGCCGGACAGGCGGCGGTACTTGACCTGGCCGAAGCCCGCCTCACGCAACATATCGGCGAACCTGTCCGCGTCCGGGAACTGGCGGATACTCTCGACCAGATATTCATACGAAGGCTTGTCTTTGGCAACAATCCCGCCGATTTCGGGCAGGAGCTTGAAAGAATAGAAGTCATAGAACTCTTTCAGGAGCGGCGCTTCGACCTTGCTGAATTCAAGACAGAGAAAGCGCCCGCCCGGTTTCAATACCCGGTAGGCCTCACGCAGCGCCAGCGGAATATCGGTGACGTTACGGATACCGAAGGCGATGGTATAGGCGTCAACGGATTTACCCCGGAGCGGCAGCTTTTGCGCATCCCCATTCACCCAGTCAAGCCCGTGAAGCCGCCCTTGATCGATGGCCCTGTCCTGTCCGACACTGAGCATGGCATGATTGATGTCGAGCACCGTCACCCGGCCGTCTCCGTCCACACGGTCAAGAAAGCGAAAAGCGATATCGCCCGTGCCGCCCGCGACATCGAGAAGATGCTGGCCCTTTCGCGGCATCAGCCAGTCGATCATCGCCGCCTTCCAGAGCCGGTGAACGCCGCCGCTCATCAGATCGTTCATCAGATCGTAATTTTCGGCGACGCTGTCGAAAACACCGCGCACAAGCCCGGCTTTCTCGCCCTTGGGCACCTCACGGAACCCGAAATGGATGCTGTCCGATGAATTATCCGAAGCTGCCATGGCTTGCGCTTTCAGTTAAAAGGAATGCCTTTGTTTCGTCGAAATAACAGCATAGCGCAAGGCCTAAAATAAGGCTACTGTCCCGCCATGCCAGAATTACCCGAAGTCGAAACCGTCTGCCGCGGCCTGGAAAAGGCGCTTGTCGGCGACCGCATTGCCAAAGTCACGCTCAGGCGGGAGAATTTGCGCTTTCCCTTTGCCGAAGGCTTCACGGATGCACTTCAGGGCCGCACCGTGGAACGCATACAGCGGCGCGCGAAATATATTCTCATGACGGTGGAAGGCGGCGGCGTGATGATCGGGCATCTCGGCATGTCCGGGAGTTTCCGCATCGAGATGGCGCCGGATCCGGCGGACGAGTTCGACAAGCATGATCACGTGATTTTCGAGACAGAGGGAGGCTTGCGCATACGCTATCACGATCCGCGCCGCTTCGGCTTTATGCTGCTGACGACGACGGAGCTCCTGGATCAGCATCCGCAGCTTGTCGGCATCGGCCCCGAACCGCTCGGGAATTCCTTCAGCGGCCCGGTGCTGGCGGCGCAGCTGTTGAATCGCAAGACACCAATCAAGGCGGCGCTGCTCGATCAGCGGACCGTTGCCGGAGTGGGAAATATATATGCCTGCGAAGCCCTGTTCCGGAGTGGTATTTCGCCGAAACGTCTAAGTAGTAACGTCCGGGGCAAGCGGGCGGACGCCCTCGCGGCGGCTATCCGCACCGTCCTGGAGGAGGCGATCCGGTCCGGCGGATCGACGCTGCGCAATTACAGCCAGACTTCCGGCGAGCTGGGCTATTTCCAGCATCGCTTCCTGGTCTATGACAAGGAAGGGAAGCCTTGCCCAACGGATGGCTGCGGCGGAACAATCGCCCGGCTCGTCCAATCGGGTCGCTCCACCTTCTATTGCCCAAAATGCCAGCGGTAGGGTCTGGACAAACGACCCGTTACGGAGATAATGGCGAAACTTAAAATAACGAGGATCGGAAATTTCCATGGCCTACTCTAATATTGTCGCCGAAACCAAGGGCGCCGTCGGCATCATCCGGCTGGATCGCCCCAAAGCCCTCAACGCCCTCTGCGCCGAGCTGTTCAAGGAGCTGGCGGAGGCGCTGGATATCTTTGAGGCGGACGAAGATATCGGCGCGATTGTCATTACCGGCTCGGACAGGGCCTTCGCTGCAGGCGCGGATATCCTCGAAATGCAGCCGCAGACCTATATGGATGTCTATAAAAGCGATTTTCTGTCGGGGGGCCCAGAAAGAATTTCAACCTGCCGCAAGCCGGTGATCGCGGCGGTCGCCGGTTACGCCCTTGGCGGCGGCTGTGAGCTCGCGATGATGTGCGACTTTATCCTTGCCGCCGACAATGCCCAGTTCGGTCAGCCCGAAATCAAGCTTGGCACCATTCCCGGTTTGGGTGGCACCCAGCGGCTGACCCGCTTCGTCGGTAAGTCAAAAGCCATGGAAATGTGCCTGACAGGCCGCATGATGGGCGCCGAGGAGGCGGAGCGCGCCGGATTGGTGAGCCGTATCGTCCCGCTCGACGGCTTGATGGATGAGGCGGTCAAGGTCGCGGGTGAGATCGCCAAGCTGTCAAAACCCATCGTCATGATGGCGAAGGAAAGCGTCAACAAGGCCTATGAGACGACATTGCGCGAGGGAATCATGTTCGAAAGACGCATTTTCCATTCGACTTTCTCGACGGAAGACCAGAAGGAAGGGATGTCGGCTTTCGCCGAGAAGCGCACGCCGGAATTCAAAAACCGCTAAAAGGGGCTGGAAACCCGGCGAAATTCACCTCTGATCGCTAAAATACCGGAATTTTTCGATTTCCGAACCGCAATAGGTATTCTTCTGTTGACGGCGTATTTCCCGCTGGTTATAACCCGGCTTCCTAATTTCGAAGCAAAAAGACAGGATTGTCATGGCGCATCATAAATCTGCACTCAAGCGTATCCGGCAAACAGACACCCGGACCGAACGTAACCGGGCCCGTCGCAGCCGTATCCGCACCTTTGTGAAAAAGGTCGAATTGGCCGTGGGTGAAGGCGATCAGGCGAAGGCGAATGAAGCCTTGCGGGTTGCCCAGTCCGAACTGACGCGCGGCGTCACCAAGGGCATCTACAAAAAGAACACGGCTTCGCGCAAAATTTCGCGCCTGAACGCCCAAGTGAAAGCGCTCTCCGCCTAAGCGAGAAGCCGCCAGAGAATCAAGCCGCATCCGCTATCGGATCGCGGCTTTTTTTGCGCGCTTTTGCAAGTTTCGGTCGTAATTTACAGGCGGTTTGATCCTGTATTTTTACCAGTTAAAGCGGCCTCTGTGGAAGCGATTACCATATCTTGTAGGTCAAGATTTTCTTTGATCAATTGGTCAGTTTATTTTCACAAATCCCGTCTGCACTCCCTTGCATGGCGGCAATGGATCGGACTAATCTCCGTCGACTGGGAGCACACATCAATCCTCAATCTCAATAGCTGAGAGGTGATTCCGGGGCATAATTGCCTCTGGGGAAAGGCTGTGGGAAGCAACAGTTCAGGATTAAAAACAGTACAGGCGTAGCGTTTGGTGAGAGGGTGGTTCGTGGGGGAGCGCTTTCCGGAAAATCTTTAATCAGAGCCGTTCACATCTCGATGAACGACGATTTGACATAACGAGACTAGAGGAAATTTGTGGATGACAAACGGGGGAATGTCCAGCGCGGCAGGCACATATGCCGGGGATATCACGGTTCAGGAAACCTGGGACATGCTGGCAAGTAATCCGGATGCTGTTCTGATTGATGTTCGCACCAACGCCGAATGGGCCTATGTCGGCCTTCCTGACCTCTCGTCCCTTGGCAAGTCCGTCCAGCCTGTTTCCTGGGTTCTGTTTCCCGATATGTCGAAAAACCTCAATTTCATCGACGAGCTTGCAGCGATCCATCCCGACAAGACAGCGCCGGTGATTTTTCTCTGCCGTTCCGGTGTCCGCTCCATCGCAGCGGCCGAGGCGGCGACCCGCGCCGGATATATGAACAGCTTTAATGTCCTCGATGGATTTGAAGGCGGCCTTGATCCAGAGGGTCACCGCGGCCGCATTGGCGGCTGGAAGGCTGCCGGTCTGAAATGGAAACAAAGCTGAAATGACAGGTTCACGAGCAGGGGCGGCAATGACACCGGCAAGCCATGACAGTTGGGGGCGCGTGAGGGACAGGCTCCGCGCTGAGTTTGGTGACGCAACCTTCAATTCCTGGCTGAAGAATATCGAGCTTGAAAAAATCGACAACGGTCATGTCAGCATGACCCTTCCGACACGGTTCTTGCGCGACTGGGTGATCAATAACTATGCCAACCGAATCCGCCAGCTCTGGTGCACGGAGGATACGAAGGTCCAGTCCATTGATATCCAGGTCAAACCACTGGACAAGAAAAATGGGGGTACCCGCAAAGCCATCATTGGCCTGGGCGAGGTGACTGCGCCTTTTGAGGCGGCGAAACCGGTCGTGGCTGAGACAGCCAGCCCGCAACCGTCACTTATGGCGCCGCTCGATCCGCGTTTCACCTTCGAGAATTTCGTTGTCGGCAAATCCAACGAGCTTGCCCATGCCGCCGCCCGCCGCGTTTCCGATGCAGGGGACTCCGTGCCGTTCAATCCGCTCTATCTTTATGGCGGTGTCGGGCTCGGCAAGACCCATCTGATGCATGCCATCGGCCATGCCATCGCCGCTAACAGTCCGGAAAAGAAAGTATTGTATCTGTCGGCTGAAAAATTCATGTACCGGTTTATCCGGGCGCTCCGTTTCAAGGACACCATGAATTTCAAGGACCAGTTCCGCTCTGTCGATGTCCTGATGATCGATGACGTGCAGTTTATCGCGGGCAAGGACAGCACCCAGGAAGAATTCTTCCATACGTTCAATGCTCTGGTTGACCAGAATCACCAGATTATCATCTCCGGTGACCGTTCGCCGACGGATCTGGAAGGCATGGAGGAGCGGATGCGCTCCCGGCTTGGCTGGGGACTTGTCGCCGATATTCATCCAACCGACTATGAGCTGCGTCTCGGTATCCTGCAATCCAAGGTCGAGCAGGCAAAGATCACGATCGAGTCGCGTATTCTCGAATTTCTCGCCCATCGGATCACCTCCAACGTGCGTGAGCTGGAAGGCGCGCTCAACCGCGTTCTGGCCTATTCCGATCTCGTCGGCCGCTCGGTGACGCTGGAAAGCACACAGGAGGTCCTGCGCGATCTCCTGCGGGCCAATGACCGGCGGATCACCATCGAGGAAATCCAGAAACGGGTGGCGGAGCATTTCAACATCCGCATGTCGGACATGCATTCCGCCCGCCGCGCCCGCGCTGTTGCAAGGCCACGGCAGGTTGCGATGTATCTTGCCAAGCACCTGACCACGCGCTCGCTTCCCGAGATCGGACGTAAATTCGGCGGCCGCGACCACACCACGGTCATGCACGCGGTCCGCAAAATCGATGAGCTCTGTGAAAATGACCTGTCCTTGTCAGAGGATATCGAGCTGTTAAAGCGCATGCTTGAAGACTAGGGTCAGGGCCCCAGGTCTTGCGCGTCGCTAGTTCTCCGGTGTCTTGCCAGACGGGGTCGGCGGTGCGCGCGAAATCACGCCTTTTCGAAAAAATTGGGGACGGTCCGCCATGGCGGGAATCCCGTGGGGCGAGGCGGCGATCGCCTGCGCCACGGAGAGGATATCGCATGCATCCGTCTCGGGATTGGCGGCGCCAATCACATAGGACCATTTATCTTGTGCGGTGAAGGCAATAACCACCGGGGTATCGCAAACGGCGAGACAGTCGACTTCCGCAATGGTGATGCCGGGGAACGGCTTTGCCTTTGCGCTCAGCTCTGAAAAAAGCCGCTGGCCATCGGTGATCTCCGATGACCCCGGTTCTGTCAACTGGCCACAGCTTGTGCAGACGAAGACGGTTACCTGGCTAGAGCTCAGCGGGCGTCTCCCCGCGCTGCCACATAAATCCGGCGGCCACTCCTGCAAGCGCCCAGACGATGGCATGCAGCACGAGGGAGCTGGCGGCAAAATGGGCCGCAAGTTCGGATGGAACCTCGCTTGTCATCACCTCCGGATGCGGCGCCCCGATGAGATGCGGCACAACCATCAGCACAACACCGACAATAATCGCAAGCGGCGATGATACCCGCAGGATCAACCAGAGCCCGCCAGCTGTCGTGACAACTGTCGTGGTCCACCAGATCTGGCGGGAGAGCAGTCCCGCCGCCGCCGAACCCGGAAGTTCCGGGCTGAGACCGAGACTGGGGGCGAGGCCTGCCGCCGCAAATCCCGCCAGGCCCCAGAGCAGCCCGGTTCTGGGCGTGATCTCGCTTTTCGCAAGGAACATGGCGGCAAGCAGCATGAAGGCGTAGCCGATGGCCGTGATAACGGTGGCGATTGAGGTGTAGAAGGTCCGCTCCAGCCCGTCATCCGGCGCCCATTCACCGGACGCCTCTTCTGCAGCTGGCCCATGGGCCAGAATGTATCCGGCCGGCATGACTTTACCATCCTGCATCCCGGCAGCGCCCTCCAGGGCCGCATGATCGGAATGCTCTGCATGCTCATACATTTCAGCGTGGATAATGAGAGGGGTTGTCGTGAAATGCTGGATTGCCGCTGCGGGCACGCCAGCGAGCAGCCCGGCCATCAGGCCGGCCCATAAAAACCGCATAAGCATGATTTACTCCCTAGTGGCAGGGAAAGGATAATGTGTGCCGGGAATCATGTGCGGCATTATGCAATGTGGCCGAAGGCGCAAATCCGGTCAGGAAAACCAGACTGGCTCCAATCAGAAACACGAAGGCCGCGATTGTGCGGGCGTTGACCTGTGTGGTAACTTGGCTTGTCGAAGCTGATATCATTATTTCTCTCCTTGAACCGCTCCTTCGGCGGCCTGATGGACCCAAAACTATCGGCAGGTCTCCTGGCTTACGGGTCGCTGCTTGTGTTCTCCTTCCCAGCATTAAAATGCCAGTGGATTATGAACAGTCGCTATCCATCTACAGTCGCGAGGCGGCCTTGGCTTTGGTTCCCAACACTTACAGAAACCTTACCGAGTTCCCTTTTCATACTATAGCGCAATTGCCGCGCAAATAACCGACAGTTTGATTAACGCAATATACTATAGACCCGCAATTTATTTTTATGAAGAAAATAAATCAGCCGGGCTGATATAGGGTCCGGCAGTTCTTTGCTCCGGCCTTCGGCAGGTTTTGCAATTTGTTTGTTTTCCGAAATTATTATATAAAATAGGCACTTTCTGACGTCCAAAAAATAATAATCCGAACAGGGCCTTTTCAATGACGGACAGCCATAGCGCCGAAGCGGTGCGCTGGAATGAAATTCTCAACCGCCAATACGGGTTGCCACTGGCGCTGGTCTGCCTCGGGATATGGCTTCATGCGGCGGACAGCCTGCTGGTCGCGACCATGATCCCGGCAATCGTCGACGATCTTGGCCGGGCGGACCTGATTTCCTGGACCGTGGCGCTCTACGGGATTGGCTCCATCGTCGCCGGCGCCTCCAGCGGCCTGCTCGCCCTGCAATATGGCCTGCGCGGGCCGATGACGCTGGCCGCGCTCCTGTTCGGCATTGGCTGCGTGATCAGCGCCATGGCGCCCCAAATGTGGGTCGTCCTCGCCGGGCGCCTGTTTCAGGGGCTTGGCGGCGGCGGCCTGATGGCCATGGCCTTTGTCGCCGTCGGAACGCTTTTCCCGCGCCGCCTGACCGCGCGCGCCATGGGGGCCATCGGGACGTTATGGGGCGTCTCCGCCTTTATCGGACCGCTGGTCGGC
>JAIOYL010000126.1 GCA_021741195.1 Sneathiella sp. | reverse complement strand
CAAGGAAAGACCCATGCAAGCGTTGGCAGTTTCAACAATCACTGGGGCGTCCCGCTGTCGCTCTCCAGAATGCCTCGAGATACAAAATTCGCCGTCTTTGAACTCGGCATGAACCATCCAGGAGAGCTTGGACCCTTGTCAAGGATGGTGCGCCCGCATGTCGTCCTTATCACGACGATCGAGGCCGTACATCTTGAATTTTTCTCGGATGTTGAGGCAATTGCACGCGCCAAGGCCGAAATATTTGAAGGTCTTACACCCAGCGGCTCGGTTATTCTCAATGGCGACAACAGTTATGGCGGTCTTCTCAAGAGTATCGCCGCCAACGCCGGAATCTCGCGGATATTGACCTTTGGCGAGAAGTCGGAAGCCGATATCAGGCTGACCGATTTTACGCTTTATCCTGATCACAGTGACGTCGCCGTCTCTATTGCCTCCCATGACGTGTTTTTCCGTCTTGGTGTTCCGGGTCGCCATTGGGTGAGCAATATCCTCGGCGTCCTTGGCGCGGTCAGTGAGCTTGGCGCGGATATCGAGCGCGCGGCGGCTTCCCTTCATGACCTCACGTCGCCCAAGGGTCGCGGCGCGCGGCACATGGTTCCCTGTCAGGGCGGCAGCTATATGGTGGTTGATGACAGCTATAATGCGAGTCCAGCTTCCATGCGGGCCTCCCTGAAAGTGCTGAGCAATCTGTACCCCGACGGCAAAGGGCGGCGCATGGCGGTGCTGGGCGACATGCTCGAGCTTGGCGAAAAGTCCGCCGATATACACCAGAGCCTGAAAGATGATGTCTGCACGGCGGGTGTCTCGCATCTTTTTGCCTGTGGTCCGAATATGGCGCAATTGGTGAAATCCATGCCCAGCAGTGTCGTCACTCATCATGAAGCGACGTCGGATCTGTTGATCAATCCCCTTTTGGCGACGGTTGGCGCCGGTGACATCGTTCTCGTCAAGGGGTCGCTCGGCAGTAAAATGAGCATCCCGCTTAACGCCCTGCTTGAACGTAAGCCGGTCGTCGCGGCGGCCAATGAAAATGGGGGACGCTGATGCTTTATAATCTCCTTTTTCCGCTCGCAGAAGATGTCACGCTTTTTAACCTGTTCCGGTATTTGACGTTCCGGACCGGCGGCGCAGTGATGACGGCACTCCTGATCAGCTTCATTTGTGGTCCCGCCATAATTCGCTGGCTCAAGAGCAAACAGCATCGGGGCCAGCCGATCCGCGATGACGGGCCGCAAACTCATATTGTTGCCAAACAGGGAACGCCAACCATGGGCGGTTTTCTTATCCTGATCGCGCTTGCGATCAGCACGTTGCTTTGGGCGGATTTGAAGAACACCTACGTCTGGGTCGTGCTGCTGGTTACGCTCGGGTTCGGGGCGATCGGTTTCGCCGACGACTACCTGAAAGTCAGCCGCCACAATACCAAGGGTCTTCCCGGCAAGCTGAAGCTTTTGCTGGAAATCGCCATCGCCGGTATAGCCGGATATGTGATTATGAAAAGCTCGTCTTCGGATATTTCCGCTGTTCTGACTATTCCGTTCCTGAAAAACGCCCTCATTCATCTCGGGTGGTTTTATCTGCCCTTTGCCATGCTGGTGACAGTGGGTGCCGGGAACGCCGTCAACCTCACGGATGGGCTCGACGGACTCGCGATTGTGCCGGTGATGATCGCGGCTGCCTCTTTTGCGCTGATTGCCTATCTCGTCGGTAATACGGTGTTTTCAAACTACCTGCAGATACAGAATGTGTCGGGAGCGGGCGAGCTTACCGTTTTCTGCGGCGCACTGATCGGCGCCAGCCTCGGTTTTCTCTGGTTCAACGCGCCACCCGCCATGGTCTTCATGGGGGACACAGGGTCGCTGGCGATGGGCGGGGCCCTCGGCTCCGTCAGCCTGGTGACCCACCATGAAATCGTTCTCGCCATCATTGGCGGCCTGTTCGTGCTGGAGACTGTTTCCGTGATTGTCCAGGTTGCCTCGTTCAAGCTGACGGGAAAGCGGGTCTTCCGCATGGCGCCGCTTCACCATCATTTCGAGCAGAAAGGCTGGGCGGAGCCGACGATTGTCATCCGTTTCTGGATCATCGCCGTCATCCTCGCACTTGTTGGCCTCGCATCGCTGAAACTGAGGTAGGGGAATGATGCAAAGCCACGCATATCAGCATAAAAACGTTGCCGTCTTCGGTCTCGGTAAAAGCGGCATGGCGACCGCGCGCCAGCTTAAAATTGGCGAAGCTCATGTTTTTGTCTGGGATGATAGCGAAATACGCCGCAAGGCGGCGATGGACGAAGGACTTAGCTTACGGGATTTGATAGCAGAGGGATGGCCACGGACGGATGCATTGGTCTTAAGCCCGGGCGTGCCGCTTACCCACCCGGCACCGCATCCGGTTGTCGAGATGGCAAAAAGGGCCGGCGCTGAGGTCATTGGCGATGTTGAAGTGTTTCTGAAAGAGAAAAAAGCCGGGCGGCTGATCGGGATTACCGGCACGAATGGGAAGTCGACCACCACGGCGCTGGTTTATCATTTGCTTAAATCCGCGGGACGGAGTGTGGCGCAGGGCGGAAATATAGGGACACCCGTGATGGATTTGCCGGAGCTGGATGAGGAGGGAATCTATGTTCTCGAGCTTTCCTCCTACCAGCTCGATCTCACGCCCTCCTGGCAGGCGGACGTTGCCGTACTGCTCAACATCACGCCGGATCATCTGGACAGACATGGCGACATGGCCGGATATGCAACTGTCAAGCGCCGTATTTTCCAAAAACAGACAGAGGCGGGCGTCGCCGTGATCAATATTGATGATCCGCTCTGTGACAATATTGCGACCTGTATCGCGATCCACGGCATGGCCCGGATCGTGCCGATTTCGACAAAACAGGACGTTGCCGGCGGCGTGAGTGTAATTGACGGCCTTCTCAAGGATCATTCCCGAAGCGATCAATCTTGGACGATGGATATCTCAAGCATTGCGTCCTTGCGGGGCCGTCACAACTGGCAGAATGCGGCGGCCGCTGTGGCCGTGGCGAGTTCCATGGGACTGACAGCTGAGGAAATCAAAGCCGGGCTCACTTCTTTCGGCGGGCTTGCGCATCGGATGGAGCCCGTCGGTACAATCGGCCAGGTGGCATTCGTCAACGATTCCAAAGCCACCAATGCGGAGGCGGCAGAAAAGGCGCTGACGAGTTTCGAGAATATCTACTGGATTGCCGGAGGGCGCGAGAAAGCAGGCGGCATTACCCCTCTTGCGCCGCATTTCGACCGGATTGCCCATGCCTTTCTTATTGGCGAGGCGAAAGATAATTTCGCCGCAACATTGACCGGGCATGTTCCGTTTACCAAATGCGAAAGCCTTGTACAAGCAACGGAGCGCGCGGCGGCAGCGGCGCTAAAAGATCAAAAGCCAGCAGTCGTTCTTCTCTCTCCCGCTGCGGCAAGCTTTGATCAGTTTACGAGTTTCGAAGCGCGCGGCGATGCCTTTCGCGAGGCGGTTATTCATCTGATATCGGAGGCGCAATGACGACCTTTACCCGCATTGACCGTTCCGTTGTCGGTAACTGGTGGTGGACCGTTGATCGGCTGACCCTGGCGGCCGTCTTTGTCCTGGTCATTATCGGCGGCGTCATGGTTTTGGCGGCAAGCCCCGCCATCGCTGCCCGTCTTCACCTTGACAGTTTTCATTTCGTCCGCCGACAGTTCATGTATTTGCCAATGGCGGCCATAATCATCTTCCTGATTTCCCTGCTGTCCCCTCTCTGGATCAGGCGGCTCGCCGTCGTCAGTTTCTGTGTTTTCTCACTTCTGACCATCGCAACTTTGCTTGCCGGTCCGGAAGTCAAGGGTGCCCATCGCTGGTTGCAGTTTGGTAGTTTCACGCTGCAGCCGACCGAATTCCTCAAACCGTCTTTTGCGGTTGTCGCCGCGTGGATGTTCGCCGAGCAGCGCAGGAGCGACGAGATACCGGGCAACCTGATTTCCATGGGCCTCTTTGCCTTCGTTGTCACCCTTCTTTTGTTGCAGCCAGATGTCGGCATGACGCTGGTTATCTGCGCCGTATGGTTCGCCCAGTTTTTCCTTGCCGGCCTGCCGATCCTGTGGGTTGTTTTGTTCGTTGTGTTCGCGATCGTGAGCGCCGCAGGAGCCTATAGCCTATTTCCGCATGTCGCCAGCCGCGTAGACCGGTTCATGGATCCTTCTGGCGGCGGAAATTACCAGATCGAGCGCGCCATGGAAGCTTTTCAGACGGGGGGCTTCTTTGGCGTCGGGCCCGGTGATGGGTCCGTCAAAACACAGTTGCCGGATGCGCATACGGATTTCATTTTTGCCGTTCTCGGGGAAGAGTTCGGCGTTGTGATTTGCCTGGTTGTTGTCGCTCTATTCGCCTTTATTGTCCTTCGCGGATTCAGCCGGCTACTTGAGGAGAAGAATTTCTTTGTTGTCCTCGCGGCGGCCGGATTGCTGACCCAGTTCGGGTTGCAGGCGGTGATCAATATCGGCGTGAATTTACGGCTGATGCCGACGAAAGGCATGACGCTGCCCTTTATCTCCTATGGTGGCTCGTCGATGTTTGCGCTGGCGCTTTTGATGGGAATGCTGCTCGCCCTCAGCCGCCACCGTGTTGGAACCGGGGAGCTTAGATGACCGGCTCAAAGAAACATATCGTTCTGGCAAGCGGGGGAACAGGTGGCCATATTTTTCCGGCCCGCGCCCTTGCTGAAGAACTAAACGCTCGCGGCTTTGATGTAACGTTGATGACGGACGGCCGCGGCGAAAAATATGATGAACTGTTTCCGGGCGTTCAGGTAATAACCGTGAAATCAGGATCGCCTTCGGTTCCCGGGATTACCGGTAAAGTAAAGGCGGTCATTGCGCTCACTCTTGGGTTTTTCCAGTCCCGGAGCATTCTGCGCCGTCTCAAGCCGATAGCCGTGATCGGATTTGGCGGATATCCCTCCATGCCGCCGTCTGCGGCTGCGGCCAGTCTTGGTATTCCGCTCCTCCTGCATGAGCAAAATGCGGTGCTTGGCCGTGTGAATAAACTCCTTGCCGGATATGCGCGGATCATCGCGACCTCCTTTGATCATACGGAAAGCCCGGACGAGGATATCGCGGGCAAGATGATATATACCGGAAATCCGGTCCGGCGCGCGATATTGCCCTTGTTCGGAACGACCTATACAAGCCCGGTCGCCGAAGGGCCGATCAATCTGCTGATCTTGGGCGGCAGCCAGGGGGCGACGATCCTCTCCGAAATTATGCCCGCCGCGCTTATAGCCTTGCCGGTCGATCTGAAGTCGCGCCTCCATGTGACGCAGCAGTGCCGGGCGGAGGACCTAGAGAAGGTCCGCGCCCTCTATGCAGAAGCATCAATCGACGCAAATCTCGCCAGCTTTTTTGAAAATGTCGCCGATCTGCTGCGCGATTGCCATCTGGCGATCACACGCTCAGGTGCCTCTACGCTCTCGGAACTGACAGTCGCGGGTCGCCCGTCGCTTTTGGTTCCCTACAAGTACGCCATGGATGATCATCAGCGGAAAAACGGCGAGAACGCGGTGGCGCGCGGTGCCGCCCGTCTCATATTGCAGGATAATTTCACCGTCGAGGAAGTAGGTCGGCAACTGACGTACCTGTTGCAGCATCCCGACTGCCTGTCGGTGATGGCGGGCGCGGCGTCGAGCCTTGGCGAAATACATGCGGCGGAGAAGCTTGCCGATCTGGTGGAACGCTTCGTTCCCGCCAACAATGACAACAACAAGAGTTCCGGAAAGGCTGCAGCATGAGGGCACTTCCGCTTGATATGGGCCTCGTTCATTTCGTCGGCATCGGCGGGATCGGGATGAGCGGTATTGCCGAAGTCATGCATAATCTCGGCTACGAGGTTCAGGGGTCTGACCTTGCCGCCAACGCGAACGTAGAGCGGCTGCGCGGGCTCGGCATAACCGTACATGTCGGGCATGACGCGAAAAACCTTGGTGACTCCAGAGTGGTTGTTATCTCGTCCGCTGTTAAGGCGGATAATCCCGAAGTGCGTGAAGCCCGGGCGCATTTGATTCCCGTTGTGCGCCGCGCCGAGATGCTGGCGGAACTGATGCGGCTCAAATGGGCGATCGCCGTTGGCGGCACCCACGGTAAAACGACAACGACGTCGATGCTGGCCTGCCTCCTCGACGCGGCGGGGATGGAGCCGACCGTGATCAATGGCGGCATCATCAATGCCTACGGCACCAACGCGCGGCTCGGCAAGGGCGACTGGATGGTTGTCGAGGCCGACGAATCCGATGGCAGCTTCGTCAAGTTACCGGCAACGATTGCCGTCGTTACCAACATCGATCCGGAACATCTCGATTTTTACGGTGATTTTGATGGTGTCCGTGATGCTTTCCAGACCTTCGTGCAGAATATCCCGTTCTATGGATTTGCCGCCGTCTGTATTGATCATCCCGAGGTTCAGGCGTTGATAGGCAGAATTTCCGATCGCCGTCTCGTCTCTTACGGCAAATCGCCGCAAGCCGATTATCGCGCGGTCGATATCCGCTTTGAGGACGGGCGCGCGCGCTTCGATGTGGCGGTTAGCGATCGGGTCGATGGCGATACCCGCCTGATGAAGGGGTTCGAATTGCCCATGCCGGGCACTCATAACGTGCTGAACGCGGTGGCGGCGATTGCCGTCGGCAAGGAAATGGGGTTCGAGGAGACGGACCTGAAGCGGGGGTTGCGCAATTTTGGCGGTGTCAAGCGGCGCTTTACAAAAACCGGCGAAGTGAACGGGGTCGCCGTCATCGACGATTACGGCCATCACCCCGTTGAAATCGCCTCGGTCCTGTCCGCGGCGCGTCAAGCCTACAGCAACAAGATTATTGCCGTGGTCCAGCCGCACCGCTATTCCCGGCTGCATGACCTGTTTGAGGAATTCTGCACTTGCTTCAATGACGCGGATATCGTCGTCGTCGCCGATATTTATGCTGCCGGAGAAGCGCCGATCCCGGGAATTGACCGCGAGCATTTCGTCGAGGGACTAAGAGCAAGAGGGCACAGGCATGTGCTTTCGCTGCATGGGCCGGAGCATCTGGCGGCGCTGGTGAAAGCCAACACCAGTCCCGGGGATGTCGTTGTCTGTCTTGGCGCAGGGTCTATTTCAGCCTGGGCGAATGCCCTGCCGGGAGAACTGCAGGCGCTGAAGGTCAAGGAAGGGGAAGGATGAACGACATGACCCCTCTTTCCAATAAAATGATTGACCGGATGCCGACGGTTCGAGGACGTTTGCGCGAGAATGTTGAACTCGACAAGGTCACCTGGTTCCAGGTGGGCGGCCCTGCCGATATCCTATTTAAACCAGAGGATGAGGATGATTTGGCGGATTTTCTGAAAAATCTGCCCGAAGATATAGCCGTCTTCGCCATCGGGGTTGGCTCAAACCTGCTTGTGAGGGATGCCGGGGTTCGCGGCGTCGTCATTCGCCTCGGTCGGCATTTCACGAAAATGATGGTGGACGGTGACAAATTGACAGTCGGGGCGGGCGCACTGGATGGCAATGTCGCACGATATGCTGCCGACGCTGGTCTGGAAGGCGCGGAATTCTTAAGCGGTATCCCGGGAAGCATTGGCGGCGCGCTCCGTATGAACGCGGGCGCCTACGGCGCGGACATCTCCGATATTTTTCTCTCTGCTGTTGCCTATGACCGCGAGGGGCGCCGTCATGAGCTTGGCCTGAAGGAGATGAGCTTTTCCTATCGCCATTCGGATATTCCGAAAGACTGGATTTTCACGCAGGCAACCTTCCGGCTTTCGCCCGGTGATCGGGAGGAGATTCTAGGCCGAATGGCCGATATCTCGCGCAATCGTGAGGAAAGCCAGCCCGTCAGAAGCCGGACTGGCGGATCGACCTTCGCCAATCCTCCCGGCAAGAAGGCCTGGGAATTGATCGAAGATGTCGGCGGACGTGGCCTGACAATTGGTGGTGCGATGGTGTCGGACAAGCACTGCAATTTTCTTATCAATAAGGGGCATGCCTGTGCGGCTGATCTTGAAGCGGTGGGCGAGGAGTTGCGCCAGCGCGTCTTCGCCAAGCATGACACGCTGCTGCGCTGGGAAATTGTGCGTCTAGGGGATGCAAAAAAATCAGGGGAAGGAAGGACGCCATGAAACACGTCGCCGTTTTAATGGGTGGTTGGTCCGCCGAACGCGAAGTGTCGATGAATAGTGGCCTCGCCTGCACCGAGGCGCTTAAAAAATGCGGCTATCTGGTAACGCCTGTTGACGTTGGCCGCAATATCGCGACGACGCTTGCCGAAATAAGGCCGGATGTTTGCTTCAACGCATTGCACGGGCGCTACGGCGAAGACGGGTACATTCAGGGATTGCTCGAGATTATGGGCATCCCTTACACCCATTCGGGGGTGCTGGCCTCGGCTCTCGCAATGGACAAGCCTGTTGCCAAGGCATTGTTCAAGGCGGCCGGTATGCCGCTTGCGGATGGCAGGATATTCACGCGGAAAGAAATTCTCGACGGGGCAACCTATCCGAAGCCATTTGTTATCAAGCCGCTCAATGAAGGCTCCAGCGTCGGCGTTACGATTATTCTCGAAGGCGAGAATATGAGCTTGCGTGACCTGCCCTGGACCTTTGGCGATAAGGTGATGATCGAAACTTATATTCCGGGCCGGGAAATACAGGTCGCCGTTATGGGAGATGAAGCGCTAGGTGCTGTTGAAATCAGGCCGCTCGGCCGCTTTTACGATTACGAAGCAAAATACACCTCCGGCAAGGCGGAGCATTTGATGCCGGCGCCGCTTTCCACTGAGGACTATGCGGAGGCACTGCGTCTTGGTTTGCTCGCGCACCAGACGCTTGGGTGCCGGGGCGTCAGCCGGAGTGACTTTCGCTTTGATGACACCGGCGAAGGTTCCGGTAAATTCTATACGTTGGAAACCAATACTCAACCCGGCATGACGTCGCTTAGCCTTGTGCCGGAAATCGCCGGGCATTCAGGAATCACATTCGAAGAGCTCGTGCGCTGGATCGTGGAGGATGCATCATGCGACCGCTAACAATTGACAAGGAAGACCGGGTCATTCCGCCGGTTCGCTCCAAGAAGTCTTCTGCCAAGGGGATGCGAAGGGGCGGCGCCCTTAAGAAAAAGGCGAGCAGACAGAAAGCCGAGCCGCGTTTTTCTTCACGGGAAACCCTGTCGCGGATTGGCGGGCTGACTGTTCAGTTTACGGATCGCGTGAGCGCCTCTTTCAAGAGCGACAAGCCGCGCCGGACAGGGCGGCGCAAGCCTGTTCCCGGTTGGCGGAAACCGGCCCTCGTCTGCGCGGGCGTTCTGGTCGCTGCCGCCTTGATCGGCGGCCTCAGCAATTTCCTGATCAGAGAGGAAGTATTGCAGAAAAGCTCTGAATGGATTGATGAGCAGCAGCAAAAGCTGGCTTCAGCTTTCGGGCTGACGGTTCAGGAAATAAGCATCGTAGGGCGGGACAAGGCGTCGCCGGATGAAATTCTCAAGGTGCTGGATGTGAAACGGGGTGACAGTATTCTCGGGGTAGACCCTGAAGATGCCCGCGAAAGGCTGGAAACACTGGGATGGATTGAATCCGCATCGGTCATGCGCCGTTTCCCGGACGAGCTGTTCATCGAAATCAAGGAAAGGCGGCCCTACGCGAGATGGCAGATTGGCGGTGAAACCGGCGTGATTGACAGAACCGGCGCCGTGGTGACTAAAAAGGAGAAGGCGGAGTTTCGCTATCTTCCCAAGGTCGTCGGCCCGGGTGCCAACGTTCATGCGGCGGAGCTTTTTGACATGTTGTCGCAAACGCCGGAACTCTTCACCCGACTTCAAAATGCAGTCCGGATCCGGGATCGTCGCTGGAATCTGGAGTTTGACAGTAATGTCACAGTCCTGCTTCCGGAAAAAGGAGCTTTGCAGGCCTGGAGGCAGCTTTATCAGGTTCAGATGGAACAGGACATTCTCGACAAGGACGTTGTCGCCGTCGACCTGCGCGCCAGTGACAGAATGTATGTCCGGTTAAATCCGGAAGCCGCAAAGCTTCGGCGTCTGGCCGGAAACGAGACATGACGAGTGATGACGAAATGTGGATTGAACAGTAGATGGAGCTGATGGAAAGCTAATGGCAGCAGGACGTAACGGACCTTTGGCCGCACTGGATGTCGGCTCGACAAAAGTATGCTGCTTTGTCGCTCTGGAAGAGGCCGGCCGCCTGCGGGTGACAGGGATTGGTCATCAGGTGTCACGGGGCTTGCGCGCGGGCGGCATCACCAATATGGAAATGGCGGAAGAAGCCATCCGGTCCGCCGTCGACGCCGCTGAGCGCATGGCCGGGGAAACTATACGCGAAGTATATCTCGGGGTGTCCGCCGGTAAACCCGCGTCGCAAACCGTCGATGTCGAAATGTCGATCGGCGGGCAGGAAATCAACGAGAAGGATCTGCAGAGAACCCTGAAGGAAGCCCGTGCGAGTTATCAGCCCGAGGGCCGGACCGTGATCCATGCGCTGCCCGTTGGATATACGGTTGACGGTAATCGCGGCATTCGGGATCCGCGCGGGATGTATGGCGAGACGCTCGGTATCAGCATGCATATGGTATCACTGCAGAACAGCCACATGCGTAATCTTGCCAACTGCGTCGAGAGATGCCACCTGGGTGTTGCCGGTATGGTTTCCGCCCCATATGCCTCCGGTCTTGCCAGCCTTGTCGAGGATGAAATGGATCTTGGCGTCACCGTGATTGACATGGGGGGCGGATCGACCTCCTTTGCGGTCTTTTACGATGGAGAGATGGTTTAT
>JAIOYL010000125.1 GCA_021741195.1 Sneathiella sp. | reverse complement strand
GTCGAAAATATGTTCAGCAGGCTCAAGGACTGGCGGCGCATCCACACACGCTATGATCGCTGCGCTCACACCTTCTTGTCTGCCATCGCTATCGCAGCTACCGTCATCTTCTGGCTCAATTAATGAGTCCTGAGCCTAGGTAGTGTTTGTGTAGTTATGATATTTGAAATTTTACTTGCCGAAGATAGGATGGGACCAGAATATGCACCGTAATGATAATTGGTAAGAAAAGAATGTATATAATCTCCACTTGCCAAAAACTCTCCAACTATCGGCTGGAGTTTTCTAACCTCTTTAATTTCACTTTCCTCATTGGTAGAGGAACCTAGAAAGTCAGAAAATTTTTCTAAGCATGATAAAAATGCTCCAATTTTTGCCACAACAATTCTTTGCCTTCTTTGAAATTCTACAATTTCAACGGTATTCATTATTACAATACCTCCGTCTTCAAGGCCCGCGTTAGGTTGTTTCTAACCTTTTATACTACGGAAATTTGAACTCTGGGAACTTCCGTTTCTAATCCTGTCGCCGTTGAACCGGAAACAGCCGTTGGAATTCCTTCTCGCCGCTTGCGCTGAAAGACACGATGCGCGAACCCTCCCCCCGTTTTGCCCAGCCGAAATCGTAGACGCGGGTAAGCCGCGCGGCGCCGGGCGCGCCCACACCATGACTACAGCGGTTCATCCAGACCGTTTGGCAGGGAAATCCAGAGAACGAGTTGAGAGTCAGGCGAATGACGGGAGAGATGGCCTTTGCCATGGGTGTCTTCGATGAGAGCGAATTCGCCCGCAGCAACCTTCCGGATCTCACCGTCACTCGTCTCGTATTCGACGGAGCCCTCCAGTCTCACGGTGAGCACGCGATCAGGGACGGTGTGCCAACTGACCTCGCGCATCCCCGCCGGGATGCGGGTAATGCGGACGCGCGACGCCGGATAGCTCCCCGTTACATCGAACGGCGTGGCCTCGGGGTGGACCGGCACTTTATGCGTCGGTAATTCAATCTCGTCGAAATGCGATTCCCCGTCCGGCGTGGCATAAATGCGCAGACATTTCACTGTTAGTGGACTCCTTCGGGCATGTTATCATGTTGAAACGATATGCATTTACCATGATACGATACAGAACGATACCGCCCAAGTATCATAGTCGAGGCGTTCGGTTACGGTCGCCGCCGACGAGGAAAGTCTGGGCGGGCGGCGCGGGCCTCTTCCAGACGGCCCAGTTGCGCCAGGGCATTGGGGCGCCCCCTCGGCGCCAGCGGATAATGCGGGTTTTAATATCGCCGGATGGGTTGTTGTTTGTATTCGGCCCGTACTCAGGATAACATGACCGCCGAACAGGCCATTTTCACATACATCATGATCAGGAGTTAGAATGTTTAGTCATATTATGGTTGGCGCGAATGATGTGGAGGCATCAAGAGTCTTTTACGACGCCGTCCTTGGCGCACTCGGGCATAAGCCCGGCGTGATGGACGCGAAAAGGCGGTATTTCTACCGCACCCCAACGGGCGTCTTCTCGATCAGCAAACCTATCGACGGGGAGCCTGCCTGTCGCGGCAACGGCAGCACGATCGGTTTTTTGGCATCCGACCCGGCGGCAGCGGACAGGTGGCATGCCGCCGGTCTGGCAAATGGCGGCGCGACCTGCGAGGATCCTCCCGGGGTTCGCGAAGGGGTCGCCGGTAATCTTTATCTTGCCTATCTGCGGGATCCATCGGGCAACAAAATCTGTGCCCTGCACCGTATGGGCTAAGCCACTCAGGTAATTCAGTCCGCTGTTGTCGAGGGGAGAGCTAACTCCAGATTTAGCAGACAGTTACCAAGCCCCCTAAACCTCCGTCCCGGCTATGGCCGTATCATAGAAGGAGCGCTCATTCCTGATCCGGGCGCCGTTCCAGTGCGGGAACGCTAGTTCCTCAATGCGGCGGGTACGGCGAAGGGACGGAAAGACGGGCGGATCGTATTCACCTGCTTCTATCCCTTTAACCGCTCCACGCAGCGCCGGAAGGCGGGCAGGTGCCGGTTTTGCGAGGCGTCCTGCAGGTTTTCAGGACCTCGCGGACGAGCGGATCGTCGACAACCGCCAGCAGGCGGTCATACATCGCGGCATTCTCGATTTCGGCCGCGACGGCGGCCTTGCAGGCAGCCTTGAGGGAGACAGGGGTCTCGATACGGTGCGTCCATGTATTCTCGGGCGGCTCAAGGCCCAGCCGGGCGAATTGGCGGAGCAGGGCGGCGGCATGCCGGTCCTCCGCCTCGACGATATTGATAAAGGGCCGGACGGGGCCGAAGGTATCGATGACTTTGCGGTAGGTTGCGCGCGCCTTGTATTCATCCTCAAGCGCTTCGCGCAGCGCGGCAACCAGCTGTTCCTTCATCGTCCCCTCCTGCCCCTTTTATCGTCAGGCCACGTCGGTCAGGCGCAAGTAAGGCCGAAGTTCGTCCCAGCCTTGCGGAAAGATATCCTTCGCCTCATCATTGCTGATGGAGGGGGGGATGATAACTTTTTGTCCCGGCCGCCAGTCCGCCGGCGTCGCCACCCGCTTTTTATCGCCAAGCTGCAGGGCGTCGATGACACGCAGGATCTCGTCGAAATTCCGGCCGACGCTCATCGGATAGGTCATCGTCAGGCGGATTTTCTTTTTCGGATCAATGATGAAAACGCTGCGCACAGCCGCAGTCTCGCTTTCCGATGGATGGATCATTCCATAGAGTTTGGAGACCGCAAGATCGGGATCGGCGATGATCGGAAAGGTCAGGTTGGTATGCTGTGTGTCATTGACATCGAGGATCCAATTTTTATGTTCCTCCACCGTGTCCGTGGACAGCCCTATCGGTTTAACATTGCGCTTGGTAAACTCGGCGGCGAGCTGCGAAGTGCGACCCATTTCCGTCGTGCAGACCGGCGTATAGTCGGCGGGATGGCTGAAAAAGAAACACCAGGAATCGCCGATCCATTCATGGAAATCGATGGGACCGTTGGTTGTTTCGACTTTAAAATTCGGGGCGGTTTCGCCAATTTTCAAACTCATTGCATTCTCCTTTTGTTGGGTCATCGCCTCAAGCGAGACGATTTCTACCCATTGTTACTGTCGTATTTCATCAGTCGCCTTTGTCCGGCTTTGACGGCCGTCCATGCAGATGGACATCATGCGCCGAGTGCTTCTTGAGGATGCTGACGGCCCGCTTTCCATGTTCCTCGTCGCGGGCGCGGACCCAGAGGATCAGGCCGCCGTGATTGATCTGCTCGTCCAGATACTCGGCGTGATGCCGGTCGAGCAAGGTGGCCAGGATCGTGCCGATTATGCCGCCCGCGGCACCCGCCGCCGCAACCGCGGCAATCGTCAGGGCGATCGGGCCGGCGGCCACCGTCATGATGCCGGCGGTGGTGGCGGCCGCGATAAACATGGGTGCGCCGATGAGCGCCCCTTCGGCTGCCCCGATCGATTCATTCGGCACATAGGCGATCGTTGGAACATCAGGGTCGTCCTCAAGTTCCTCAACGCGGGTATAGGCATGGCGGAGCTTTTCCTCGACTGCATGCTCCCCGGCGACCAGACTGATATCGGCGCGGTCGAAACCGGAACTTTCCAACTCGTCAATCGCCGTTTGCAGTGTATTGACATGGTAAAATACCGCGACCGCCTCGCGAACCAGTTCTTTCTTTTCCTCAAGTGACATTGCGAACCCTCCTCATTTCCGTTGAAGATAACCATACGCCGTTCTTCGTTGCGCGGACTTGATTCAAGTCAATTGCGCGCGGCTTTGATGGCGGCAGCCGCTAGACCGCAAACAGCCGCAGGAATTCCTTCTCGCCGCCCGCACTGAAAGAAACGATGCGCGAGCCCTCCAGCCGTTTCGCCCAGGCCAGATCGTAGAAGCGGGTGAGCAGCGCAGAGCCGAGCGAGCCCGCGAGATGGCTGCGGCGGTTGCTCCAGTCGAGGCAGGACTTGCAGAGAGGGCGGCGGAGCTTTTCTAGCGGTTCGAGATCAATCGCAAACTCTTCGAAAAAGGCGCGCCCATCCGCCGTGAGGCCGAGCCCCTCATTCTCCGGTGTCAGATACCCTCTCAAAAGCAGGCTGTCCATCATCTGCACGCCAAGATCGCCCGCAAGATGATTGTAGCAGACCCGCGCATGGCGAAGCGCCGGGTCCTTCGGTCCCGTCCGGGTGCGGAGATGGCCCTTCCTGGCGGCGAGGCCCATGATCGCCTCCAGCACGCTGCCAACCTCGTCATCGGCAAGGGTGAAATAACGGTGCCGTCCCTGCTTGCGTTGGGCAAGCAGGCCACCCGCCTCCATCTTCGAGAGATGCGCGCTTGCCGTCTGCGACGTGATCCCGGCCTCGGCCGCAAGCTCGCTCGCGGTCAGCGCCTTGCCCGACAGGAGCGCCGTCAGCATATTGGCGCGCGCCGGATCGCCGATCAGCGAGCCCAAACGGGCGATATCTGGTCCTTCTTTCATGGTTCGATCATAGACGAAACATCTTCGTCATTCAACGGCTATTATCGCGGAAACTTTAAAAGGAGAGAAAGATGATTACCTGCTTTATCCGCTATCATATCGACCCGGCGAAGAAAGAGCAGTTCGTGCAATATGCGAAGAACTGGGGAGAGGCGATCCCGCGATGCGGCGCCGATCTTGTCGGTTATTTCGCGCCGCATGAGGGATCGAGTACGCTTGCCTATGGCGTTTATCATATCGAGAGCCTGGCGGCCTACGAGCAATACCGCGCGCGATTATCAAAAGATCCTTTGGGCCGCAAGAATTACGAATTTGCGCAAAAAGAAAGGTTTCTGCTGCGCGAGGACAGGACGTTCCTGACGCTCGCCTCAGCGCCGCATGGACCAAGGGTACAAATCTGAATTGTAATTCGGCGCGGTCCGGAAATAGAAATAGAGAACTGAGCTGGCGGCGGCGGTGAAGAAGCACCAGACGGAAATAAAGGTCGCGTAATAAGCGTAGGCCGAAACCATGAAGCCGACGAAGATGATGCCGCCGAAACCCCGGATCAGCCGGTGCGAGGAGAGAAGCAGCGCGCCGCAGGTGCAGAGGAGATAGGGGAACATCTGCCAGGAAATCTCGGTTGGCTCAATGGTGTAATCGATGCTGTGACCACGGATGCCGACGGTGGTCGGGTCGCTGATCAGGCTGATCAGCATATCGATCGAGATCACGACGCCGACAGCGGCGATGCCGAGCAGGAGCCGCCGCCGAACGGGGCCCGGCTCGATCAGGAAAACGGCGAGGGGCGTATAGACGGGCCAGATGACCTTGGCGAAAACCTGAAAGGCAACCGACAGGGCGGCAATATATTCGGGCGTCCCATCCCCGGACAACTCGAGCCAGAGAAGCCCCTCTATCGTCTGCTGGATCGCGAACAGGAAGGGCGTGATCGCCAGCAGGATTTCTCTGGGGTGCCGCGCCTCGCGGGCCGCAGCGATGCCGATGACCGCAGTGACGGCGGCGACGGAAAAACTTGCGGTGGCGGAGAAGCACATATTGGCCCTGACCGGGTCGGCATTGATTTGCCTCCTCCTGCATGACATGTTTAAGGGTATTCCACCAGTGAATTATTTTTTCTTCCCCATGGATTAGCGGATCGACAGTTGCTAAGTTCAACACATGTCAGCGAAAACACAGCGAAGGCTGGCGGCGATCCTGTCCGTGGATGTCGTCGCCTATTCACGTCTTATGGGAGCAGACGAGGCGGGGACGCTTGCCGCGATGCAGGCGCATCGCCGTGAGCTCTGGGATCCCATAATCGCCGAGCATGGCGGGCGGCTCGTCGGTACGGCGGGCGACAGTCTCCTGATCGAATATGCGAGCGCCGTCGCCGCCGTTGAGACCGCCCTCGTCATCCAGAAGGAAATGATTGCGCGCAACGCCGAGGTGCCGGAGGAGAAGCGCATGCGGCTCCGCATGGGCGTCAATATCGGCGAGGTTATCGTGGAAAAGGACGATATCTTTGGCGACGGCGTCAATATCGCCGCGCGCCTGCAGGCCCTTGCCGATGTCGGTGGCATCGCCATCTCGGGCAATGTCCATGAGCAGGTACGGGGCAAGCTCGATATCAGCTTCCGCGACGACGGGATGCATGAGGTCAAGAATATCGAGCATCCGGTCCATGTCTGGCGCTGGTCCGAGGGGCCGGTGACGGCTGCGCCTGCCGGCGTGGCGTTGAAGCTTCCCGACAAACCCTCCATCGCGGTGCTGCCGTTCGATAACATGTCGGGCGACAAGGAGCAGGAATATTTCGCCGACGGCATGACGGAAGACATCATCACGGACCTCTCGAAGGCCTCCGGCCTCTTCGTCATCGCCCGCAACTCTTCCTTCAGCTACAAGGGCAGGAATCCCGATATCCGCGACGTCTGCAAGGAACTCGGCGTGCGCTATGTCCTTGAAGGAAGTGTGCGGCGGGCGGGCAACCGGATGCGGATCAATGCCCAGCTGATCGACGGCCGCCATGGCGGGCATGTCTGGGCCGAGCGCTTCGACCGTAACCTGGAGGATATCTTCGCCGTGCAGGACGAAGTGACCCGGGAAATCGTCGCCGCGCTGAAGGTCGAACTGACGCCAAAGGAAAAGGACCAACGCGGGAATGTCGGCAAGGTCAATCCCGAGGCCTATGACTATTTCTATCGCGGCCGCACCTGCATGTTCAATTTCAACGCCGAGAGCAGCATCGAAGCCCGCCGCATGTTCGCGAAAGCCATCGCGATTGATCCCGGCATGGTGGCCGCCTATGCCATGACCGCCATCTCTCTTTCCACGGACTATCTCAATAACTGGAATGGCGCCACCCTCGAAACGATCGGGGAGGCGCTCGCCATTGCCGAAAAGGCGCGCGATATCGACGGCAACGCCCCCATTGCCCATATTGCGGCATCAATTTGCCTGACCTGGCTCAAGCGTCCGCTAGAGGCCGAGGCCGCCGCGCGCAAAGCCATCGACCTCGATCCCAATCTCGCACAGGGCTATTCCGCGCTCGGCCAGACGCTCGATTTCGCGGGCCGCCATGCCGAAGCTGTGGACGCATTCCAACGCGCCCTTCGCCTTGATCCGCAGTTCGATATCGTGCTCAATCTGCTTGGGCGCGCCCAGGTCTCGCTCGGCCATTATGACGAGGCCGAGGCGAATTTCCGCCGGCGGCTGATCCGGAGCCCGCGCACGGATACGACGCGCGCCTATCTGGCGGCGCTGCTCGGCGAAACGGGGCGGACCGGGGAAGCCCGCGAGTTATGGAAGGAACTCATGGAGATCAATCCGGATTTCGATCCGGAATGGCTGAGAACGGCATTACCCTTCACGACCTCGACCTGGTTTGACCGCTTCTATGGCGGGCTTGAGAAGTCGGGCCTGCTGGAAAAATAATGCATTCCCAGCCAAAATATATCTAGATTTTGTTCAGCGATATTGACATATACTCGTCGCCAAAGAACCCAATCGGCCGCCGATATAAAGGGAGTGACAGTAATGCAGTGGGAGGACGTTCTGGCCTCAAGATCATCGCGGATGAAGGGATCAGAGATCCGAGAGCTTTTGAAGCTTCTTGACCAACCCGATATCATTTCCTTCGCTGGCGGCATTCCCGACCCGACGATGTTCCCGGTGGAGAATTTTCGCGACGCCTTCGCATCGGCGCTGACGGGCACGCAGTCGGGCGCGGCGCTGCAATATTCGGTGAGCGAGGGCTATCTGCCGCTCCGTCAATGGATCGCCGGTGAAATGGGCAGGATCGGGGTGCCCTGCGATGTCGATAACATCCTGATTACCTCGGGCTCGCAGCAGGCGCTCGACTATCTCGGCAAGCTCATGATTTCACCGAAGGATACGGTGCTGCTGGGCTGGCCCACCTATCTTGGCGCGCTTGGCGCGTTCAATGCCTATGAGCCGGCCTATGACCGGCTCGTTCCGGGCAGCAACCGCAGCGCGGCGGATTATCACGAGAAAGCCAGTGAGGCGGGCGGGCGGGTAAAATTCGCCTATCTGTCCGTGGATTTCGCCAACCCGACCGGTGAAACACTGGACCTGCGCGCCCGCGAGGCGACGCTGGACCTCGCCGAGGAGCTGGATATTGCCATTGTCGAGGATGCCGCCTATCAGGCCCTTCGATATGATGGGGAGCCCATACCGCCTATCCTCGCGCTCGATATTGAGCGCTCCGGCAGCATCGAGAAAACCCGCACCTTCTATTGCGGCTCCTTCTCCAAGACGCTCTCGCCGGGGCTGCGGGTTGGCTGGGTTTGCGCCGCGAAAGAGATGATTTCCAGGCTCGTGCTGATGAAACAGGCCGCAGACCTGCATACCTCCTCGATCACCCAGATCGCGACGGAGAAGGTGGCGCGGGCGCATTTCGATGAACATGTCGCCCAATTGCGCAAAACCTACAAGGCGCGCCGCGATCACATGCTGGCGGCCCTTGCGCGGGAGATGCCCAAGGGCGTCACCTGGACGCATCCAGAGGGCGGCATGTTCATCTGGGTCACCCTGCCGCCGCATATGGACGGGGCCGAACTTCTGGTGCAGTCGCTTGAAACCGAGCGGGTGGCCTTCGTTCCGGGACGCGCCTTCTATGCGGACGGGTCGAACAGCAATAACCTCCGCCTGAGTTTTTCAAACTCCGGCGAAAAAGCCATTGATGAAGGGATTGCCCGGCTCGGCCGCCTGATCAGGGAAGGCTAGGTCAGGATCCCCAAGCCTAAGCCGCGACCGGTCCGGCGAATACAGACGCGGGCAGGCCGTCTTTCGCGAGCACCGGGCGGCGCATGGCGAAGAGGCGGGTGGCCTCGTCCTTCTTGCCAAGCTTGAGCAGCGCATTCAGAAGCGTGAATTCCAGAAGGTCGCGTTGGGCGCGGGAGCCGCCGAGCCGTTCATGGCTCGCCATCACCGGCACCAGCCTGTCGACGACCGCTTGCCAGTCGGAACCCGCGAAGGCCCTGAACACGTCCGCAAGCGCATTGACCATATCGCTTGCCGTGCCCGCCGATGTCTCGCGAAGGGCCGCAAGCGCCTCATCGTTGCCCGCCATGGCATGGGCGAGGGCGGCATGGGCGTCCGCAAAGCTCACGCCCGGCGTCCTGAAATGGATGGTGGCATAGTCACTGATTTCCCTCCAGAGCGCTTTTTCTCGCGATTCCCCGGCAAATTCCGCCCGCAGCAGGAAGGAGGCGACATCGGTCAGCACATTGATCGGCGGACCCCAGGCACCGCCTGGCCGGACCTTTTCCCTGGCGACTTTCCAGGCGGCCTCGGGCTGGCCAAGCTCCAACGCCCAGAGCGCATCATGCCAGCTGATATGGCAATGCATCAGGCCTTCGCGATCATACCCTTCCAGCCAGGCCTTGACAAACTCCCATCCCTCCGCATGTTCTCCCGCCTCATAATGGAAATGCCCCTTGTAATGGGCGGCGTTGGCATTCGCCGGGTTGGCGGCGTAGGATCGCTCGATAATGGTCTCGGCGTCCCCAAGGCGGCCAAGTTCGATGAGCGAGAAGGCGTAGACGCAATCGAACCACCAGTCATATTCCAGTTGCGGGCGCAGATGATCAAAAAAGGCGAAGGTCTCGGCGTCGCGCCCGACGCGGCCGCTGAAGGCGATCAGGCTGAACACCCCGGCGCAAGGCTGCAGGATAAGTGGATCGCGGGGATAATCCGCAATATGGGTCAGGATGCCGGTATAGGCCCGCGCCGAATTTCCGTCGATCAGGCTGCCGATAATCGAAATATGCGATTGCTCCCGCGCCGTATATCCGGCGCCAAGCTCGCGGGCCGAGATCATTGCCTTCACGGCCTCCATGGGCCGCGCATACATCTGGTGATGACGGGCGAGGGCGGCATGGGCAAGCGCGAAATAGGGATCCTCGGCAATGGCGCGCTCAAACGCCGCGCCGGCCCCAGCCTGTGCGGCGAGGAACAGATCGACGCCCTCGACATAGGCATCAAGCGCCGCCCGCGATCCCGTGCTCACTTCGTTGCCATAGCGGTCCTGCATTACCTATCACCCGTCCTGTTCGAAAAAACGACAGCGCAAATGGTATCAATATATGGACGAACTGTCACGAATGCTGTTGGCAACGGGCATTTATCCGGGATAATTGTTCCCGTAATATTCAGGGCCGCTTGATCAGGCCCTTGTTTTCCAGGAAGGATTTGAATTTCAGATCGCCGGTGACAATGTCATCGACAAGGAAGCCGAACATTTCATCACAGCAATCCTTGAAATTGTCCTTCGATCTTATTTCCTTGCAGATGTCCTTGACGGACCGGGCGCGATCAAGAAGCCGCCCATGATATTCCTTGTGAATATCGGCATTCGGATAGCCGACCTCGACCAGCATCTCCTCCTCGCGGGCGAAATGGGCGACAGAGAAATCGATTAATTCGTCGAGAAGGGGTCCGCAATCGTCAAAAGCCCCGGCGTCCGCCAGGCTTTCAATTTTTTTCATGATGGCGAGCAATTCACGATGGTCCGCATCAACTTCCGGGACACCGAGCTCGAAGGTCTCGAGCCAGTCAAGCTTATCCATGAAACTTCTCCGCTTTGTCCTTGTTGTTTCTTTTTATCGCGTAATACATGCCGCCGGTTATAGATTAAATTTATCCATCAGTTTGATTGAAATCAAACAAAATAATAAAAAGAGCAGAAAATGAGGCTTTTGCAGACAAAAAACCTTATGGGTTGCTAATGACATCAAAGCCGAGCGCGCGCCAGCCGTCAAACCCGCCATCCAGATGGATGACATTCTTAAGACCGGCGTTTTTGAAGAGGGGGAGGGCGTTCGTGCTGCGGTTGCCGGATTTGC
>JAIOYL010000124.1 GCA_021741195.1 Sneathiella sp. | reverse complement strand
GACGACATCTCCAAATCTCTGTCGCCCGACGATCCGATAAACATCCAGTTCACCTCCGGGACGACAGGGGCGCCGAAAGGGGCGACGCTGACGCATTTCAACATCGTCAATAATGCGGCGAATGTTGCTGGCCGGATGAATTTCACGGAGGCTGACCGCCTCTGTATTCCGGTTCCCCTGTATCACTGTTTTGGCATGGTGATGGGATCGCTCGGCTGCACCACCAGCGGCGCCTGCATGGTTTTTCCGGGCGAGGCCTTTGATCCCGGTGAGACCCTTGCGGCGGTCTCCAGGACGGGATGCACGGCGCTATATGGCGTTCCGACGATGTTTGTCGCGATGGTCGATCATCCAGGCCTGAAGGAAGCAGATCTTTCCAGCCTGCGCACAGGTATCATGGCCGGTGCACCCTGCCCGATAGAAGTCATGAAGCGGGTTATTCAGGAAATGAACATGAGCGAAGTGACGATCTGCTATGGCATGACGGAAACCTCTCCCGTTTCCTTTCAAAGCGATGTCGACGACCCCATAGAGAAACGCGTTTCAACCGTTGGCCGCATCCATCCTCATGTCGAGGTCAGGATCGTGGATGAGAACGGAAAGGACACGCCCGTCGGCCTGCAAGGCGAGCTCTGGACGCGGGGCTATTCGGTGATGCGGGGCTATTGGGATGAAGACGAAAAAACGCGCGAGGCCATTGTCGAGGGCGGCTGGATGCGGACAGGGGATCTTGCGGTTATTGACGAGGACGGCTATTGCCGCATCGTCGGCAGGCTGAAGGACATGATCATCCGCGGCGGAGAGAATATTTACCCGCGGGAGATTGAAGAATTCCTGTTTACCCACAAGGATATTCAGGAAGTGCAGGTCTTCGGCATTCCGGATGAAAAATACGGCGAGGAAGTCTGCGCCTGGATTGTACAGCGCCCCGGCACGCATATGACGGAAGCGGACGTCAGGGCCTATTGCCAAAACCAGATCGCCCATTACAAGATCCCGAGATATGTGCGGATGGTGCCCGAACTTCCGATGACCGTCACCGGAAAACCCCAGAAATTTGTCATGCGCGATGAAATGGTCAAAATACTGAACCGGTGATCCCGAAACGAAGGCGGCGAGATGCGACTGCCGCGCCGGAAACGGCGGTCTCAGGGGCGAAAAAGTTCCGTTTTGACTTGACGCCAAGGCGCTGGTATTAGCACTATTAAAAGTTCAATCGGCCAGCTAAACGACGACAGTTCTGCGGGGTGCCGATAAAACCGAAAAAGGGGCATATGAGATGGTTAAGGTGCAATTGCTGCGACTATTCTCTCTTCTGTTGGCGGGCGCAATGCTTGCGGCCTTGTCAGTGCCGGTTTCAGCGTCGGAAAATGCAGACGATCTTGAAATCGCCCTCGATCTTGCGACCATGCTGCGATCGGCGCGCTCGGTTATTGCGGAAAACCAGAAACTTATCAACGATCCAGCGCTGGGCGACAAAGGATTAAGTGGTGACGTTGTTCAGGCGCGGGCGCTCGAAAAGTTCAGGAAAACCAAAGGCGGCACTTCGCCGGATTTAGGTTCCGACAGTCTGCGAAGCCGCCTGTTGAAGGCGCAGATAGATGCAATCGTGAAAGTGATGGACGAAAATCAGGACACGATCAATCAAACCGGCGTCGCCTTCAAAGGGTTTGTCCCGGCTGTATTCGCGCGGCTGGTGAATGAAGAATTCCAGAGCGTGATGGGGGAGGAGGCCGAAGTCAAGGTTACCGCGCCGCCGGAGCTGATACGTAATCGCAAGGCGCGCCCCGATGACTGGGAAGTGGAGGCCATTCGCAACGATCTTTCGTCACCCGCCTGGGAAAAAGGCGCTGTTTTCTCGGCAGAGGCCCAAAACCGGGGACGCGATGCGTTCCGTGTTCTTGTCCCGGAATATTATGGTCAGGGGTGCCTGGCTTGTCATGGTTCCCCCAAGGGGGAACTTGATATTACCGGCTATCCCAAGGAAGGCGGAAAAGTCGGTGACCTTGGCGGTGTCATCAGTGTGACGCTGTATCGCAGGTAATGGCAACGTCCCCGAAAAGGGTACCTTGATGAGCAACTTCTCAATTCTCACGCGGCTATTGATCCTGAGCGTGGCGCTGCTGGTGATCCTGGTCGGCTCCAACCTGTTTCTTGACTATCGCCTGGTCCAGAATGCTGAGACTATTTCCAGCGAGGCCAAACTGGTGAGCAGGATCACCACGGCAAATGCAGCAAGCAAATCCTTTGGCGACTTGAAATTCTGGCTTGCCGATCTTGCTGTCAGCCTCCTTACCCTTTCCGAGCGGAATGCGGAATCCTCGCTTGCGGCGCTTAAAAACTCGCTTGAGCAAATGAAGGACGATAATCCGGAGGCTGTTGCACTGATCCGTCAGGAACTTGATTTGCTTATGAAGGAGGCGCTGCTTGCGGTTGACGCCTATACGGACGACCGGCGCGTTATCGGGAATTCCCTGATGGCGAAGGCGCGGGTCCATATCCAGAAGATCGACGAGCAATTGTCGATTATCGTGACCAAACTGGAAACGGAATCGCGCCTCCGTAGCCGCGCGGGCCTTGAATCAGCCGAGGAAGCCGTCGAGCTGTCGCACTATATAATATTTGTCGGCGCAGTGGTTGGATTGCTGCTGACGTTTCTCGTGCTTCGTTCTATCAGGATACCGCTGTCGCGTCTTGTGGTGGCAATGCGCGCCATTACAAAAGGTGATCATACGGTGACGATCCCGCCGGCGGGCCGCGATGAAATCGGGGAAATGACGCAGACATTGACCCTGTTCCGTGACAGCCTGATCGAACGGGAAAGACTGGCAATGGAACGCGAGGAAGCGCAAGCCGAGGCGAGAAGCGCCCAGCAGAAACTGCTTGAGGCGATCGAGGCCGTCACGGATGCTTTCGCACTCTATGATGCCGATGACCAACTCGTCGTCAGCAATAGCCGCTATCGCAACATGTATGCCTATCTTGGCGTGCCAATCGAGAAAGGGACCAGCTACGAGACGATCATCGGCGCGGCAGTGGAGAAAAAGATGATCGTTGCGGCTCAGGATAATTCGGAACAATGGCTGAAAGAGCGGCTGGAACGCCATCGCAACCCGACAGGACCATACGAGCATCTCCGCGCTGACGGCAAATGGCTCAGGATCAACGAGCAGAAAACGGCTGATGGCGGCATTGTTGGCGTGTTTACCGATATTACCGAAGCCAAGGCCCGGGAAACCGAGCTTGGGGAGATGGTGGACCGGTTGGCGGAAGCGCGCGATGTCGCCATGAAGGCGACGCAGACCAAGAGTCTGTTTCTCGCCAATATGAGCCATGAGCTACGCACCCCGCTCAACGCTGTTATTGGCATTACGGAAATGCTTGAAGAAGACGCCATTGACGATGGCGATGACGACCTGATCGAGCCCTTGCAGCGCATCAGCCGCGCGGGCAAGCATCTATTGAAACTGATCAACGATATTCTCGATCTGTCGAAGATCGAGGCGGGCAAGATGGAACTGCATGTCGAAAGCTTCGATCTGGCCTCGGTCATCCGCGATTGCGTCGATATGGCGGGCTCGCTCGCGACGCCCAACAACAACAAGATCGATGTCCGGCTGCCGGACAACCTGCCGCCGATGACCTCCGACGTGACCCGCGTCCGCCAGGTCGTGTTCAATCTCTTGAGCAACGCTTGCAAATTTACTGAAAACGGGACAGTCGGCGTTGAGGTTACCCTCGATGAAGAAGATTATCTCGGGATCGCCGTCTCGGACACCGGTATCGGCATGTCGCCGGAACAGCTTGAACGGCTGTTCAGCGATTTTTCCCAGGCCGATTCCTCAACAACGCGAAAATACGGGGGCACCGGTCTCGGCCTCGCCATTTCGCAGCGCTTCTGCCGCATGATGGGGGGTGATGTCACGGTACAGAGCGTGCCCGGCGAGGGATCGGTTTTTCATGTCAAGCTGCCTCGTGAAATTCCGGCGGATGACGAGGGACGGGCGCTTGAACCGGCCACGGATCGCATGCACGCCACGGACGGCGGCACGGGATCCAACATGGTCCTTGTTGTCGACGACGATCCGGTGGCGCGGGATATTCTCAAGAAGTTCCTGGAATCGGAAGGCTATGACGTTGCCACTGCCGTTAATGGTGAGGACGGCCTGAAAAAGGCCGGGGATTTGCGGCCGGCGCTGATTACGCTCGATGTCATTATGCCGGAAAAGGATGGCTGGACGCTATTGCAGGATTTGAAAGACGATCCCGAGCTTGCCGATATACCTGTTCTGATGGTCTCCATCGTCGATGACAAACACAAGGGCTTCTCGCTTGGCGTCGCTGATTATATGACCAAGCCCGTGGATCGAAAGCGCCTGCTGACCCTGCTGGAGCGCTACAAGCTCGACGGAAGCGGGGGTAATGTGCTGATTGTCGAGGATGAAGGGTCAACGCGGCAACTTATGCGCCGGGTATTTGTGAGCGAGGGCTGGCGTGTGCGCGAGGCCGTCAACGGTCGCACCGGGCTTGAGCTTGTCCGCGAGCAGATGCCGGATCTTATTCTTCTGGATCTGATCATGCCGGAAATGGACGGCTTTGAATTCGTTGCGTCCCTGATGACAATGCCCGAGGCAAAAGGGGTTCCGGTCGTGGTGATCACGGGTGCAGACCTCTCGGAGCAGGACCGCCATCGCCTGAATGGGGGCGTTGAGAAGATTATACAGAAATCGGCGGATGGCACGCCGTCATTTCTGGACGAGGTACGTCAGTATGTGAGCAAATATGCTGTCGCCCATACCGATAATCGTGGAGAAGCAGGATGACGAAAATCCTCTATGTCGAAGACAACGAGGACAATATCTACATGTTGTCTCGCCGCCTTAAACGCAAGGGGTTCGAGGTGATTATTGCAGGCGACGGGGTTGCCGGGATTGAAACCGCGCGGCGTGAGCAACCTGCGCTGATCCTGATGGATCTCAGTCTGCCGACAATGGACGGCTGGGAGGCTACCCGGCAGCTTAAAGCGCTGGAGGAGACAATGGCAATCCCGATTATCGCGCTGTCGGCGCATGCGCTTGAGGGCGAACGGCAAAAGGCGCTGGACGCAGGTTGCGACGATTTTGATACGAAGCCGGTCGAGTTTGCCAGGCTGATGGGGAAGATCCAGGTTTTCCTGGGGAGCGGAGATGCGCCGTGAACCCGGAAGATGCCCGCATCCTGGTCGTAGATGACAATGAGGACAACCGGTTCACGCTGGTTCGGCGGCTCAAGCGCAGCGGCTACGTGCAGATTGAGACCGCCGTCGATGGAAGGGACGCATTGGCAAAGCTGGGCTCCGCACCGTTCGATCTGGTTCTGCTCGATATAATGATGCCGGGGATGGACGGGTACGAGGTGCTTGAATATCTCAAGAAAGACATGAGTCTTCGTCATGTGCCGGTTATCATGATCTCGGCGGCGGACCAGCTTGAAAGCGTCGTGAAATGCATTGAGCTTGGGGCCGAGGATTTCCTGCCCAAGCCGTTCAACGCGACCTTGCTGCGCGCGCGCGTGTCCGCGTCGCTCGAGAAAAAGGGTCTGCGCGATCAGGAACAGGCCTATCGTGCGCAGATCATTGCCGAGAAAAAACGCACGGATGACTTGCTGCACTCGATCATCCCGGCGTCTGCGGTGCAGGAACTGAAACTGACGGGAGTTGTGACACCGCGTCATTATGACGGCGTCGCCATATTGTTTTGCGATATCGTCGGCTTTACTGCCTATTGCGACCGGAATTTACCGGAGACCGTCGTCGCCCATTTGCAGGCGCTGATCGAGGCGTTCGAGGAGATCGTCGACGGCTTCGGCATGGAGAAGATCAAGACGATCGGTGACGCCTTTATGGCGACCAGCGGATTACTTCGCAAGGTGGATGCGCCGCTGTTGACCGCCGTGCGCTGCGGCCTTGAAATGTCGCGGATCGCAAGAACGACGGAGCCGAACTGGGAGGTTCGTGTCGGCATTCATTGCGGCCCAGTGGTTGCCGGTATCGTCGGAAAACAGCAATTCCTGTTCGACGTCTGGGGGGATACGGTCAATATCGCGGCGCGGCTGGTAGAGCACGGCGCGCCAGGCACCGTCGCCATGACCGCGACGGCCTGGCAGGAAATTCAGGACGAATGCCACGCCCGCTCACTTGGCGTCATCGACATCAAGGGAAAGGGCAAGCTCGACGTTGTCGAAGCCTATGCCATCAAGTGACGGGCAATTGGTTTGAATACTTAATGTTCAAAGGAGTGCAAGATGCATCGACGGTTGTTTATTAAGGGTTTGGGGTTGATTGGCGTTGCCTCTTCCATCGCTGTGCCGAAAATGGCGGTCGCGGGCGGCGCTCCCGATCCAATGCAATCGAACCTCGCGGGCTTGCTTTTCTATACGCAAGATGCCCCGGGCCGCTGGGCCGGGAAGGAAGAGAGCCATGTTCCGATGATCGAGCGCAGCGGCAGCCGCATTGAAGTCACCACCGGCCATGAAATGGACGGCTATAACCACTATATTATCAAGCATATCCTGCTCGACCAGAATCTCGCGTTTGTCGAGGAAACCCGGTTCAACCCGGAAACCGACGCGCCGGTCTCCAGCCACGATATTTCGAAACTATCGGGCTCCGTCTATGTGGTCTCGCTCTGCAACAAGCACGACACCTGGCTGAACATGCTGGCGCTCTGAACCATGTCAGGGAGCGGAATTTATTCCCGCGCCATTTCCGCCTTGCCGACGCCCTCGCCATCGAGGGTTTGCGTCTCCATATGGACCGTCACCTTCCTGAGATATCCGTCAAACTCGAACGGCGCCTCATAGTCGCCGACCGGATTGCCGCGATCCCGCCCGATATCCAGCCCGGACCAGGAAATCAGCATGAAGAAGCCCAAATGGCTTTCGGTTGAGCCTGCATCCTCACCGTCGATGGTGAGAATATAGCGGCTTTTGCCCATGCCGGTGCCCATCTTCGGCTTTGCCTCGCGCGTCAGGCGCTCAACCCGGAGCCCCAGAAGATGGCGGCCCGGCGTCACTTTGCTGTCCGAGCGGACAACCACATGCTCGCCGCCGATATTGAGGTCATGGACAAGGTGCCCGTCCTTCATGAAGAGGCTGTAGCCCGATGTGGTATCCCCATGGGCAATCAATACACCGTTGCTGGCATCACTCAGAATATCGGCATCCGCCTCTATCCGGTAGTTGCGGCTGCGCAAGTCCGGCGCAACATCGGATGGGATATGACCGACACCCCGGTGGAAAACGGCCTTGGTTCGGCCCCCCTGCAGACGCTCGGCATTTTCGGCGAAGCGCGGCGCGAAACGGTCATCGAGCGGCAGCACCTGATGCTTTTTCGCTTCCTTCCACCAGCTTTCGATCATTTTCTCAAGCCGTTCCGGATGCTCTTTGGCGAGATCGCGGGTCTCGGAAAAATCCTCGTCGAGATTGTAAAGCTCCCAGATGTCATCCTCGAACGGCGTTCCCGGCGGATGATAGGCGACCGCCTTCCAGCCGTCCTGCCAGAGGCCGCGATGACCGAACATTTCAAAATACTGCGGTTTGTCGCGCGACGGCGCATCGGGATTGAAAAGGCTTTCCTTGAAGCTCTGTCCCTCGATCGGTTGCTGCGCGATGCCGTTGACGCTCGCAGGCGGTTCAAGGTTGAGCAGATCGAGCAGGGTCGGCACGACGTCGGAGCAATGGGCGAACTGGTGACGGAGTTCGCCGCGCGCAGGGATGGCTTTCGGCCAGCTGATGATCAGCGGATCGCGGATGCCGCCGCCATGGGTATTCTGCTTGTAGCGTTTAAGCGGCGTATTCGCGGCCATGGCCCAGCCGTGGGGGAAGTTGGTGTGGGTGTCGGGACCGCCGATATCCTCAATGCGAGCAATTTTCTCGGCCATGGATTCAGGACGGAGATTGAACGGACCCATGGCATTGACGAGCCCGTTGCGACCGCCTTCCTGACTTGCGCCATTGTCGGAGAGGACAAGAATGAGTGTATTGTCCATCTGGCCGGTTTCTTCCAGAAACGCGACAATCCGGGCGATATGCCGGTCCGTATGATCGAGCATCCCGGCATAGGCAGATTGCAGCCGCGTGAACAGGCGCCGCTCATCCGGGCCGAAGTCGTCCCACGGTTTGACGCCATCGTTGCGCGGCGGCATTTCCGTATTTTCGGGCACGATGCCGAGTTTCTTCTGGCGAGAAAGGCGCCGTTCCCTCTCCTTGTCCCAGCCGCCTTCGAACAGCGGATCATAGCTTTTGATGATTTCCTTCGGCGCCTGATGCGGGGCATGACAGGCGCCGAAGGCGCACCAGAGAAGCCAGGGCGTTCCGTCCAGGGCGGCCTCATGCTCGGCCAGCATCTGGATAGACTTGTCCACCAGATCCTCGGTGAGATGATAGCCGGAAGCATAGGTGCCGGGCGGATCGACATGCCCGTTATCGCGGACGAGCTCCGGCGCATATTGATCAGTTTCTGCATCGAGAAAGCCATAGAAACGATCGAAGCCGCGGGAGAGCGGCCAACCGTCGAAGGGGCCTGTGGGCCCGCTCTCGTTCAAGGGCGTCACATGCCATTTGCCGGTCATATAGGTGCGATAGCCGTTTGGGCGCAGCATTTCGGCCAATGTGCCCGCTGATTTCGCGATCTTGCCGCGATACCCGGGATAGCCGCTGTCGAAATTGGCGAGACAGCCGACGCCGACGGAATGATGGTTACGTCCGGTGAGAAGCGCCGCCCGCGTGGTTGAGCACATGGCGGTCGTGTGAAAGCCGGTGTACCGCACGCCTTTTTCCGCCAGTTTGTCGATGGTTGGCGTCTTGATGGGGGAGCCATAACAGCCGAAGTCGGAAAAGCCGACATCGTCGAAAAGAACCACAAGGATATTCGGCGAGCCCTCGGGAGCTCTAACCGGATCCGGCCAGTGGGGTTTATACTCGTCCATGTCGCTGTCCTTTTCGCATTTAGCGTTGTTATTCGTTATTCGGATCGGGGAACTGGCGAGTGGCTTTAAATCCGCACGGTGCCCGTCTTGCCGACCCGGTCAAGGGTTTTCCTCGCAATATTGAGCTGATGGATCTGGCTGGTGCCTTCATAGAGACGGAACAAACGGACATCGCGGTAGAAGCGCTCGATGCTGCTATAATCCGCGACATAGCCGGAGCCGCCAAAAATCTGCACCGCCCGGTCGGCGATGCGCCCGCACATCTCGGTTGCGAAATACTTGCACATGGAAGCCTCCAGTGTGATATCGACACCCTCGTCGCGTTTGCGGGCGGTATCGAGGATCAGGGTCCGTGCCGCTGTGATGTCCACATGACTGTCGGCGATCATCGCCTGAACCAGCTGGAAATCACCGATCGGGTGCCCGAACTGTTTTCTTTCCAAGGCATGTTTTGCGGCATCATCGAGCATCCGCATCGCAGGCCCGGTGCTGAGCGCGGAGAGATGGATACGCTGTTTGTTGAGCGCCTTCATCGCCGTCTTGAAGCCGACGCCTTCCTCTCCGCCGAGCAGACGGTCCGGAGTGATCTCGCAATTTTCAAAATGAACTTCCGAGACCGGGGAACCGGACTGCCCCATCATCTTGTAGGCGGGTCCGACGGTGAGGCCGGGCGTGTCGCGATCGACAAGAAAGGCGCTGATGCCACGGTGGCTGTCATCGGCGGGATCGGTGCGGGCGAAAACGGTGAAAAGATCGGAAATCGGCGCATTGGTTATGAAAGCCTTCGAGCCGTTCAGCACGTAATGATTGCCTTTTTTGATCGCTGTTGTTGTCAGCGCGGTTGCCTGTGACCCGGCTTCGCGTTCGGTGAGCGCGAAACAGCCGACGATCTCGCCCGCCGCCAGTTTGGGCAGATATTTTCTTTTCTGCTCCTCCGTGCCGTCGACAATCAGGGATTCGCTACCGATGCCCGTGTTGGTGCCGACCCGCGCGCGAAAGGCGACGGAACAATAGGAAAGCTCGAACGCCATCAGCACGAGTTCCTCTGTGGTGAGGCCAAGCCCGCCATATTCCTCCGGCACCGCCCAGGCGAAGAAGCCGCGCGCCTGCATGTCATCCACCAGATCCTGCGGCACTTCGTTGAGCGCGGCGACGCGGTCCTCATTCGGGATGGCGACCTTCTCCACCCAATCGCGGACGTCCATGCGTTGTTTTTCGAGTTTTTCTGTATCACGTATCATTTTTGCGTCTCTTCTGGGACTGGAGGAAGGTGGGTTAGCTGGCAATCAGTTGGTTCACATTTGAAAAGGCCGTCTCGCTCTCGGTGACCAGCCGCTGCATGATCTCCTCGACGGATTTAAGCTCGTTAAACCAGGCGATGCTCTGTCCGGTCGCTTCATAGATCAACGGCTCAATCTCATGCTCGTTGATTCCGGCGATGATGTCGGCGGTCAGGACTTGCTGATATGGCATTTTGAGAGGCGCCGGTGCCTCGGAGCGGTCCCATTCGTCCGACCAGGCGGACTTGATGAGGCGGCAGGACTTGCCGCTATGGCTGAGGGAGATTGTGGTGTCGAGACTGTCGGCTTTCAGGAGCTTGTTGAGGAGCGCGTCGCAGAGTGCATGCTCCTTTGAGGCAAGCCACGCGGTGCCGAGCCAGACGCCTTGCGCGCCCAGCGCGAAGGAGGCGGCGATATGCCGTCCATGGCCGACGCCGCCCGCCGCGAGAACCGGGCTATCGCCTGTGACATCGACGACCTGCGGCACCAGCGGGAAAGTGCCGATCGGGCCCGTATGCCCACCTGGGTCGCAGCCTTGCGCGACGATCACATCGACGCCGGCCA
>JAIOYL010000123.1 GCA_021741195.1 Sneathiella sp. | reverse complement strand
ATCCCCGCCGTGAATAACGGCCAGGAAATCCGCTTCATCGATCCGCGATCAGACGGCGAACTGGTAATCACGCCCTTGCATGCGGCCGGATGGGGGATTGAGGCGCCGCGTGATTTCAACGCGATATCAATCCTTGCGTCCATCCAGGGCATTGCCATGATTTCGAAAGACGCCAAAATCGAGATAAGCCGCGAGCAGAATGGTGTCTCTATCATGGCGATTTCGAATCAATATGCGGCGGCAAAGAAGGAACAGAAGGACATTCCGAAAATGCCGGGCGAGGAACTTCATCCGGCGCCGGCTATGAATGACGCGCATCTCGTTAAATTCGCTGAGTGGCGGCAGGTCCAACCGGTTCTGTTCACCCTGAAAAAGCAGGAATTGCAGAAAAAGATTGCCTCTTCACCGGCGAAAGAGAAGCGGGCAGCCGTGATGGAGCTTGCAAAATTCTATGTCGGACATGAATTCTATGCGGATGCGCGGGGCGTCCTGGCTGAAATTCTCGCGCGCTATCCAAAGATAGAAAAGGACCGGGAATACCGCCTTCTGCTCGGTCTTTCGGAACTTGGTCTGAACCATTTTGAGCTCGCAGCTGCAAGCCTGTATCACGATGATTTTGAAGGCGATGTAGAGGTTGCGCCCTGGCGGGCCGTGACTTCCGCTGGCTTGAAGGACTGGGAGCGGGCCGCGCAGGAACTGAATTACTCGGCGCCGGCCTTTGGCGTTTATGATCCGGAGCTTCAAAATCGTTTCCGGTTGCTGCGTGCGCGCACAGCGCTTGAAAATGTCGATGTCAATCTTGCAAAAGAGGTGCTGGACAAGATCAAGTCGCCGGTAACCAGGTCGCAGAAAGCGGAAAAGGCCTTTCTTGACGGGATGCTGGCTTTTCAACTCAGCGATTTTCCGACAGCATCGGCGAAATTTTCCGAGGCCATCAAGATTGGCTACCGTCCTGTGACGGAGCAGGCGCGATTTGATAAAATAAACGTTGATCTGGTCAGCAAACGGATTACGCTCGAAGAGGCCATTGCTGAAATGGAGAAGCTGGACTTCGCTTGGCGCGGGGACGAACTGGAAGTCGAGATACAAAAACGCCTTGGCGATCTGTATGTCGCGACGGGCCAGATCGGCAACGGGCTCGAAACCTATAAGCGGATTGTCCGGCATTTCCCGAAATCACCCTATTCGCGAAGCCTTGGACGGAAGATGAACGAACTGTTCGCCGACCTGTTTCTCGACGGCGGTGCCGACAAGCTGTCCCCTATCAAGGCGCTGGCAATCTATTATCAGTACCGCGAACTGACCCCGGTCGGTGAGAAGGGCGATAAAATGATTCAGATACTGGCGGATCGCCTGGCCCGTGTCGATTTACTGGAACAGGCGGCGCAGCTTCTTGAGCATCAGGTCAATTTCCGCCTCAAGGGTCTGGAAAGGACCAATGCTGGAACCAAGCTTGCGGTTATTCATCTATGGAATAACAAGCCGGAAGAGGCCTTGCGGGTTCTCTATGACACAAGATGGCGCCAGTTGTCACCGGAAGCGAAGAAAGAGCGGCTTTATATTGAAGCGCGCGCCCAGGCAGGTCTGCAGCATTACGATGACGCCCTGCGTCTCATTTCTGAAGACAACAGCGAGGACGGGAACGAACTCCGCGCCGAGATTTACTGGAAATCTAAGAACTGGGCAGAGGCGATCCCGGCGATTGAGCGCCTGATCGGCAACGGCCATAGCAGCAAGGCGCAGGATTTCGACCGCCTTGACCGCCAACGGATCATGCAATTGGCTGTTGCGCGCAATTTGTCCAATGACAGAAACGGCATCCGCCAGATGCGGAAAAATTATCGCGAGAAAATGGTGGGGACGCCCGATCAGGCGGCCTTCGATCTGGTTACAGAGGAAAATGATCACTCCGCTGCCGCCTTCCGTGAGCGAGCGACGGTCATCGCCAAGGTCGGCCAGCTCGAATCCTTTATGGCAGGCTACCGCGATAAGCTGGAAAACGGGGAGTTCTGGGCGACCTACTGAGCCTCGCCGCTCAAAATCCGGCAGTAAAGTGCGGGGTCGACATTCCCGCCGGAGGCAATGGCCACGGCGGTCTTGCCGGAAATATCCAGCTTTCCGGAAAGGAGCGCGGCGAAGGCCACTGCGCCGCCCGGTTCAATCACGCATTTGAAATAATGGAAGGCCGCGCGCATGGCTTCCGCCGTTTCAGCGTCACTGACTGCAAGGCCGCCCGATAAAGTGACCTTGTTTACCCCGAAGGTAATCTCCCCCGGCATCGGCGTGACGATGGCGTCGCAGATACTGCGATGGCCGTCTTCGTTTGCGACCCTTTTTCCAAGAGCAAGGGATCTTTTCGTGTCGTCGAAAAATTCAGGTTCCGCAGAATATATCTGCGTCTTCGGGCTCAGCTCGCGAAGCGCAAGTGACGTTCCCGCGACCAGACCGCCACCACCCGCCGGGGAGACGCAGACATCGGCACGGATATTTTTTTCTAGCAATTGCCCGGCAATTTCAACGCCGGTCGTGCCCTGACCTGAAATAACGAAATAATTGTCGTAGGGTTTCACAAGGGTCAGGTTATATTCCGCGGCGATCTCGGCGCCGATTTCCTCGCGCGACTGGCTGTAGCGGTCATAGGTGACTACTCTCGCGCCGTATCCGCGCGTATTTTCAAGTTTGATTGCGGGTGAATCCACTGGCATCAGGATGGTTGCCGGAATGCCGAGCATTTTCGCCGACAGCGCGACGCCTTGCGCGTGATTGCCGCTGGAATAGGCCAAGACACCGGCGGCTTTCTGGGCGCCGGACAGCCGGCTCAGTGTATTGTAGGCGCCGCGGAACTTGAAAGAACCCGTGTGCTGCAACGTCTCGCATTTAAGGAAAAGCCGGGCGCCAAGTTTTTCGTTGAGGGCGATCGATTCCAGAAGCGGCGTTCTCACAACAATGCCATTCAGGCGCGCGGCGGCGTCGCGAACGGACTGATAGGAGGGTGTCTTGTCAAATTCCAGCAATGAACTTGTCCAGCTTTGCGAGCGCTTCCGGCTCGTTCAGGAGCGGCACATGACCGCGATTTTCAAGGACCAGGGTTTTCATGTCGGGATTCTCCGCTTTCATCCTCTCGAATACTTCCGCGCTCAGGACGTCGGACAGGGCGCCCCTGATCGCAAGCGTCGGAACATCTTTCAGGGCGGCGAAAAGCGGCCATAGATCAACCTGCTCTTTCGCATTGAGCTGCTCGGCGAGCGCCTTGCTGATATTGAGATCATAATTCAGGCGGTAGTTTTTGGCCTTCTCATCATAAACAAAGGTCGTTTTTGCCTGATTGAGCCAACCGTCCTCGGGAAGATCCGGATAGGCGCCGGAATACATTTCTTTCTGCTGGGCGGCGGCCTCTTCCAGCGTCGAGAAACGGACATCCTTGCCGACGTAATTCATGATCCGGCTGCTGCCTGAGGTGTTCACTTCGGGCCCGACATCGTTGAGGATCGCGCCGGCGACAAAGTCTCTTGCAAGGCCTGCTATGCCAATTGTCAGAAGGCCGCCGAGTGAGGTGCCGACGAACAAAGCCCTCGTAATTCCCTTCGTAGTCAGAAAAGCAAAGATATCACCGAAATAGGTTTGCGGGTTATAGTTCTTGTAATCCTTGTCATAGTCGGATTTGCCGCGCCCGCGATAGTCGAGCGCGTAGACTTTGCGGGACTTGGAATACCGTTCCGCAAAATCATGAAAATCGGCTGAGTTTCGAGTCAGGCCCGAGAGGCAGAGCAGGGGGCTTTTGTCGCTGCCGCTGCCATACTCCCGGTAATAGAGATTCAGACCATCGGCGGACTGATAATAATTTTCTGAAAAAGTCATCTATAATTTTCCTAAATCGTTCAGGCAGCGCCGACAATTGGCGGCAACTCGGCAAGGGTCGTGATCTGGCCATCGGGCGTTCCCGGAAGCCTTTCTGCGGCCTGTCCGAACCGGTTGCACCAGAGAACATGAAAGCCGAAAGCCTTTGCGCCATAAGCGTCCCAGCCATTGGAGGATTGAAAGGAAATCTCGGACGGGCGCAAACCGAGGCGATCGACAGCTATCTGGTAGACGGAAGGATCCGGCTTGTAAATACCCACATCCTCAACGGAATAGATCCCGTCAAGGAGAGGGGCGATCCCGGCATTGTCGACGGCCGCGGCTAGCATCCTGGGTGTTCCGTTTGAGAGAATGGCGCATTTGATGCCTGCGGTCTGTAATATCTCCAGCGTCGGTTTCACTTCCGTATAGGCGCACAGCTTCAGATACAGATCCATCAGCCTCTCGCGCAAGGAACCGTCGTCAATACCGGTGCTGGCAAGCGCGAAATCGAGCGCATCACCTGTGACCTGCCAGAAATCCGCATGCCTTTTTTGCAGGCTACTGAGCCAAGTGTACTGTAATTGTTTCGTCCGCCAGATATTGTAGATTTCCTCCCATTTGTCGCCAAGCGCCAATTGTTCCGCGCGGGCGGGGGCATTGACATCAAAGAGCGTGCCATAGGCATCGAAAACGCAGGCCTTAATATTTTCAAGCTTCAAAGGGGTCATAAGTCAGCCTTGTTTTACGGATTGGCACCGTCTCTTATGTTGGACAAATGGCAGCCCATTGCAAGCAAAGATTTGGGGTCCGGGCCGTGGTTTTAATGCGTGACAACACCCCGGTTGATGTCCTGGCTGATCCGCAGGACGCCGGTCTCGTTCCGGGCCAGCCTCTCGCGATAAACCTGCAAATTTTCAATTACCCGCTGGACATAGTTGCGGGTTTCGGAAAAGGGAATGAACTCGATCCAGTCAATCATATCTAAATCGCCCGCGCGCGGATCGCCCCTGTCTTTCAGCCAGTTGCGGACATTGGAAGGGCCCGCGTTATAGGCGGCAATGGCGAGAACGTAGGATCCGTCAAACTCGTCGATCAGGTTGGCAAGATAGGAACTTCCAAGCAAGGCGTTATAGGCGGGGTCTTCGGTCAGCAGAGTTTTTGAATAATTCACATTCAGCCGTCGCGAAACATGCTTGGCGGTCCCTGGCATCAATTGCATCAATCCGCGCGCGCCCGCGCCCGATATTGCATCCGTGGCAAAGGCGCTTTCCTGGCGAGCGATGGCGAGCATCAGCGCGGATTCGATGGGCGGGTTGTCCAGCTTGAGATCGGGCGTCGGCCAGCTGATTTCGGTCAGTTCCGTCCCGAGTTGGGACGCGCGTTTGGCGATTGCCACTGCGTAGTCGGGCCGTCCTATCTTGTCGGCAAGTTCTGCGAGATAGACATAGGTGTCCTCACTTGTCGCCTTTTCGGCTAACTCCAGCAAGAAAGGTTTCGTCCATTTCGACATCCCGAGTTCGGCGAGATGGCGCACAACCAAGATCTGTTCTGCGTTGCTCTTGGATTTCAGCGCCCTTTCACTCGGTGTGCTTACCTCCGGGATCGGCGGAAGCTGGCTTTGGCCCAGTTCGTGAAGCGCCATCTGGCCGTAGAAGGTGGTGTAATATTGGGCGGCAACCTTGTACCAATATTGCGCCATAATCTTGTCGCCCAACGCGAATTTAGCGCGCCCGATCCAGTAAGCGCCGCGGGCGCGGCTGATCGGATAGCTGACATTCTCATAGAGGCGGACGAAATGATAAAGCGCCATCTCGCCGTCCTCAAGAAATTCCAGGGCGACCCAGCCCGACAGCCATTCCGCCGACGCAAAATCCTCACCCCGGCCAAGCCCGTGCTGGCTGGCGAGTTGATAGGCTTCGGAAATATGGCCTTCGCCAAGCAGCTTTCGTGCCTGTACATGGCGTTCGGGCCACCATTTATCGGCGCGCGGGGCGGTCTTGTCGAGTTCAAAAAGAAGATCGCGCGATTCTTCGCCGAGCGATTTCCGTCGCCGCCATTTCGCCCGCTCAAAAATCAGGCCCGGATCGTTCTGCAGTTCCTCCGGCACGGCGCGGACGGCGCGATCGACGTTCCTGGATTTCTGCATCAGGCTAATTCGGGCAATCGCCAGCTTTTTCGCGCCTGCGCTGACATAGGGAAACAAGCGCTTGGCGGCCGTGGTGTTGCGTTCCCACAGCAGATGGTCTAGGCGGTTTTCGTGATCTGTTTGAGTGAAGAGACCCTTGTAGTCACGCCGGATTTCATTTTCGACGTCTTTCGAAAAACTACCCACGGACCAGGCGCGTTTTATCCATATACCGCTCTCGTTCTTCTTTCCCGATGCCGCGAGAGCCTCGCCGTAACGGTACATACCAATACCTGTGACAGGCTTGTGCCGGTTAAACCAGGCAAGGGTCTTTTCCGGACCGACCGGATTATCAAGCGCTTCTTCCGCGCGCCGCTGCAAGGTCTCCTGCTGGGGCCAATCCGGGTTCTCATCGATGAAGCGGGTAATCTGGTCGAAGCTCGCCATATTCCGGTAGGCAGTCATCCAGCGCCAGTCGATGATCTTGGCGGGCAGCCGGTAGGTCGCGCGGGCAGCGATCTCGCGCGCCGTGCCCCATTTCCATTCCTCGGCCGCGGCGAATGCCTCGCGGTATATTTTCAGATCTTTTTTGCTTAAAAGACCTGTCGCCATCGGGCTCGGCGGCAGTTGAATTCCCATGGGCCGCTTTTGCGGCAGGGGGGGAAGTGCGATATTCAGAAGCGCGACCGGACCAATTTCAGGCTTCTGCATCGGTACCTGAACTAGGTCGTCTTCGGTAGGGATTTTCGCAGGCAGGGCGCTCTCATTGCTTCTACTGAGTTCACGGTCTTTCTGAAGCAGCGCCATTTTTTCCGTCGCGGCAACCTGTGCCGAGAAAAGTATTGTGCTGGCCATCAGCGCCACAAAGCCGAATTGTCTCCGCATTACCCCGAACCGATCAATTAAACTACTAGTTTCAAACTGCTCCCATATCTGTAAACGCCGCATATTGGCATAATATCAGATAATTATCCTAATTATGCAGGCTTTTGTTTGCCATTTCGTAAACATGATCGGATAAATCCGGAATTTTCAGGATATTTTCAAGTTCAGCCCGCATCAATTCCTGGCGCTTCTCGTCATAGCGGCGCCATTGGCCGAGTGGTGAGACCAGCCGTGCGGCAATTTGCGGGTTCGTTTTGTTGAGCTTCTCGATCACGTCCGACAGGATCCGGTAGCCTTCGCCGCTTTTGTCATGGAAATACACGGTATTGCCCGAGGCGAAGGCGCCAATCAGGGAGCGGAGCCGGTTCGGATTGCGAAGGGTGAAAGCCGGATGCGACATCAGGGTCTTGATATCTTCAATCGCTGTCTCGCGCGACGCCATGGCCTGAAGCGAAAACCATTTATCGACTACCAGCGGGTCCTTTTGCCATTTTTCATAGAAATCCGAGAAAATCTTGTCACGTATGCCGGTTGACGTGTCCTTGAGGCCGGAAAGTGCGGCGATGCTGTCCGTCATATTGGCGCTTTCCCAGTACTGCCGGTCGGCAAGCGTAAAGTATTCCTCGCTGCCTGTTGCGATCAGATAATGCAGCGCCGCGTTCTTGAGCTTGCGGGTGCTGCTGGGTGGCTGGTTGTTCTTGGCTGCCGGGTCGGCACATTCCCGGTACAGACGGTTGAGGTCATCCTCGAACGCAAGGCCGATCGCTTTGCGGGCGGCGCCATGGACGGCATGGATGGCGTCGACATCGACAACGGGCATTTTCTGCGCGATGTCTTGCTCGCTCGGCAGGGTCAGGGCCAATGCGGTGAAGGCGCGGTCGAGATCCGTATCGGCGAGGATGGCGCGAAACGCATTCAGAAAGGCGCTCGGCAACGGCATTTCCCGGCCGTCCTTATAATCTTTTATCTGGCTGAGCAGGATATTGCTCGCGAGCCGCTGTCCGGCATCCCAGCGGTTGAAGAGATCCTTGTCTTTCGCGAAGAAGAACGCCAGCGCCTCATCGCTCACCTTCTGCCGTATTTTCACCGGTGCGGAAAAGCCGCGAAAGAGGGAGGCCCGGGGCCGCGTTTTCAGCCCGGAAAAACTGAAACTCTGGCGACGCTTCGTAAGGCTGAATACGCCATCGCACTCCCCCTTGAAAGGCCCATCCGGGAACTTGAGGGGATCGCCCGTTTCATCTAGAAGGCCAAGCCGGACCGGTATATGCAACGGCTTGAAATTTTTACCCACCTTGGGGTCATTCTGCTCAAGCGTCAGTTTGTAGGTTCCGTCCTTTTCGTCAAATTTCTCGGTTACGGAAATTTCCGGCGTGCCCGGCGTGATATACCAGCGACGAAACTGGGTGAGGTCAATGTTTGAGCCGTCTTCCAGCGCAGAGACAAATTCCTCGGTGGTGACAGCCTGACCGTCGTGACGCGTGAAATAAAGGTCCATACCTTTTCGGAATTTTTCAGGGCCCAGGAGCGTATGGATCATGCGGATCACTTCCGCGCCTTTTTCATAGACCGTCGCGGTATAGAAATTATTGATCTCGACATAGCTTTGCGGCTGGATCGGATGGGCGAGGGGGCCAGCGTCTTCCGGGAACTGGGCTGCACGCAGGCCCTGGACATCGCCGATGCGCTGGACGGCGGCGGAGTTCATGTCGGCGGAGAACTGCTGGTCGCGAAAGACGGTCAGTCCTTCCTTCAAGGTCAGTTGAAACCAGTCGCGGCAGGTAATGCGGTTACCCGTCCAATTGTGGAAATATTCATGGGCGATAACGCTCTCGATCCCGTCGAAATCCGTATCCGTCGCGGTTTCCTTTGAGGCAAGGACATATTTGGAGTTGAAGACATTGAGCCCCTTGTTCTCCATCGCTCCCATGTTGAAGTCGCTGACGGCGACGATCATGAAGATATCGAGGTCATATTCGCGACCAAATTTCTCCTCATCCCATTTCATCGACTTCTTGAGCGAGGTCATGGCATGGCCGCATTTATCCTCATTGCCCTTTTCGACAAAAATCTGCAGCTTCACGACCCGGCCCGAGCGCGTCGTGAAGCTGTCCTCGACACAGGCAAGATCACCGGCGACCAGCGCGAAGAGGTAGGCGGGTTTCGGATGCGGGTCATGCCAGGTGACCGAGGTGCGACCGTCATCGAGGAGACGGCGGTCTAGCAAATTCCCGTTCGACAGCATGACCGGGTAGAGCGTTGCGTCGCCAATGATCGTCGTCGTGTAAACCGCCATGACGTCCGGCCGGTCGAGGAAATAAGTGATCCGGCGGAATCCTTGCGCCTCACACTGGGTGCAGAAATTACCGTTCGATTTATATAACCCCTCAAGCGCGGTATTTTCCTGCGGTTTGAGTTCGGTGACGATCGTAAGGGAGACTTTCTTCTCTTTCAAGGGGATGTTGAGCCCGAGCAGCTTTCCCGTTAGCTCATAATCGCCGGGAGTGAGTTCCCTCCCGTTCTTCGCCACGGATACGAGCTTCAGGTGCTCACCATTCAGCGTTAATTTTTGCGCCTTTATATTATTTCTTTCAAGTTCGAGCTGAGAAGTAACGAGCGTTGTTTCTTCTCCAAGCTCAACCGTCAGGCCGACGGTCTTGATCAGAAAATCCGGCTCCTTATAGTCTTTGAGATAGATGGTGGCAGGCTGGGTGGATGGTTTGGACAAGGGGCGTACCTTTACTGAATTGGATTTAAACTAAAGATAAACGGATTGCCGCCATGATCAAGGGTAGACAGCTTAGGGTCCTGACGCTAATTGCGATAAATGAATTTACATCTCAAAAAAGTCGCTAAAAAAGGCGGTTGCAGGCCCCATATGCAGTTACTTCTTGCCTTGCCGGGCATCATGCCTATAAATCAGGCGTTCGGCGACAGGAAAAGCGAAGGAGAACCCGTTCACTCGTCGGCGAATATTTAACCTGAAACCACATATTGAGGACATTGTCATGTTTAGAGGATCGATCACAGCGCTTATCACTCCCTTTGATGGAGAGCGCGTGGATGAAAAATCGTTTCAATCCTTCTGTGACTGGCAAATAAAGTCCGGAACCAAAGCGCTGGTCCCGGTCGGCACCACAGGTGAGTCCCCGACGTTAAGCCATCCCGAGCATGACCGCGTGGTCGAGCTTTGTGTTGAGGCGGCAGGTGGACGCGTGCCTGTTATGGCCGGCGCGGGTTCAAACAACACGGCCGAGGCGATCCGCCTTGCCAAGCATGCTAAAAAGGCGGGCGCCGATGCGGTGCTGGTCGCCATGCCCTATTATAACAAACCGACCCAGGAAGGGATGTTTGCCCATTACAAGGCGATCAATGATGCGATGGAAATTCCGATTTTTATCTATAACATCCCGGGCCGTTCGGTTGTTGACATGACGCCGGAAACGATGGGCCGCCTCGCCGGGCTCGCGAATATTGTCGGTGTGAAGGATGCGACCGGCGATGTTTCCCGTGCAGCACTTCAGCGTATTTACTGCGGCAAGGATTTTATCCAGCTCTGCGGCGATGATCCGATTGCGCTTGGTTATAATGCGCAAGGGGGTTGTGGTTGTATTTCCGTGACCTCCAATGTCGCGCCGACGCTCGTTTCTGAAATGCAGGAGGCGAGCCTTGCGGGCGAAAGTGAAAAGGCGATCGCGCTTCAGGACCGTCTGATCCGATTGCACAAGGCGCTGTTTATAGAAGCGAGTCCGGCGCCGACGAAATACGCTCTTTCCCTGCTTGGAAAATGTAAGCCGGACGTGCGCTTGCCCATCATTCCGGTGTTCAAGGAGGAATCCAAACGCGAGATAGAGGCTGCCATGCGTGATGCGGGCGTCCTGAACTAGGAAACCGGGCGGGGATTATCATGGGCCGCACAATCGCGGAAAACAGGAAGGCGCGCTATAACTACTTCATCCATGAAGAGTTTGAGGCGGGATTGATGCTGCTCGGCACGGAGGTGAAAAGCCTGCGGGCCGGGC
>JAIOYL010000122.1 GCA_021741195.1 Sneathiella sp. | reverse complement strand
GTGAATTGCCGTCATGAATGACGGCCAAAAGGTGTGACAAAGTGTAACAATGCCTTGTAAGGCATTGTGCAGGGTAGGCTCTCCATTAAATTCGCATATTTTTCTTTAACTAATTGGAAAGAAATGGATTATTCAACCTTCTGTCTGAGCGGTGTAAAAAAAAATATAGGGAAAGGCGTTTATTCTGAAGTCTTAGGCTTGTTATAGGGCATATCCGTAGTGTAGTTTCCCGCGCAATTGGACAGAAAGCTTTTTGATTTGGCATCATAGCCTGAGTATAAATAAAAAACTGTCCAAAATTTGGCCGGGCCGGAGTATAGTGGCCTTCAAATATGGTTAAAAAAGTAGTCACGTGATTAGAGACGGGAAATAATGATGGGTATGGTTAGAAATCTTGTCGCACTTTTGACCGCCGTTGCGGCCACCATATTGATGATGGGGACCGCAGGGGCAGAGCAAGGGCAGCCCGCGCCATGGGAAACGACTTTTCAGGAAGCCTTTTCACCGGTAGCAAGGGATCAGCATATGTTCCACGATTTGCTGCTCTGGATTATCAGTGCCATTTCGCTTTTCGTTTTGGTGCTGCTGGTCTACGTGATCCTGCGGTTTAACAAGCGGGCCAACCCGACGCCCTCTAAAACAACCCATAACACGTTGATCGAAATCATCTGGACGGTTGTCCCGATCATGATCCTGATTGTCATCATGATTCCTTCGCTGAAACTGCTGTTTTACGTCGACAAAATCGAAGAGCCGGACATGACAATCAAGGCGATCGGCTATCAGTGGTACTGGGGATATGACTATGTCGATGAGAATGGCTTGGCATTCGAGGCAGTGATGCTTGAGCAGGATGAGCTTAAGCCCGGCCAGCCGCGCTTGCTCACCGCGGACAACGCGGTTGTGCTGCCAGTAGACACCAATATCCGTGTTTTGGTTACGGCTGAAGACGTGATTCATTCATGGGCCATGCCGTCTTTAGGTGTTAAAATGGATGCGGTGCCGGGGCGCTTGAACGAAACCTGGCTCCGTATCGAGAAGGAAGGTATGTACTACGGGCAATGCTCGGAGCTTTGCGGCACGCGTCACGGCTTCATGCCAATCATGGTCAAGGCCGTCAGCAAGGATGACTATGCGAAATGGCTGGTAAAAGCTAAAAAAGAATTCGCAAGCGGTCGGGCACCGGCGATCAAGTTCGCTCAGGTGACGTCCGCAAGCGCAGAGTAAACAGGCTAGAGAGAGGCAAAAGATTATGGCTTACGGTTCAGCAGCCGCTCATGACGAACATACACCGACCGGCTGGAAGCGGTGGGTGTATTCGACCAATCATAAAGATATTGGAACGATGTATCTGATATTCGCGGTTATTGCCGGAATTATCGGTGGCGCAATGTCGGTTTTCATTCGGGCGGAATTGCAATTGCCGGGGGATCAGTTCCTGAACGGGGATTATCAATTGTTCAACGTCCTGGTGACCGGGCACGGACTGATCATGATCTTCTTCATGGTGATGCCGGCGATGATCGGCGGCTTTGGCAACTGGATCGTTCCGCTGATGATCGGTGCGCCGGATATGGCCTTCCCGCGGATGAACAATGTTTCGTTCTGGTTGCTGCCACCGGCAATTGGTCTGTTGTTGATTTCAATCTTTGTTCCAGGGCCCGCAGGTGGAAACGGCGCCGGAACCGGATGGACCGTTTATCCGCCGCTGTCATCAGCCACGGGCCATCCAGGGATGTCTGTCGATTTTGCCATTCTCAGTCTTCATCTGGCAGGCGCGTCCTCAATTTTGGGCGCTATCAACTTCATCACGACAATTTTCAATATGCGCGCACCGGGCATGACCATGCACAAGATGCCACTGTTCGTCTGGTCGGTGCTGGTTACAGCCTTCCTGTTGCTCTTGTCATTGCCGGTTCTTGCAGGTGGTATTACCATGCTGTTGACGGACCGCAATTTCGGAACGACCTTTTTTAATCCGCAAGGCGGCGGCGATCCCATTCTGTTCCAGCATCTGTTCTGGTTCTTCGGCCATCCGGAAGTCTATATTCTTATTCTGCCGGGATTTGGTATTATCAGCCAGATTGTCTCAACATTCAGCCGCAAGCCCGTCTTTGGCTATCTGGGGATGGCTTATGCGATGGTCGCGATCGGCGGCGTCGGTTTCATCGTCTGGGCGCATCACATGTATACGGTTGGCATGAATGTCGATACACGTGCTTACTTCCTCGTAGCCACCCTGGTAATTGCGGTGCCGACAGGCGTCAAGATATTCTCCTGGATTGCGACAATGTGGGGGGGGTCAATTGAATTCAAGGCGCCCATGGTTTGGGCGCTGGGCTTTATATTCCTGTTCACTATCGGCGGCGTAACAGGCGTGGTTCTGGCCAATGCCGGTCTCGATGTGGCATTGCATGACACTTATTATGTGGTCGCTCATTTCCATTATGTTCTAAGCCTTGGCGCCGTGTTCGCGATTTTCGCGGGCTTCTATTACTGGTTTGGCAAAATCACCGGTTACACCTATTCGGAGAAGCTCGCGCATCTGCATTTCTGGGTGACCTTTATCGGGGTCAACATGATCTTTTTTCCGATGCATTTCTTGGGCCTGGCCGGGATGCCGCGTCGTATTCCGGATTATCCGGATGCTTTCGCCGGGTTCAATGAGATTTCCTCCTATGGTTCTTATATCTCGGCGGTTGGTGTTCTCATTTTCCTGGTCACGGTCGTACATGCTTTCGTGCGTAAAGAGCGGGCTGCGGACAATCCCTGGGGTGAAGGAGCAACGACACTGGAGTGGACTTTGTCTTCCCCGCCGCCGTTCCATCAGTTCAACGAACTGCCCATTATTAAATAAGGCACAGAGGAGCAACTTGTGTCCGACACAAGTCTTGTAAATGAATCAATCGAAACCCGCGCCGGTTCTGATCTTGCGCGGGTCAGCGATTATTTCGCATTGCTGAAGCCGCGAGTGATGTCGCTCGTCGTTTTCACCGGCTTTGTCGGCCTTGTGGTTGCACCAGGCACTCTGCATCCCGTGCTGGCCTTTACGGCGCTTTTGTGCATTGCTGTTGGCGCGGGAGCTTCCGGCGCCATCAATATGTGGTTTGATGCAGATATTGACGCGATTATGGAGAGGACCAAGGACCGGCCGATCCCCGCAAAGCGGGTGAGCGCAAACGAGGCTTTGGCTTTTGGTGCGGCGCTTTCTGTCGCTTCCGTTACGTTGATGGGGCTGGCGGTCAATTACATGGCGGCGGCACTTCTGGCGCTGACAATCGCCTTTTATGTGTTTGTTTATACCATGTGGCTGAAACGCCGGACGCCGCAAAATATTGTCATTGGCGGTGCAGCAGGGGCTTTCCCCCCGATGATTGGCTGGGCTGCGGTCACGGGCGACGTCAGCATGGAATCATTCGTCCTGTTCGCGATTATCTTCATGTGGACCCCGCCGCATTTCTGGGCCCTGTCCTTGTGGCGTGATATCGATTATGCGAAAGCCGGTATTCCGATGCTTCCCGTGGTCGCTGGACGTGAAGCGACCCGCAGACAGATGCTGCTTTACAGCGTCCTGTTGTTTCCGGTAACGATCATGCCCTATTTCATGGGCTATGCCGGCCTTTTTTATGGGATCGGTGCAACCGTGTTGAGCGGTCTGTTCGTCGTGATGACCTTTCAAGTCTGGTTCAAAAAGGATGAGGGGAGTGCAAAAAGGCTGTTCGCCTATTCCATTCTTTATCTGTTTTTGCTGTTCGCGATGATGCTTGCCGAAAGCCTCGTGAAAACGGTCGCCTGATATGGCACATGATGAAGAACATAAGCGTCGGCGAGTTCGCAACCTTGTTGTCGGTGGCATTCTGATTGCGCTGGTGGTTTTATTTTATCTGATTACGATCGTTAAAATGTCGGGTGGCTCGGGAGCATGACAGTGAGGAAAGCAAACAAATCAAACCGTTTAGCGCTGACCCTTGCCGCCGTCGTGGTCGGGATGGTCGGCATGGCCTATGCATCCGTACCGCTGTATAGCCTGTTTTGCCGCGTTACGGGTTATGGCGGAACGACCCAGCAGGCGAGCATTGCGCCGGACGTCATTCTTGACCGGGAAATGACAATTGAGTTTGATGCGAACACGAGCAGCGGGATGCCATGGGATTTCAAGCCTGCACAGCATCGGATAAAACTGAAAGTCGGCGAGACGGCAATGGCTTTTTTCGAGGCTTATAATCCAACGGACAGGACGATAAAGGGCACGGCCACTTTTAATGTCACACCGCAAAAAATTGGTCAGTACTTTACGAAGATCGATTGCTTTTGCTTCACCGAGCAGGTTTTGAAACCGGGCGAGCGCGTCGATATGCCGGTCACGTTCTTTGTTGATCCGGAAATTGATACAGATCCAAATGCAAAAGAGGTGAAGGTTATTACGCTGTCCTATACCTTTTTTGTTGCTGACGATGATGACAGTAAAACAGATATTTCAGCTAGGGCTGAAAAAAAATCGGTTGATGTGAATTGACCGTCGGGGAAATTGAGTAACTAATTGAACCGGAGCTGTTCCGGGCGAATTGCAGGAGTTTAAGAATGGCAGATTCTCACGCCAAACAACATGATTATCATCTGGTCGACCCAAGTCCGTGGCCCGCACTCGCCTCGCTTGCCGCTTTTGCATCGGCCATCGGTGCGATTATGTGGATGCACGACAAGGGCTATGCGGTTTTCGTCATTGGCTTCGCCGTCCTTTTGTACACAGCATTTGCCTGGTGGCGTGACGTTATCAAGGAAGGGGAGCATGAGGGGCATCATACGCCGGTTGTGCAACTGGGTCTGCGATATGGCATGATCATGTTCATTGCTTCTGAGGTGATGTTCTTTGTTGCATGGTTCTGGGCCTATTTCCGAGCCGGGTTGTTTCCAAGCGAAGTTGGCGGGGGAGTTTGGCCGCCGGAAGGTATTCTGACCTTCAATCCCTGGCACATTCCGTTACTGAATACGATAATTTTGCTCCTGTCGGGAACGACGGTAACATGGGCGCATCATGCGCTTCAGCACGGTGATCGCAAGGGCCTTGTTCAGGGTCTGCTCCTGACGGTTATTCTTGGGGTGTCGTTTACTTCCGTGCAGATTTTTGAATATTCGCATGCGGAATTCGCCTTTACGGATGGCATTTATCCGTCGACATTCTTTATGGCAACCGGCTTTCACGGTGCCCATGTGTTTATCGGAACCGTATTCCTTCTGGTATGCCTTATCCGGGCAATAAAAGGTCATTTCACGCCGACGCATCACTTCGGTCTGGAGGCGGCTGCCTGGTACTGGCATTTCGTCGATGTCGTATGGCTGTTCCTGTTCTTCGCCGTTTACTGGTGGGGCGCCGGTCCGGAGTGGACCTGATTTTAGCTAACTGAATGCCCTATTCTTTTGGCATGTCTGTTTCCCCTTTGCGCGCCGGGCTCACCTGCAAATGCCCGGCATGCGGAAAGGGGAAGCTTTTTAAGGGCTTTCTGGATATCGCAGACGCCTGTGAAAACTGCGGGCAGGATTTTTCGGCCGTAGACAGTGGCGATGGCCCGGCAGTTTTTATTATCCTGATCGTCGGCTTTATCGTGGCGGGCCTGGCAGTCGGCACGGAACTTACTTTTCATCCGCCTTACTGGCTGCAGCTTACTATCTGGCTGCCGACAATATTTATCCTCAGTATCGGACTGCTCCGGCCATTCAAAGCCTTCCTGATTGCCCAGCAATTCAAGCATAAGGCCAGCTCAGACGTGAAGCGATATTAATTATGAAGAAATTTAATCCCGGACTTTTGCCGACGCTGATAACGGTGCCTTGCGTGATCATCCTGCTGGCACTGACCGTCTGGCAGATCAACCGCTACAGCTGGAAAGTCAATCTCATCGGCACGATCAACAGCCAGCTTGCCGAAGCGCCGGTCCCGCTGCCGTCCGGTGACATTGCGCCCGAAGACTGGCAATACCGCCGGGTAAAGCTGACCGGAAGTTTTGATCATTCGAAGGAGATTCATCTTTTCGCTCATGCAGATCCGGGTCGCCCCGGGTTTCAGATTATCACGCCTTTCCTTCGCCCCGCTGGAGGGGACGTGGTGCTGGTGAACCGGGGCTGGGTACCCGAAGATAAAAAAGACCCCTTCACCCGCCCTGAAGGCCAGATTGCCGGCGAAATAACCATTACTGGCGTCGTGCGCAAGCCTTGGGGCAAGGCCTGGTCCTTCATGCCCGAAAGCAATGCCGAGAGCAACGTCTGGCTTTATGGGGAAATTGTGGAAATGGCCGATCATCTCAAGATGAAAGTAGCGCCGGTCTTCGTTGAACTCGACGCCAGTGATGTTCCGGGGGGCTTGCCTATTGGTGGACAAACCCGCATAAGCCTGCCGAATAACCACATTCAATATGCTTTCACCTGGTTCGGACTGGCCATCGCCATGGGAGTGATCTTTATCCTCTATGGATTGAAACGTGGCCGACCTGGAAAAGAGTAAAATCTTGACCCGTCGGACTGCCTATCTGGAACTGGAAAAGAGGTTTGCGCGGCTCTCGGCCCTGTCCGGTGCCTCCGCCATACTGCATTGGGATAGTGCCGCAATGATGCCGGTTGGCGGCAGTCCGGCGCGGGCTGAACAATTGGCGGCATTGAGCGTACTTTCGCACGAATTGCTGACGCAGCCGGAGATTGCCGACCTTCTGGACGAAGCAAAAGAAAATACGGAAGCGCTCGATCCATGGCAGAGCGCCAATTTGCTTGAAATGCGAAATCGCTGGCGTCATGCGACGGCAGTCGATCCGGATCTGGTCGAAGCGCATTCCCATGCAACGTCGCTCTGCGAAATGCAATGGCGGGAGGCGCGCGCCAACAATGATTTTGTCAGTCTTGTGCCTGCACTTGAGGAAGTCGTCAATCTGACGCGTAGCATTGCTACCGCTAAATCCGAGCGATTCGGCGTTGCGTCCTATGACGCCTTGCTGGATGAATATGAGCCCGGCTGTTCCGTGACGACAATTGACAGGTTGTTTGCGGAACTCGAACAATTCCTGCCGGACTTCCTGGCTGAAGTGCTCGAACGGCAGCACCATGCTCCACCGGTAATCGTGCCGGTGGGACCGTTTGATGTGGCGATCCAGAAGCAGCTCGGGCTCGAGTTTATGACGGCTCTCGGCTTTGACTTCAATCGCGGACGTCTTGATATCAGCCATCATCCGTTCACCGGAGGCGTTCCGGATGATGTGCGATTGACAACCCGGTACACTGGCGACGATTTCACTCAGAGCCTGATGGGAACCATGCATGAAACCGGTCATGCCCTCTACGAGCAGGGGTTGCCCAAAAAATGGCGCTCGCAGCCTGTCGGGCTGGCGCGCGGCATGGCTCTCCATGAAAGCCAGTCCCTCCTGATGGAGATGCAGTTGTCGCGGGGACCGGATTTCCTGTCCTTTGCCCTGCCCAGAATAAAGAATGCCTTCAAGGCGGATGGCCCTGCATGGGAAGTAGCCAATCTGGAGCGGCTGTTTTTGAAGGTTGAACCGGGCCTGATCCGGGTGGATGCGGATGAGGTAACCTATCCGCTTCATGTCATCTTGCGGTATCGCCTTGAAAAAGCGCTGCTCGCGGGCGATTTGCCGGTTGCCGACCTGCCCGCCGCCTGGAACAGCGCCATGCGGGCGACCTTGGGTGTCACGCCGCCGAACGACAAGATGGGCTGCTTGCAGGATATTCACTGGCCGGGCGGCGCCGTTGGGTATTTCCCGACCTATACGATGGGCGCGCTCGCGGCGGCGCAAATATATCGTACGACCGCAGTAGAGATCGACGATTTCGAAGCCAAGATACGAGCTGGAAATTTCGCGGATCTGATAGCCTGGCTGCGGACCCATATCCATGAGTACGGCAGTTCGCTGTCAACCGACGGGATATTGCAGGCGGCAACGGGCAAGCCACTCGGGGTGGAAGATTTTAAGGCGCATTTGCGGGACCGCTACCTGCCCTGACAAGGTAATTGACTAAATGCGGCGGACAATTGAAAGTCCACACTTGCAGAGTGGCGCCGCATATGGTTACTCTCACCCGCCTTTTAGTCCGAATTCTGGAGAAAGATGGTGCGTTATATCAGCACGCGTGGCAAAGCGCCGGTATTGAATTTTGAAGAGGTTGTCCTGACCGGCCTGGCGCGGGACGGCGGTCTTTATGTGCCTGAAACCTGGCCACAGTTTTCCGAAGGCGATATCCGGAGCCTTGCGGGAATGAGCTATGCCGATGCGGCTGCTTTTTTGCTGCAACCGTTCTTGGGCGACAGCATTTCGGCGCAAGACTTTGGGGCCATGACGCAAAAAGCCTATGCTAGCTTCTCGCACAAGGCTGTAGTGCCGATATGCCAGCTTGGCAGTAATGAATTTCTGATGGAGCTTTACCATGGCCCGACTCTCGCTTTTAAGGATGTCGCGCTTCAGCTTTTAGGATTTCTCTACGATCATTTTCTCGCCCGGCAGGGACGGCGTGTAACAATCATCGGCGCGACCTCCGGGGATACAGGCTCGGCGGCGATTGAGGCCTGCCGTGGCCGCGATGCAGTGGATATCTTTATCCTGCACCCTTTGGATCGGGTTTCCGAGGTGCAGCGGCGGCAAATGACGACGGTGCAGGACGCCAACGTCTATAACATCGCCGTTAAAGGTGACTTCGATGATTGCCAGGCGATGGTCAAGGCCATGTTCAATGATCACGGTTTTCGCGACGAATTGGCTGTCTCGGCGGTCAATTCGATCAACTGGGCGCGGGTGATGGCGCAGATCGTTTATTACTTCACCGTTGGTGTCAGTCTGGGCTCTCCGGACCGTGCGATCTCCTTTTCCGTACCGAGCGGGAATTTTGGCGATGTCTATGCAGGTTACGCGGCCAGCAAGATGGGCCTACCCATCGATCAGCTGATTGTCGCAACCAACCGTAATGATATCCTGTCGCGCTTCTTCAACAGCGGCGAATACCGGAAATCCGGCGTAGATCCGACGATGAGCCCGAGCATGGATATTCAGGTCTCAAGCAATTTCGAGCGGTTCCTGTTTGATCTTTATGGTCGCGACGGCGAAGTTGTAAGGCAGTTGATGCAAAAGCTCGATAGCGACGGCGGCTTTGCTGTAAATATGTCCCTATTGAATGAAGGCGTTTTCTCGGCGGGCCGATGCGACGAGGAAGAAACCCTGCGGACCATCCGCCAAACGTTGATCGAAAGCGTGAAGCTGGTGGACCCGCATACGGCTGTAGGGCTCGCAGTGGGCGATAAATGCCGCGTACCGTCGACGGCGCCTCTAGTCACTTTATCGACGGCGCATCCGGCGAAATTCCCGGATGCGGTGGAGAAAGCGACAGGAGAGCGCCCGGCGCTTCCCAAGCATATGGCCGACCTTTTCCAGCGCCCGGAACGGATGACGGAGTTGCCGAATGACATCGCGGTTGTGAAATCCTTTATTAGGGAGCACTCCCGTATACTCGGGACCGTGTAAAATGAAAGAAAATTGATGGACGTAGAAGTTTCGACCCTGAAAAATGGTTTGCGTGTTATTTCAGACCCTATGCCGAGCCTTGAAACGGCGGCTGTAGGTGTCTGGGTGGATACCGGCGCACGCCATGAAACGACGGCGGAGAACGGCATTTCGCATGTTCTGGAACATATGGCGTTCAAGGGAACTAAGAAACGCTCGGCACTTGAAATAGCCGAAGTCATTGAATCCGTCGGTGGGCATCTTAACGCTTATACCAGCCGCGACCAGACGGCCTATTTTGCCCGCATCCTTAAAAACGATGTGCCGCTTGCTGTCGATATCCTCGGCGATATCCTGCAGCATTCGAACTTCGATGAAACTGAAATTGCACGTGAAAAAGAGGTTATCGTTCAGGAAATCGGGCAAACATTTGATACGCCGGATGACATCATTTTCGATTACCTCCAGGAAACCTCCTACCCCAACCAGCCGCTGGGCCGGTCCATTCTGGGAACGGCGGCGCAGGTTCGCGGCTTTGACCGAGCAATGATCGCGTCTTATATGAAAGTCCGGTACGTCGCCCCGAAGATGGTGCTGAGCGGCTCCGGCGCGATTGATCATGAGAAGCTGGTGAAGCTCGCTGAGGACGCCTTTGGAGAGCTCGCGATCACTGGAGCAACAGGCATGGAGCCCGCAAGCTACAGAGGCGGTGAGTATCGGGAAGAGAGGGACTTGGAGCAGATACATTATGCGCTCTCAGTTCCCGGAATCGCTTATGACGACTATGATTTCTACACAGCGCAAATTTTGTCCGGACTGCTCGGCGGCGGTATGTCGTCGCGCCTGTTCCAGGAAATAAGGGAACGGCGCGGCCTTTGTTATACGGTATTCAGTTTTGCCTCGTCCTTTGCTGATACCGGGACCTTTACCGTTTATGCGGGTACTGGAGAGAACCATATCGGAGAGCTCAGCCATGTGCTGACCGACGAATTACTACGTTCAATAGAGGACATCCGGGAGGCGGAAGTCGATCGCGCGAAGGCACAGTTAAAGGCGTCGCTATTGATGGGGCTTGAAAGCCCGGCGTCACGGTCCGAAGTTCATGCACGGCAACTACTGATTTACGGGCGTGTTCTGCCGGCGTCGGAAATTGTCGAGAAAATTGACATTGTAACGGTTCAGGATACGAAGCGCCTCGCTGGAAAACTTTTTTCCGGTGTTAAACCGACGATCGCCGCCCTCGGACCGCTCAAAAACCTTGATCGCTTTGATAAGATTGCGGCAAGATTTAACTAGGCGGATTACTCTTGGAGATGTGGCTCGGTTGTTAGACAGACTTTCGATAATGGGCTCAGGCCCAAAAATTGAGACAGGGCGATTGCTTCTAAGGCCCCGCAAGCTCTCCGACTGGGAGCAATGGGCGCAACTCAGGGCACAAAGCCGTCG
>JAIOYL010000121.1 GCA_021741195.1 Sneathiella sp. | reverse complement strand
ATGGCGAACTCGGGGCGGAGGGGCTGTTTTCCGAAACCAGCGCTTATGATCCGAATTCCCCATACTCCGCGAGCAAGGCGGGCTCCGACCATCTCGCGCGCGCCTGGCACCGGACCTATGGCCTGCCGGTGCTGGTCACAAACTGCTCCAATAACTACGGGCCGTATCAGTTCCCGGAAAAACTGCTGCCGGTGATCATCCTGAATGCGTTGAAGGGCAAGGAACTGCCAGTCTATGGGAAAGGCGAAAATGTCCGCGACTGGCTCTATGTCGAGGATCATGCCGCCGCCCTGCAGCGCGTTGTTGAGGCGGGCAAAGTCGGCGAAACCTACATGATCGGTGGACGGGCGGAGCAGACAAACATCAATATGGTGCGCAGCATCTGCCAGATTATGGACAAGCGGTTTCCGGACAAGGCGCCGCATGAAAACCTGATCCGTTTCGTCACCGACCGTCCAGGCCATGACGCGCGCTATGCGGTGGACTGCACGAAAATTGAAAACGAGCTTGGCTGGTCGCAGTCGCTGGACCTGCAAAAAGGGCTCGAAAAGACAGTTGACTGGTATCTTGAAAATATCGATTGGGTAAAGGCTGTCGCCAAGGATTATACCCAGGAAAGGTTGGGCCTCGGGTCCAAAGGCCGATGAGAATACTGATCACCGGTGCGGGTGGCCAGGTTGGCACGGCGCTGGCGCAACGCGCTCCTGCACGGGGGCATGACGTGATCGCCCTGAACCACGGCGCGCTTGATATTTGCGATAAGCAGGCGGTCGAGGCGGCCCTTGCCCTGCATCATCCGGACCTGGTGATTAATGCGGCGGCCTATACAGCGGTCGACAGGGCGGAAGAGGAGGCAGAACGGGCCTTCACCATCAACGCTGACGGCGCGGAGCATCTTGCGCGCGGCTGCGCGTCCGCCGATATTCCCTTTCTCCATATCTCAACGGATTTCGTCTTTGACGGGGAAAAGCCGGACCCCTATGTCGAAGAGGATCCAGTTGCCCCACTGAATGTCTATGGGAAAAGCAAGGTGGAAGGCGAGGCACGGATTATCGCGGTCGGCCATAAGTATCTCATTCTCCGCACGGCCTGGGTTTTCGGCGGCGCCCAGAGTTTCGTCGCAACAATGCTGCACCTTGCGAAAAGCCACAAGGAACTCAATATCATCGATGACCAGATCGGTGGCCCGACTGCAAGCGGCGATATCGCTGGAAGTCTGCTCTTAATGGCCGAAGCGGCGCTGGAGGTGGATTTTAGCGATTGGGGTATCTATCATTATTGCGGCGCGCCCGCGGTGACCTGGTATGGTTTCGCCAAGGCGATATTCGCCGGCAAAGAAACGCCGGTCCTGCATCCCATTCCGACGGAGGGTTATCCGCTGCCCGCGCGCCGCCCAAAAAATTCAAGGCTCGACTGTTCAAAGATCAAGCGGGTATTCGGTATTGACCAGCCGGACTGGCAGCAGGCACTATCCGAACATCTGAACGCACAAGAACAAAAAGCAGGGAATGCAAATGGCCCGTCAGGACTTTCGATTTTTTCATGAGTTTCGCGTCCGCTACTCCGAGATAGACGGGCAGGGCGTTGTTTTTAACGCCCATTACCTGACCTATTTCGATACGGCCATCACCGAGTTCTTCCGGCATATTGGCTTTGACAATCAGGAAAATCTCAGGCGGACGGGGCAGGACTTTCATTTGGTGAAGTCGCTGGTTCTGTATGAAAAACCGATCCTGTTCGATGCCGAGATCGAGGTTGGATGCCGCGTCGCCAGCATCGGCCGCACCTCCATCACTTTCGCGCTCGAGATTTTCGCCAAGGGCGAGGAAACCCGCTACTGCACCGGCGAGATCGTCTGGGTCAACGCCGACCAGTCAACCCATCGACCCGAACCGGTCGGTGATGAACTCCGCAAGATGCTCGGGGCATTTGAAAGGGTGACAGGCTAGGGTCAGGAAATAAGGCCGGCCCCGATCGGCAGGAAAGGCAGGATCTTGGGCGCGAAGCGTTCAAGCTCACCGCGATAGCGAGGAGAATATCATCCATGGCGATCTGCTTTCGGGCTAGTCTTAGCTTCGCGCTTCTTTCTGACCAATGTGAAAGAGGCAGTCGCCGCGAACTACACGCGCGGGTTGCCGTTTGGCGAGAATGACGCCATCGGCCTCGAAGAAAAGCTCAACGGGCTCGCGGCCCGGCGTCTCGACGCGGTGGATCAGGGCGGCGGGCTGTCCGGCTTTTACATCATCACCCGGGTCGGCGAGCGGCTCGAAGACACCGGGTTCGGTGGCGAAGACGCTGCCTTCCTCGGTAAAGGTTCGGCCCGCTGTTTTGGCGGGGGCAGGGGCGGTCGTGACGGCGCCAATCGCAAGGAGGGAGCGCATAAGCCCGTCACCGGCCAGCTTCGGCAAGCCCTTCGACACCGCGCCGCCGCCCGCGAGTTCTGTGAGAATACTGCAAACGCCTTTGCGAAACGCTGCGGCGGAGGAGAAGGTCCCGGCATCGCTGCGTTCGAAATAAAGCGTCAGTGGCAGGCTGAAGGCTTTCTCGATTTCCCGTTTCACGGCGAGATGCGGATCGCCCTCCTTTATGGAGAACAGCAAGGTTGGTTTGTAGAACAGCGAACTGCCGCCGGAATGCAGGTCAAACAGGAAGTCGGCGCGTTCCAGCAACGTATTTTCGATGTAATGGGCGATCTGCTGGGTTGGTGTGCCGGTCTCGCTGCCGGGAAAGGAACGGTTGAGATTGCCCTGGTCAAGCGGAGACGTCCGCAAGCCCGCTTCGGCGGCCGGGAAATTCGCCATGGGCAGGACAATCAGCTGGCCGCGCACCTGATTGAGCGATAGGGTCCGGATCAGGGTTGAGAGGATCACCTGGCCTTCATATTCATCGCCGTGATTGCCCGCCATCAACAGCACCGTCGGACCCTCGCCGTTCTTCAGGCTGGCAATGGGGATGGGAATAAAGCCGTAGGCGGAGCGGTGCACGGAATGCAGGAGCTGCAGATATCCTGTCTGGATACCTTCCTTGTCAAAATCAACGGTGGTGGAAATAAGGGAAGACATGAGTGGGAAACCTGCTTGCTGGCGGAGAGGATAGGGCACTATACCGGCCTCGTGCAGGATGCGCCAACGCATAATTGGCAACAAATGCCGTTTCCAGTCATAAAAATAGCCCGCCAAGACGGCGGGCTATTGTCATTCAATGATGGAAGGTATCAGGCTGCCTTATTTTCGATCAGCTTGCCTTTACCCTTGTTTCTGGTGATTTCGATTGTGCGCGGTTTCAATTCCTCCGGAATTTCCCGGACAAGGTCGATATGCAACAGGCCATTTTCCATGGCCGCGCCAACCACCTTGATGGTTTCCGCCAGCTCGAAACTCTGAACGAAGGAGCGGGACGCGAGGCCGCGATGCAGATATTGCACTTCCTCTTTCTCCTCGTTCGATTTTCCCGTCACTTTCAGCGAATTCTGATTGGCGACGATTTCGATCTGGTCTTCATCAAATCCGGCAACCGCCATGGTGATGCGATAGTTATCGGAATCCTTCCGGACGATGTTATAGGGCGGATAGCTGTTTTCAACAGAGGCCCGTTCAAGGCCGCGAAACAGGTTTTCTATGCGGTCAAAGCCGACGGTTGAACGCAAAAGGGGTGAAAAATCATAAGTACGCATGGATTATATCCTCCTATGAAGCAATATATGGCCGGGTCCGCCGTAATCTGGCCGAAACCCTTGTTTTCAGACCCAAAACTGGCGCCTGATGCGCCATATATGTTAAAAAAATATGGGGATTCAAGGGCTGAAAATATGGAAAATTAACTTTTTGGGGTTAAAATTTGCAATCACAAGCCGGAATGGCAGCGAAGGACTTTATGATGAGCGTGAGCCAGAATGGCGGGACGGACCAACCGTCGGGAACCATATTCTTTACCCGGACCTATGACGAGGCGCTGGCGCTGGTCAAGGAGGCGCGTTCCTATCTCGCGGGCCCCGGCCAGGCCGCCGTGCAATCGCTCTCGTCCGACGTCAGTTTCGGCTATGCGGCGGAATCGCTGCGCCTGACCACACGCCTCACCGAAAGCATGTCCTGGCTGATGTTCCAGCGCGCCTTGCAGGAGGGGGAGATAACGGCGGATGAGGCGCAGGATGAGGAATGCCATCTTCAGCATCTGGACATCTGCCTGCCCGACGCGCCGGCCTGTGATATGGAATTGCTCCCCGACGGCCTGCAATCGCTCCTCGATCGCAGTGAGCGGCTGTACCGGCGCGTTGTCCGGCTCGATCAGCAGGGGATCGACGCCTACCGGAAACACAATCGCTAGGCAGGGCACACGAAAAAGGCGCTCGATTGAGCGCCTGATCCACAAATCCTTAAGGGAATACTCCCAAAGGTCAGCTTGATTTGATGCCGAAGTTCGCGAAACGCTTGTTGAACTTGGCAACCCGGCCGTCATCGCGAAGATGCTGTGCGCCGCCGGTCCAGGCCGGATGCGTTTTCACGTCGATATCCAGCTTCAGGACATCGCCTTCCTTGCCATAGGTCGAACGGGTTTCGAACTTGGTTCCATCAGTCATTTCGACAGTGATGGCGTGGTAATCGGGATGTATATCTTTTTTCATGTCGGCTCACCCTTTGGGGGACGCTAAAATCTCTTGAGCGCGCCTTATATTAAAGCTTTGCCCCGATGGCAAGCAAAGAAGTGTTTTTTCGCGTTTTTTCTTGCATTCCTGGCGGCGACCTTTACACCCTTGCTCTATGTAATGGTGACAAAACGGACATGAACGCGTGACTGATTTGAGTAATACCGCCGACGACACGGACAGCACAAAAAAATCGAAACAGGTGATAACGCGGCTTTGGCAATTGTCGCGATTCGTAAAGCCCTACCGCTTGCAGATCATCGGGGCGTTGATCTCTCTTGTTTTCGCGGCGGGCGCGACGCTGATGATCGGGCAGGCCATCCGGCTGCTGCTCGATAAAGGCTTCTCGGCGGGCTCCGATAATCTTGATCAGTACTTTATGGGTCTGATGGCGGTTGTTGCCTTGCTCGCGGCGGCGACCTTCGGCCGCTACTACCTCGTTTCCTGGATCGGGGAGCGGGTGATCTCCGATATCCGTAAAGCCGTCTTCAACCATGTGCTGACCCTGACCCCGGCGTTTTTCGAGATTACCCGCACCGGCGAGGTGCTGTCGCGCCTGACGACGGACACGACCCTGATCCAGACGGTGATTGGCTCCTCGATCTCGATTGCGCTCAGAAATCTCCTGCTGTTTCTTGGCGGCCTTGCACTTCTGATCTATACCAGTCCGGCGCTCTCGGGGATGGTGCTGCTGGTGGTGCCCTTCGTCCTCGTTCCGATCATCGTCTTTGGCCGCATGGTGCGGAAACTGAGCCGGTCCAACCAGGACAGCGTCGCCGCCGTCAGCGCCCGCGCCGACGAGACCCTGCGCGCCATCCAGACCTCGCAGGCCTATACCCATGAGGCGCATGACCGTGACCAGTTCGGCGAAGCGGTCGAGGTCAGTTTTCGCATCGCCATCAAGCGCATCCGCGCGCGAGCCTGGCTGACGGCGCTGGTCATCCTGCTGATCTTCGGCGCCGTCGATTTCGTTCTCTGGAGCGGGGCGACGGCAGTGGTCAGCGGCGGCATGTCGGCGGGAACCCTCGGCGCCTTCCTGTTCTATGCGATCATGGTGGCAGGCTCCATGGGATCGCTCAGCGAGGTCTGGGGGGACCTCCAGCGCGCCGCAGGAGCCTCTGAGCGGCTGCTGGAGATACTGGCCGAAGTGCCGGCGGTGAAAGTTTCAGAAAACCCGGTTCCGATCGGCGCGCATATTGAGCGCAATATCCATTTCGACCATGTCACCTTCCATTATCCCTCGCGTCCCGACACAGCGGCGCTTAACGATATTTCGCTTGATGTGCAGAAAGGCGAGACGGTGGCGCTGGTGGGTCCGAGCGGTGCGGGCAAGACCACCATCTTCCAGCTTCTCCTGCGCTTCTACGACCCGCTGGCGGGCAAGATCATGATTGACGGCGTCAATATCGCCGATGTCGATCCAACGCGGCTGCGCGCCCTCATGGGGCTGGTGCCGCAGGATGCGGTGATCTTCGCCGATACCGCGCTGAACAACATTCGCTATGGCCGGCCCGACGCCAGCGATGAGGAGGTTCGTGCCGCCGCAGAGGCCGCCGCCGCCACCGAATTTATCGACGCCATGCCCGAGGGGTTCAATACGGAATTCGGCGAGCGCGGGATCAAGCTTTCGGGCGGGCAGAAGCAGCGCATCGCCATCGCCCGGGCGATCCTGCGGGACCCTGAAATCCTGCTTCTCGACGAGGCCACCTCTGCGCTCGATGCCGAGAGCGAGCGGCTGGTGCAGATTGCGCTCGAGCATCTGATGCAGAACCGGACGACGCTGGTCATTGCCCATCGCCTTGCGACGGTGCTGAATGCGGACCGGATTATTGTACTGGAGAATGGCGGCATCGTCACGCAAGGCACCCATGCCGAACTGATGAAGGAAGGCGGGCTCTATGCCAAGCTCGCGAAACTGCAGTTCGATACCGGACGGAGCGCTCTATCCGCCTGAGACCTCGCTCAGAACCCCGGCAAGCTGCGATTGCACCGTTTCAGTGCTGAAATTCGTCTCGTAATAGGTCCGCGCCGCCGCGCCCAGCGCTGGCAGCTCGCCGCGCCGCCCGCAAAGTTCAGTCACCTTGTCCGCGAGCGCTTTTGCGTCCCCTGCCGGGAGTTGCAGGAGGCCCATTGTTTCCGCTGGCGGATAGGCGCTCGACAGCCGCGTTATCACCACCCGCCCGCAGGCGAGGGACTGGTAGACCTTGTTCGGGATTACCCGCGCCGCCTTGTCGCTAGTCCCGAAAATGCCGAGCAGGATATCGGCTTTTCGAATGCGTTCCGGCAGCGCCGGATAGGGGAGATAATCCTCAAAGCTGACATTGGGTTGCCCTATCGCCATTTGCCGGCATCGGGTCTTGAGCGGGCCGTCCCCGAGCAGCGTCCAGCAGACGGGGGCCTCGCAGAGCCTGGCGGCCTCAACGATAATCTCCGGCGCCTGCAGACCGATGAAGCTGCCAAAAAACAGCGCCTCAAGCGGCTCTTCTTCGGGCCTGATCTCCATGGGCGCGGCCTGGAACAGATTTTCCTCCGCACCGAGCGCAATGACCCTGATTTTTTCAGGCGAAAGCGCGAAGGTCTCTTCGAAAAACGCCGCGTGACCCGCGGTATCGGCAATGACGATACTGGCGAGATGAAACAGGGTCGTCTCCCACCGTAGCAGCTTTTGCGCCTTTCCTGACGTTTCCGGGAATTTCGCGCGCTCGAACACCTGCTTGTCATAGGCGGAGATCATCGGATCAAAGACAAGCGGGATGTTTCTTGCTTTCGCCCATCTGGCGGCGGCGGCAAGGTCGCGCTGGCGGAAGGCAGGAAGCCAGACAAGGTCCGGAGCCTTGATGTTTTTGAGTGCGGCCTCAAACGTGCCGAGGGCGCTGATGCGCGGCCTGAAATCCTCGATCCGCCAGCCGAGCGCGGTGAAGGCCTGACGCAGGATGCGGTTGCGCGAATAATCGGGATCGAAACGGCCCCACCAGAGGACGGTTTTTGGCGCCCCCCCGCTCACGCGCCGAGGTCCAGCGAACCAATTACCGCCTCTAGCGGCAGGTCGGCGAGATTGCTCTCGCGCAACACGGTAACGTCGCGCCCGCGCGGCCGCGACATGTTGGGGTCCGACGCCGCTGAAAACAGCACGACGGTCTTGCAGCCTACGGCGGAGATCAGGTGCAGCGGGCCGGTGTCATTGCCGACGGCAAGTTTGGCGCCCGCGCCCAGCGACGCGATATCGCCGAAATCGGTTTTCGAGGAGAGATCGATGGCGGAAGGGCAGGCCGCTGTTATATCGGCGATCGCCGCCGCTTCCGCCTTGCCGCCGATCAGCACCGGCGTGATGCCCTTGCCTTCAAGATAGGCGGCGAGTCCGGCGAAACGCGCGGCGGGCCAGCGTTTCTCCGGCCGATGCGCCGATCCGCCGGGTACCAGCAGAGCGTAAGCACCGGGCAGGTTGAAGCGGGAGATATCCGTCATGGCCCAGGAAAAATCAGGCGTCGGCACATCGTCAATCCCGGCGACTTTGAGCTGGTCGATATGCCGCTCGATGGTGTGGATTTTGGTGCGGAGCGGGCTGTCATGCGGATGCGAGCATCCCTTGGCGACGCCGCACCATCCCGGCTTCCGGCGGCGCGGGAAAAAACGGAAGTAGGAATTCGTCCGGGTCGAGGTTTGCAGGTCATACACCCAGTCGAAGCGCGCGCCGCGGAGCTTCCGGATCAGCGGGATCAGCTTGGAAAGCTGCCAGAGCTTTGGCCGCTCGTCGATCCAGATCTCGTCGAACAGCCCTGATTTCTCGAGAAATGCGGCGAAGGGGCGGGTGGTCAGCAGCACGATACGTGCATCGCCGTGATGCTGACGGATCGCCTGGAACGGCCCTTGGGCCAGAATCACATCACCAAGCGCGCCATGCTTGATGACCAGAATATTCCGCCCTGTGCCCGCCATTAGCGTTCCGTCAGCTTCAGTTCGATCCGCCGGTTGCGCAAGTAACCGATTTCATCCTCGCGGGAATCGATGGGCTGGAACTCGCCGAAGCCGGTTGCCGCCAGCCGGTTGGGCGGCACGCCCTGGCTGATCAGGAACTTGGTGACCGACAACGCGCGGGCCGTCGACAGCTCCCAGTTGGAGGGGAAGCGCGCCGTATTGATCGGCTGCTTGTCCGTATGGCCGTCAACGCGCAGGATCCAGTCGATACCTTTGGGAATATCTTTCGCGATTTCGAGCAATGTCGCGGCAAATTTCGCCATGTCCTGTTTCCCTTGCGGGCCCAGCTCTGCCTGTCCCTCATCAAAGAGCACTTCGGACTGGAAGACGAACCGGTCGCCGACGATGCTGATGCCGGGCCGGTTTTTCAGCACTTCACGCAGTTTTCCGAAGAACTCGGAACGGTACTGCTGCAGTTCCTGAACCTTGGCCGCCAGCGCCTGGTTGAGCCGTTTCCCGAGATCGGCGATCTGGGCATTCTGCTCCTTGTCTTTCACCTCGCTTGCTTCGAGCGCCTGGTTGAGCTTGGCAAGCTCGTTGCGGAGCGCGGCGATCTGGGCGTTGAGCAGGGTCACTTGCGCGTTGGCGGCGGCGGAGAGTTTTTCCTCCTCCGTCAGCTTGTCCTGGGTCTGCAGGTAGAGCGTCTGCAGTTCGGCGAGACGGATTTCCCGCTCCTTGATATCCTTCTGTGCGAGCACGGTCTTGTCGGCCTCGTCCGCGAGCTTCGCCTCCAGCTCCTTGGTCCGGTCACGGAGGCCGCCCATTTCGGTGTCTTTTTCTTTCAGGGTTGCGGCCATCTTGCCGACTTCTTCCTCAAGTTTCTTGCGCGTCTCCTCAAGCGCGACGATATCGCGCTTCAGGCTTTCAAGCTCGGCGAGGTTGGCGCGCACGCTGTCTTCACTGACCTGCAGCTTCTGTTCCGCCGCCGCCGTCTTGTCTTTTTCTTCCCGAAGCAGGATCGTCAGCTTGTCGCGTTCCTCTTCCGCCGAGAGGGCGCGGCTGGTCAGGGTATCGAGCTGGATGATGACGCTGTCGCGCTCCTCCTGCACCTTCGTCATGTCGATGGTGAGCTGGCTGATCTGGTTTTCGAGATTGGCGCTTGTCCGACGCTCGATCGCGAGGAGGTCGGCAAGCTCGTTGACCTGCTGGTTGAGTTTTTCAAGCGCCGCGTCGCGGCCTGAAAGCGCCTGGGAGAGGAAGAACTGAGCAAGGACGAAAACCACCAGCAAAAAGATGATGACCAGCAGCAGGGTCGTCAGGGCGTCGACGAACCCGGGCCAGATCTCGTATGGGGCGCGCTGTCCGCGGCGTCTACGAGCCATGTCTTACTCCGTTACGGGCGGCGGGCATCCGGTCAGCCCCGGCGGTTTTCTTCGGCGATGGCGGCGATGGTGCGCGTCAGCAGCTTGATATCGCTGCGGATCTCCTGCACGACCTGCTCACGGCCATCGGCGCTTTCCTCCATCATGCGGACCATATGCACATCTAGATTGCGCAGGTGATTGCGGCTGGCCTGATCGAGACCGGCCTGCTCGTTCGACTTGGCGAGCCGCTCAAGCACCGGCTTCAGGTCCGTCTGGCCCTCGGCGAGCTTGATCAGCAGGTCCTGCTCGGTGCGCATCTGGTCGGTCAGGGCCGCCAGTCGTTCGCTGAGATTGATCAGCGAATTTTCCGCCGATCCGCGTTTATCCTCATTTCGCGCAAGAGTGCGCTGGAGATTGTTGAGGCTTTCCGCCGTCTGTTCCAGCAGCGCCTGTACATATGCCGGAACGCTCTGGTCAGCCTCGATCATGCCGCTGCCGCTTGAACTGGTGAATCGGGTGATGGAGGTCAGCCATTCCTCAAGGTCGGTATAGAAACGGTTCTGCGCCTGGCCGGCCTGCATATCGAGAAAACCGAGAACGAGCGATCCAGAGAGACCAAACAGCGAGGAAGAAAAGGCCACAGCCATGCCCGCAAGCGGTTTCTCCAGACCGACTTTCAAATCATCAAAGATCTTGGTGAAATCGCCGCCGCCGCCGACATTGAGCGTCGTGATCGCGCCTCCGACGGAATCCACTGTCTCCAGCAGGCCCCAGAAGGTGCCGAGCAGTCCCAGGAAAACCAGCACATTGATCAGGTAGCGGGAAATATCGCGGCTCTCGTCGAGGCGGGCGCCAATGCTGTCGAGCATGGTGTTCATGGTGACGGCGGCGAGGCGCACGGGGCCATTGCTGTCACTGAATATGGTGGCGAGGGGCGCAAGCAGTCTTGGCGCACGGACTGTTGGCTGGGACGAATCCATCCTTCGCAGGCTCTGTGTCCAGTTGATCTCCGAGCGGAGGGTGACCACCTGGCGGAAAATAAACAGGATGCCGAACAG
>JAIOYL010000120.1 GCA_021741195.1 Sneathiella sp. | reverse complement strand
ACAAACTATCATTGACGCACTAGAAAACGATGAGACGCGTGAGAAGGTTATCCAAGGTGGCTTTGACGTAGTCAATAAATTAGACTGGGGTCTGGCGATGGATCGCATTCGGGAATTTGTTCGTACGCCTCACCCTCAGCCCGGCCCGTTAAAGCGCCCGTTTGAATAAAGGGACTGAGTTTGAAGATGGCTGTTTCACGTCGTACATTATTAATTGGAGGGGCGGCTATCACAAGCTGCTTATTTCAATCCAGGAGAGCGTTTGCGCATCTCCTGATAGGCCGGAATGTTATCGACGTCTCTCAGCCGCCTTTCTCAGCCATAGGCAACGGACACGCCGACGATACTTCTCGTTTGCAAGGCGCTATCGATACTGCGGAACGTCAAGGTGGAGGGGTGATTTACTTCCCGCCCGGACGATACGGCGTCTCCAAAGCGCTTAAAGTGATGGGCAACAATATCCGGTTGGTGGGAGAGCCAGGACAAAGTATTTTGACCAAGCTTAATTCCATGAATTATCTCCACGTGGGGGATATTGAAAAAAATCTTCTGACGCAAGAGGCGCGAAAAGTCACAGCTTCGGTTCATATGGGTGATATGCGTTTATCAGTTCGCGGCAATGGGCTTGGCTCAAACCAATGGTATGTACTTGCCGAGAGTTTGCGCAAACCGGAGAAAGACGAAACCATCCCTGCGGAATTCATCCATGTTTATGCTATTAATGGCGAACATATTGAATTGTCCTCTCCACTTATTGGATCCTATGAAGCCCCTGCTCTCATCCCCGTCAACTGGGTCACGGGAATTGCCATCGACGGGCTTTCATTCGATGGCGCCAATTACTTATCAGAGGAACATCCAAACAACGACAACGTTATGACACTGTCATGGTGTCAGTCCCCGATCATCCGTGACGTGTCGGGATGGAAACTTCCGAACCTTTTTCTCTCACTGCAAGGTTGCATGCTGGCTGAATTGTCCGGCGTTAAAGTGACCAACGGATTATCGGCGAATTTCCAGGGAGCTATTAGGAAATTTAGCTACGCTGTTGTTGAACGCGGTTTGAACATGGGCAACGTGATCACAGGTATTCATGCTGACCGTGTCCGCCATGCGTACACAACGGCACATTCGAAACTGCGTCTGGGCGTTCCGATGGGAACACGCATCAGCAACTCAATTGCAATTGCCTGTCGCGGGGCAGGATTTGACACACACCCTGTTGGGTCGGGAATCACGTTTGTCAATTGCGCCACTTTAGGATCCCTGCATGCCGGCATTCAAGTTCGCAGTTCAGATACGCAGGTTATCGGGTGCAGCGCGGCAGACTGCCTCGGACCGGGGTTGTCCATTACAAAAACGGCTAGCGATACGGTTGTGACCGACTTCAATTCACGACGCACCGGTTTTGGCAGATACAAAAATAAAATATGGTATGAACATGGCGCCATTTACGACTGGGGATTACGAACAAACATCAATGATGCAACTGTATCCGACAGCGCTGGCATTGGTGTCGAGGTGTCAACCCCGGCGAACGGCGGCATCTATCGAAACATTCGTGTTCGAAATCCAGGATTGCACCGCGATGGCAAGAGAATAGGGTATCAAGTTGGCGGAAATACACTTGAAAGGTTCATTTTTACGGATTGTGTTGCCGAAGCATCAGGCCTCCCCCTCGATACCGGCTTTTTCGTCAGAGCAGAGAATGCCGCTGACGGGCTTCTGTCTGGATGCAAAGTGTACAATGCAATTCAGCCATTTGATGTTTCAGGTAAAAACGTATATGTCACAAATTAGCTTGAAATTGTTAATGACTGGCAACATTCGCCTTTGCGACAAGGTTACGTCCGTGTCCTGTCTGAAACAAACCCATAATACTTATTTCCTTAATCTAACTGGGATGCAGAATGATTGACCCTAAAACAAGCAAGGAGTTTGCTGATTACGTCCGCGCGGAAAATTTTGATTTTCTTGACTTTGGATGCAGCCGAGGGGGCTCGATAGAATGGGGTAAAAAGCTGTTTGGCGCGCAGAAGGGCCTCGGGATCGATATTGACCCTAAAAAGGTTCAAGAAGCCCGGGAGGCTGGACATAACGCCATCAAGTTTGATCTATTGAAAATCCCGCCGCGCAAACTTGTCCGCTTCACATTGCTGTCCCACTTTCTGGAACATGTCCCGGATTTGACTTTGGTCGAGACTTTTGTGCGCAAGGCCTGTGATGTCTCCAAAGAATTTGTATTAATCAAACAGCCCTATTTTGATAGCGATGGCCCGCTCCTCCAAAACGGGTTCAAGACCTATTGGTCAGACTGGACCGGACATCCGAACCGTATGTCAACGCTCGATTTGTTCCTGTTGTTGTCCAGATTAAAAAACGAAGGATGCATTAAGGCATTTTCGCTGCATGCCAAGGTTCCAATAACCTCGTCTGACGATAAACATATCCACCCCATTGCCTCACCTCGAGATCAGCATCAATATGACAGTGCAAAGCACCCGCCCAAACCAAACGCCATCAAGTTTTCATTCCCCGTTTTCTATGAAACGGTTGCCTACATAACGATGGGGGACGGCCCTCTCCATATGAAGCCATTTCGGAAGTTTCATGTTGACCATACGATTGTCGATGCGGATGGAAATTTTTCGTCACAAGCATTAAACGACAGGACCTAAGTGCCGCAGTTATGAGCATATCAACGGAGTATTATTCAGGATGTTAGAAATATTTTCAAACGAAGAAACTGCCATCTCGCCGGATAGGCTTGGCAGGACAATTCCCAATTATGCGAAGACATATGATTTCCCCGGCGAGTACATTAATGATGAACAAAAATGGTGGAGTGAATGCCCGGTCTCGGGCATAAAAGTTGGCGTCCGCCCACGCCCCGACCTTGATGAGGGACCGCTAGATAACCCGAAGTATGACAAGCGCGATATTTTCGGCGCCCTGCGCCGCGCAGACGCCTTGAAGATTTACGAGCTTGCCTATTTTTCCAATGGTGATGTGATTGATATGGGGACTGCTTTTGGTCTGTCTTGTTCCATTTCAGCCCAGGCGTTGGAAAAGGCGGGCGGCAATGGCTGTATTGATACTGTTGATTTGAACTCAACTCATCAAGAGTTTGCGAAAAAAGCAATATCTGGTTTACCCGGTAACCAGCGGGTGTCTTATCATCTTATGGACGGCACGACATTCTTAAAACAATATAGGGATGAAAAACGCCTAGCTGGCTTTGTTTTTATTGATCACGCACATACTTATAATGCTGTTTTTGAGGCCGCTCAATTGATGGATGAAGTCGTCGCTCCTGGCGGATTCGTTCTATTTCACGACTATAACGATTGGCGAAATTCGGATAAAAATGATCCAGTTTATGCTGATTTATGGGCGAAAGTTCCCCCGGAAAGGTTGGAGGAGTTTGCGGCATTTGGAGCTTACTCCGCTGCGCACGAAGGATTATCCGATGCTTTTGAGTTTCACGGCGTTTTCGGGTGTACGGGGTTGTTTAGGAAAAACACGAAATAGACTTTAAATTGATTTTCAGCAATGGTTAGTGTGCTTCAAAATTTAATGGAATTAATTACGTGAAATACCTTTTTCTTGGCGGTCCCGCGCGTTCTGGCACGACAGCTCTTGTTCAGCTTCTAAATCAAGATCCCCGGATTGCGCTTGGCGTGGAACGGTACAAATATTTATATGCCGATAAAGCGCGGGATGACGAGATTGGTCCCGATATGTTTGAGCGGGAGCGCTTCTTTAAGTTCGATAAAACTGAAACTAATGTGAAAGCGCCCGGATACGGACCGAAAGGTCTTGCCAAAATGGAACGGAAATTTGACACGGTGTATTATCGAGGAGATAAACTTCCATCGATTATTAAGCATGTACGCTTGCTCAATGAGAAATTTAAAACCGGGCGGTACATTTTCATTTTTCGTGATATTGACAGAATGTGCTCATCGTGGAACGTACGCGCACGGAAGGAGGGTGACGCCTGGCCCAAAAAAAATGACTTCAGACAGGCAGTAAAATCCTACAACCACCTGCTGGCATTGGCATTGCATTACAACGAGCAAAACTCCAGGCGATACATTCTAGTCAGTTACGAGAAATTGTTCGGACCGGACGGCGGGGAGTGTCTCACAAATTTACTTGCCAGCCTCGGAATGAAACCTCATCCGGCAATAGTGAGTTATCTGAATGATAATATTGAAAATTTTCAAGCAATCTCCAATAAACCATTGCTTGACTTGATTGGCCAAAAAAAATTCATTCAGGAGCATGTGAACTGGGAAAATGTCGAGAAATTGAAAACGCGGTTCCTTTAAAAAGGCGGTATTTCAATATAACAGAAACCTTGTAATTCGGAATATTTCATATTTAGGACGCTGATTAGTTAATTCTTTAATCTCAGGTATTATTATTTGTATCTTTGGAAATGTTACAAACTCGGTCTTCAATTGTTTACAAAGATAAAATATTGTAACCAAATCTCCATGACGGTTCGTAGATTGTTTAACTGCCGGATTGAGCTTATGATATCGCGATGGTAGAATATAAGAGAATGGATAACTTCGATGATGTCTCGTCGAAGATTGTAAGGCGCGATTTTGATGCCGCGCGCGCCCTGATGGACGGGCCATCGTTCAAGGCTTCCCCTGCAGAACGCGCCAAACTTGAATTTATGTATTGCATTGAATCGCTGTCGCCTGACATCGCAGTTGACGTGGCTTTTACGGCGTTCGATGAGGGGCATATGTTTTGCCCCTCCTTTTCTACTCTACCCTGGCTGCTGGATTCCCTTGCTAGCGCCCAGCGCTTTTCTCAAGGACTGCAGTTAATCCGGTTTGCAAAATCTATTGGATATGTCGGTTGGGAAGCGCAATGCCAGGAAGTCCGTTTTCTCGCTTTGACGCGAAAGATAGCGAAGGCGCAAAAATTGCTACGCGAAATTTGGCCGAATATTCCAATCTCGGAACGGCCGGATATTGGTGTCTTTGAGGGACGGCTGTTGCATGCGCTTAATCGCCGCGCGGAGGCGTTTGATTTATTCAAGCGCCACCTGAAGCGATCCACAGCACGGGAACTTATCCATGACCGGGTAATTTTGCTTGCAATGCAGCTCAGAGACTGGCCATCCGCAAAAAACATTATAAATCTTTCTATTCACCGGTTTGGCGGAAATGTTGACAGATTCCGGCAATTATCTTTGGTGAGTTTGGCGCTCGGGGCAAATGGACAGGCATTGACTTTCGCCAGGAAGGCACAGCAAATTGCCCTGAAGAACCCAATACTACAGAAGGGCAAGGCACAACAACGACGCAAGGTGCAAGGGGATATCCGGGATTGCCAGAGATTGATCGTCAAGGCCCATATCGGGCTTAATCGGGTTGATCAGGCATTGATTGAGCTTCGCGGTTTTGTCAAACAAGATCCTAAATGGGCACTCGGAAAAATGCTGCAAATGGAATGCTGCATATCATTGGGTTTTTACGATGAAGCGTTTGAGGTGTTGGCGAGCTTACATGAACAGGGATTTGCGTCGCCGCGCTTGCACAAACTGCAAGGCCAGTTGCTTATTGCGGTCGGCGATTTGGATGGAGCCTCTGGAGCCCTCGTTGAATTAAAGGAACGCTGGCCTAACCATCCCGCCGGAAATGAAGTTGAGCTTCTTATTGAAGAGGGAATAGTTGGGGACAATAAGCGAACCACCAGAATATTTGAAGGGTTACAGGAAATTGTGGTTCCCGATATCTTTCTTCCGCAATGGACGACCCAGGATACTCGCCCTTCCAAAACCGCTTGGCGTGACACGCTAGAAAGTCACTTTCGATCAATTGGGGCCTTGCTGTTACGGGAAAGCCATGCCCAGTATGGACGTCACTCTCTTGGCTTTTTATGGGCGATCCTTGATCCTGCGGCACAAGTGGCCATTCTGGTGGCTATTTTTGCAGTAATCGGGAAACATACATTCTACGATATGTCTCTCCCCTTGTTTATCGCAACCGGGCTTATTCCGTTTCAACTATTTAGCAAGATTTTTGGTCAGATGTTGATGGCTGTCAAATCAAATCAGGCGTTATTACTTCATCCTCGCGTGAAGACAATTGACGTCTTTACCGCACGCGTGGGACTGGAATTGACTGTAAGTTTTCTACTATTTTGCGGTTTTATTGCTATAGTTGATTTGCTGGAGGGAGGAATTTACTTTGACGGGGTCTTCCCTGTGCTATTGGGATTTCTAGGCTTGGTGGCTTGTGGCATGGGCTTTGGGATTATGATTGATGGCATTGCGTCAGTATTCCCCTCGGTAGCGACGATTGCAAAACACTCGACACGGTTATTATATTTTACCTCGGGCGTATTTTTCACCCCCGAGATGCTGCCGCCCAACCTGCGGGAATTTATGATGCTGAATCCGTTAATGCAGTATGTTTCAATGATCCGGTCGAGTTTTTCCCCATTGCTTGATGATGGATTGATTGATTATCAATATGCGTTTATCTGGGCAATTGGCCTGCTCGTAATGGGGCTGGCTGTTGAGCGCGTGTTCAGGGATAAGATGATGCTGCGATGATTCATTTGATCAATGTTGAGAAATATTACGACACCGACGTCGGGCGTCGCGTTATTTTGAACAAAACCAACCTGAGCATTCCAACACATCGCCGGGTTGGATTGTTAGGACGCAATGGTGCAGGTAAAACGACGCTGCTCAGGCTGATTTCTGGTGTGGAGCGGCCTAATCGCGGTAAGATTGTCAGGAAGGGCAATATGTCATGGCCGCTGGGGCTTGGTGGCGGGCTTCATCCGGAACTCACGGGGCTGGAGAATATTCGTTTTATTACAAAGCTTTATGATGCCGATTTGAGTACAGTAATTCAGTTCGTCGAGGAATTTTCTGAAATTGGTGAGTACCTAAAAATGCCTCTTCGTCTCTACTCCCAAGGCATGCGGTCACGCTTGATGTTCGGGCTAAGTCTGGCTATAGACTTTGACTGTTATCTTATTGATGAACTGGTTGGGGTGGGAGATCGCTTCTTTCGCGAAAAGTCAAAAAAAGCCTTTACGGATCGGGCAGACCGTTCAGGCCTTCTTATTGTTTCTCACAATGAGAAAACAGTTAAGGACTATTGTGAACATGCGTTGGTTCTTTATGAAGGGATATTAGTCCCTTTTGACGACGTTGATGATGGAATAGCCTTTTATTTGAAAAATTGCGAGCTCAGATGAGTAATATACTTAAAAAACCTATAGCTAGAAACTTAATCGATAAAGAAAAGAATGCAGTTAAGCTATTTTCATTAATTGAAGAATCCCCTCCTCCTCTCAAAAGGAAACCATTTTACTTTTCCATTACATTCATTCTTTTTGTTGCTTTACCAATTATTTTTGGAACTGCTTATTATGGTTTTGTAGCTACAGATCGGTATGTTTCAAATGCTCAACTAACAGTGCGCTCGGCACAAGGTGGAACAGCCAATATTCTTGGCGGGTTGATAGGTGCTGTCGGTGGTGGATATGCGAGCGCTTCTGAAGCTTACATTGTTCAGGACTATATTAAATCACGAGATATGGTGGATGAGTTACAAAAAAGCCTTGATATCCGATCAACCTATAGCAACCCAAAGGCCGATTATCTCTCACGCCTTAGCGCAGAGGCAACAAACGAGGAACTTTATCAGTATTTCCTTGATCACATAGCCGTGGATTATGATTCAGGGACACAGATCATTGACGTCGAAGTTCAGGCCTATTCGGCAGATGATGCGCAAATGATTGCCCAGATGATCGTTTTATTATGTGATAATCTAGTCAATAATATAGCCCAGAAAAGCCGGGAAGATAGCTTGAAATTTGCCAAATTTGAGCTTGAAAGAGCGGAAAACCGGGTTGAAGCCGCCCGGTTAAAACTAAGCGATTTTCGCAGAAAATATGGTGAGTTGGATCCCGTTGGCAGTGCGGCGGCGGCAAGTGGTATTGTTTTTAGTATCGAAGCTGAAATTGCACGATCGCAAACAGAACTTTCTACTCTACAGAGCTACTTGCGGGATGACAGCGCGCAGGTAAATGCGGCGAAGTCACGCATTAAGGCTTTGAAAAAGCAATTGGCAATAGAACGGCAACGGGTTGCAGGACCTCAGGACGAAGGAACATTCATTCCACTTCTCGCCGAATATGAGAAATTGAAAATTGAGGATGAATTTGCCAAACAGGCCTATGCCTCAACAGGGGCCGCATTGGAGCTTGCAAGGGCAGAAGCGAGCCGAAAACATATATACCTGGTTGCCTTTGTCCAGCCTTCGTTACCAGACGAAGCGACGGAACCCGACAGACCTAGAATGATCCTGACAATAATTGTTTGCAGTCTGTTGATCTATGGATTGTTTTCTTTACTTTCTGCCGCCATTCGGGAGCACGCTCGAGTATGATTAAAAAATTTCTGGATGGGTTATCAACTGTTATTCTAGCCATTTTTCTATTCGTCCCACCGGCGATAGCGCAAGAAACCACGTCCGAAACAACGCGCCCTGTACTTTCGGACATATTTGACGGAGAATCGTCTTCGTCAACAATCATTCAGGCCCAGCCAACTGGAGGGGAAATATCAATCGGCGAACCGGAGGCAACGCCTTCTGCCGTCCGCAACGACAACTTGGCTCCCTACACGGGTACAGGATCAGACGACCTAAAGCCATTCGGAAGTCAACTTTTTACGCGTTCCAATCTCCTGGATCGGAATATCGGCGTAAATGAAGATTATATTATTTCGGTGGGGGACAGAATAGCGATCAAAATCTGGGGCGCTCGCACCTATGAGCAAGTCCAGTCCGTTGATCTTCAGGGAAATATTTTCCTGCCGGAAATTGGGCCGGTGAAGGTGGAAGGGGTTCGCAACAGCCAACTAAATACCGTTGTTAAACAGAATGTATCCAAGGTGTTTACCGATAACGTTGGCATCTATACCAATTTGTTGGGGACACAGCCCATCGGGGTTTATGTCACTGGCGCCGTGCAACTCCCCGGACGGTATCCTGGAGGAAAAACAGACAGTGTCCTGTATTATCTCGCCCGGGCTGGGGCCATTGATCCCAATCGCGGTTCCTATCGCAGTATCCGTATTCTGAGAGATGGTACAGAAATTGCGAAAATTGATCTGTACCAGTTTCTCATAAATGGTGAACTGAGTAAAATCACTTTCCATGATAATGATACTATAATTGTAGATCCGCAGTTCACGACGATCGCAATCAAAGGTGAGGTAAAAAACCCATACCGATTTGAAGTTGAAACCAACCCCTACCCTGCGAGTTCATTGCTTAAGATGGCGCGGCCCAATGACAATGCAAGCCATGCATTCATCCAGGGCACCCGGGATGGCAAAGCCTACACTTCTTATATGCCGCTTGATCAGATAGAAAAAATAACACTCAGTGGTGATGATAAGATTTCCGTTGTCGAAGACCACGCCAGCAATTCGGTCATCGTCCATATCGTTGGCAATAGCGGAGGCCCGTCCTCTTTTGCCGTACCTCCCGGAACAGATTTACTTACTATCGCACGCCTGATTGAAGTCGACACAAAAGTAGCAAACACTAAATCTATGTATCTGCGTCGCAAGTCCGTTGCGCAACGGCAAAAAGAGGCCATCCAACGCTCGCTTTATGAACTCCAGCGTTCTGTTCTGACGGGCAGCTCATCCAGCCCGACGGAAGCCACCATTCGGGTACAGGAAGCAAAGCTAGTCGACAGCTTTGTCTCACAAGTACTTGCCGTAGAGCCAGAGGGCCGCGTCGTATTGGCAGGTAGTAACTGGCAGCAAACGCCACTGGAAGATGGTGATGAAATTGTCATTCCGACCTATACGGATGTTGTTCTGATATCCGGCGAGGTAAAAATCCCGCAAACCGTACTTTGGAATGAATCCTACAACCTGGCTGACTACATTAACGCCTCAGGCGGAGCATCCAACCGGGGCGATCTTGGAAACGTGCTCGTTATAAAGAGTAATGGTTCAATCCATGACGGATCCGAAAAAATTGAAAAAGGCGATCATATAATGGTCCTGCCCAAACAAGACGGTAAATATTTTGCGATGGTAAAGGATATGTTTGAGGTTATTTATCGCGTTGCCGTATCGGCTGCTGTCGTAATTAATGCCTTCAAATGATGACGAGCCGGATTGAAAAACCGTTTCTCTGCCAGGGATTATATTCTTCTCCGCTTCAGTCGGTCGTTGTGTTGAGCAAGAAGCAATCTCCAACTGTCGACCAATACCTCACCGAGCGGCTCAAATCTGCTCGGATACCGGTTTATTATTGGCATTTGGGACATCCTCCGCCTTGCGCCATGGAAGGTGCTTTCGTTATCGTTGTACGATACATTAACAAGGCCGCGTCGACTGTTCTCTTAAGGGAAAAAGACAAACTTTCCGGCGTTGCTTACCTTCTTGATGATGATATTCGCGACGCCTCGAAGGATCCTTCCCTGCCAAAACATTACAGGCTGCTGATGGGTCATTTCTGGAGACGGTGGTCAGGCCAGTTGCAAAGGCTTGCAAGTGAACTTTGGGTATGCTCTGATCACTTGCGTATTATTTATGGCGCCGAGCATCGAATTGATCCGTTTCCATCCCCATTTCCACTGCCAAGAGAACGCTCTATTAGACGACAGCCACATTCTGTACGCATTTGCTATCATGCCACGAAAACGCATCGAGAAGACTTGCGCTGGCTGCTCCCTATTGTTACCGAAGTGCAGGCCCAATGCCCGTTCAGCGAGTTTGAAATCATCGGCGACCGCAAGAGTATTAAACAATTCCGCCATATACCCCGGCTTCAGGCATTCGCGCCATTTGAATGGAATGACTACCAGAAACACGCCAGTTCATCCCTTTTTGATATCGGATTATCTCCCCTCACAGAAACAGTTTTCAATCAGTCCCGGTCCTGGGTAAAATATCTCGACAATGCTCGCCTTGGTGCCGTGGGAATTTATTCCGCAAAAGCATCAGTTTACCAGGCGGTGGTGCGACACGGTGAGAACGGCTTACTGGTAAAG
>JAIOYL010000119.1 GCA_021741195.1 Sneathiella sp. | reverse complement strand
TCCCGCCAAATGCGCTCTCCAAGATCAGTGGTTTTGGCGTCGATGTGGGAAAAAATTCGATCGATTACCTCGTTGTCATTCAGGATCATGCTCATCGCCCAGTTCTTCTTATTATTTGTTATCGGAACCGATTGTATCCTCCTCCAATGGTTTTTGTCGATCCGCTTGATATGTTTCCTTTGTCACAATCGACATTGCGTAACGCGGCGGAAGGGATATGGCGTTTAGGTGAAGTTCTATAGGAAAGCCATGTAAAGATATGGCAGCCCAAGTGTGATCGTGGCGGATAGACTTCGCTATTTTGACCTTTATTGAGCCTAGCCATTATCCTCCAACAACAGCTGGCGGCGTATGTCAGCGTTCGTCGTTGGAATATTTGACAAGAAGAGTTTTCGAGAAATGATAGCGGCGCAGTCCGCTGCCAACCGTTTTTACCGAGATTTCCTCCGCTATGCTTTCTCTTTCAAGGCGGTACCCCGACGCCTTGTATAGGGCAATCGCTTCCTGTTGAATTTCAGAAGTGCTAAGGATCAAGCGGACATAACCTTGCCGGTAGGAGTATTGTTCGGCGAACGAAAGCATACGGCGGGCAATTCCCAATCGCCGGGCACCTGGATCGACATACATCCGTCGGAGTTCAATGTCGTTATCATTAATTTTCTCCAAGCCGAACATACCAACCAGCTTGTCTTTTTTCCTCGCAATCCAAAAGCCACCATTGCGGGCCGAGTAATAGTCATAAAGACGATTGATCTCTTCGGCGAGGGTGAGCTTTATATAAGCGTCGAACGGCAAATCAATATGTGTTCTGGATAAATGACGATTAATACGTATGAACAGTGCGCGCACATTTTGCTGGTCGCTGAGACGAAAGGGACGAACGCGAAGCGGGCTTGACCTCCATTGATCCTGATACGGCGCTGTTGTGTCCTCCGAGGAATGTTTAATGCGTTGAGTTTCGTCTTTATGGCAATTGGTTCTCATCTGTTTTCCTTTTGCAATGAGGTTTCGGCATTTGATTGGGGGTCATGATTGATGTTGCGGAGAGCAAGGCGCCGCCGCGTTGGATGCGTTGCCTGGCCCGACCGCCTTTGATCGCGGGCATGGCCGGTCCTTCTTTGGCCATGTCACCGGCAATTATTTTTCTTTCAGTATCGGGTACATACGCCTGAAGACCATATCGAAATCTGCATTCGCCATATGGCATCCTGCACAAGAATCGGCCGGCGCGGGAGATGCAACCGTTGCGTAGGGTGGTTCTTTGTGGCCGAAGTTATAGAAGCCCCAACCATTGGTTTCAGCGAATTTCTCGCTGTCCTTGACCATCATGTCTATTCCCGCGAAGCGGTCGGCAAAGAACCCGCGTCCGGAGGGTTCGTCCCGCGAACCATCTTCATATTCACCTTCCTGAAGCAACACCAGTTCCTTTACAATTGTTGTTCCTTCCGGAAAGACGCCCGTTTCCAGATATTCCTGAAGCGCCTCCGGCTGAATATATACATGATGAAACTCTGGAAATCCGGCGGCTCCATCATTCAGGCCGTTTGGTGTTAGCGGCGCGCCAATAAACGACCAGAGACGAAAGCCTTCCGGAATACTGGTTTCACCTTTGTCGTTCAAGACGGCGCCTTTCGCCGCCGTCATCGCCGGCCTGGAGTATTTGTCCGTTGACATTTGGGCGACAGAATAACTCGCCAGTACTGCGCCAATTGACATGGCCAGAATTGAATAGCCCAACTTTCCCTTCATCGACATTTCATGTTCCTCTTCATGTTGATTTTCCCTACCAAACGCGGCGCAGGAACCCTATCTTAAACGATACAGATCAGTATCGATATTAAATATATAGACAGATCTGTATCTTTTGTCAATAATGACAATTGAGTGATGGAGAGACGTTGTTTTTTGGATTTTTTGGGCGAAATTGCGAAAATCCATTTCTAGAAGTTTTGAAAATGGAACAGATTTGTAGCATTATGAGGCATAGGATGGGATCGAGCAAAAAAAGGGAACATCTAATCAGCGTGGCCGCCGAGCTGTTCAATCGCGGGGGATATCATGCAGTCGGAATTGACCGGGTGATTGAAGAGGCCGGTATAGCGAAGACCACCCTGTATCGTCATTTTGCTTCAAAGGATGAGCTGATTATCGCCGTGCTTAAGCAGATCGACGAAAAATTCCGCGACAGCATGCAGCAATATATTGAAGCGAGGGATGGAGACGCCCGGGAAAAAATCCTGGCGAGTTTTGATTTTCTGGAAAAATGGTTTGAAACGGACAGTTTTTTCGGCTGCCCGTTTATTAGTGCCGCGGCGGAATTTGGCGATCAACCCAATGTGGTGTTTCAGGAGGCATCGACCCACAAGCGCTTGGTCATCGCCTATTTGGAACAGTTGGCTCGTGAGATCAACCCGGCCCGCGCCAAAGAGCTGGCTCTGGAAATCAATATTCTGCTGGAAGGGGCGATTGCTGTGGCTCAAATTACTCAAAGCAGCACCGCGGCGCGAACGGCCAAGGCTGTCGCCGAGAAAATCCTGCGCCGTCCTGATCAACAGTCCCGCTCCTGACGATCCGGCCGTAACTTTTCGAAAGGTCTCAACGGGAAAATTAAATGGATGACATCGAATTTGTTTCTCTCTTCGACGTGCCGGGAGAGAGGATCATCGAGCTTATGAATAATGACCAGGTGGGCAGGAAGTTGCCCTTGCTGGCCGGCGGCTTTTCAGCTGAATCCTGCCGGACATTCCTGGCCGCAAAAAAGCAGCTTTGGGATGAACATGGGTTTGGTCCGTGGGCATTTCTCATCAGAAATGAATTTGCGGGTTGGGGCGGGCTACAGCCGGAACAGGGCGAAGCCGATTTTGCACTGGTTCTCCACCCGAATTATTGGGGCTGGGGGCGAAAGATATTCGATAAAGTCAGGGAGCAGGCCTTCAACCGGATGAACATCGGTTCGATAACGGTCCTGCTTCCGCCAAGCCGCCAAAATTTCAACGCTGTTGTCCGTTTGGGGTTTAAGGATGATGGCCAGTTGACGATTCAGGGGGAGGTCTTTATGAGGTTCCGCCTTGTCAGACCATAGCGGTCAGTAGGAATGATCTCACAGCTCAAGGGTTTCTTTGGGCAAACCGCAAACCAAGACGCCAGAGGTAGGAATGGCGATATTTGGCGCGTGCAAAACAGACCACAACAGATCGCTCCAACCTGTCACATGACGAAACGGCGAGTATCAGCGCGAGAACATCCGAAGCTCGTTTATATGAGGGCGCGCTGAAGAATTTCCGATCTTTCCTAACCGCTAATAAGGTATATATTCGTACGCATCCTCTTGGTTCTCCGGACGATCAGCATGAATGATGTCTTAAGTGACGTATTTGATACCATAAAACTGCAAGGAACTTTCTATTTCCGCACCGATTTCGCGCCGCCATGGGCCGTTACGGTGCCGGCGTATTCGCAGGCGGCAAGATTTCATCTTGTCATTCAAGGCCGGTGTCACGCTCGGTTGCCGTCGGGAAAATGCGCAGATCTGGGGCCGGGTGATTTGATTTTGATCCCGCGCGGCTCCGAGCATGTGCTAAGCGACCCGCCAACAAATAAGCCCGCCGCCCCGCTCGAACAAATTACCAAAGCGACCGGGTATGCCGGTGATGGCGTCTTCGCGATCGGTACAAACGGGTCGCAGGCGGCAACGCAAATGGTGTGCGGACATTTTGATTTTATCAAAGGGGCAGACCATCCGTTGCTCCGGGCGCTGCCCGAAGCAATTGTCATGACGTCCGGTGATCGGGCAAGGCATCCCCTGCTTGACGAGACGCTCCGGCTCGTCGCCCGCCGGGCTTTTACGGAAGGTACCGGTTCAGTCGCAACGATAAGGCGGTTATCAGAAGTGTTCTTTATCGAGGCGATACAGGCTTGCGTCGATCATTCACCGGAACTTGCACGCCTGATCTTTGCGATAAGCGATAAGTATATCGGGCGCGCGCTGGATCTCGTCCACCGGGCTCCGTCCGAACCTTGGTCTGTCAGCACCATCGCTTCTGAAATTGGTATGTCACGAAGCCGCTTCGCCGAACGATTTACTCAGATGGTCGGGATGGCCCCCATTGCTTACCTGGGCGAATGGCGCCTGCAAAAGTCGTTGGAGAAGCTTCTGTTGACCCAGGATAGCATCAAGGTGATCGCGCGGGACGTCGGTTACCAGTCCCCGGCCGCATATACCCGCGCCTTCACCACCAAATTCGGCGCATCTCCGACCCAATATCGGGCACAGGCGGCGCGGGTCTGACGCCGGTCGCAGCGTCTGTAAAGCCTTTTCTTTAGCTCATGTTCTGCGCCGGGCGACACAATACACCGGCAGACGCAAAACTTCTGAAACATATAAAATAGTTCTTTTTGATGCAGATCGTCCTGAAAATATTGCAACAAACCCGCCTCAACTATCCGTGAATTGCTCAATACTCCTTTAATCTCCAAGTATCTGGAAGCCGGACAACATGGCTACTTAAAACACAAGGAGAATGAAATGCAACGCATACCCGAAGTCGACAGGAACAATCTGCAAGAGGCCACGGCGGCAACGCTGGATGCCGTCAAGGCCAAGCTCGGTAAGGTCCCGAATATCTTTCTAACCATGGCAAATGCGCCTGCCCTTCTGAAGGGATTTCTGGCGTTCTCGGAAGAAATTAGTAACGGCAGATTGCCCGCCTCTCTGCGGGAGCAGATAGCGCTTGTGACGGCAGGCGCCAATGGCTGCAACTATTGTGCCTCCGCCCATAGCGCGCTGGGCAGGATGGCCGGACTATCCGCAAATGAAATCTCGATGAATCTTGCGGGAAGCTCTTCCGACGCAAAGGCGGCGGCCGCCCTGAAATTCACGCATACACTGGTCGTCGAGCGAGGTGTGGTCAATGATGGCCAGCTGGCGCAGATCAGAGCGGCCGGATTTACCGATGAAGAGATACTGGAAATCCTGGGAAATGTGGCGTTGAATCTCGTCACAAACTATTTCAACCATCTTGTCGATACTGACATCGACTTTCCGCTTGTCGAGGCCTCGGCCAGGGCGGCGTGACCAGATACCGGTACGCACTCACTTCCTCCCATCCGAACTAATACGTCCAGGGCATGGTTCAACTCGGGGCCGGCGGACGGGATTCTTTGAGCCATATAACACGAAAGGAAAATTGAGATGAAAAAACTTGCCATTCTATCGCTTGCTGCAATGGGCATGATCGCAGCTTCGAGTTCTGTTTTTGCTGGATATGAAGTGAATACGGCGCCAGGCCAGGTCCTGGTTGACGGCGAAGTTGCTCCCGGACTTGCCGTGCATGGATTTGATGTCGTCGCCTATTTCACTGACGGCAAACCCGTGAAAGGCGATGCGGAAATGGCCATTGTCCATGGCGATGCGACCTACCGCTTCGCATCGCAGGCTAACCTGGACGCATTTAAGGCTGATCCAGAAAAATATAGTCCCGCCTATGGCGGCTATTGCGCCTACGGGGTTGCAGTCGGTGCGAAATTCGACGGAGATCCGAATTACTGGAGGATTGTCGACGGTAAGCTTTATCTGAATCTGGACCAGAATATCGCCAATGCCTTTGGCGAGGATGTCGCAGGCGCAATAGAGAAGGCGGAGGCCAACTGGCCGGGCTTGCGGGATCTCGATCCTTCGAAGATTAACTGATCAAATTCAGCGGACAGCATCAGCTCATTGGTGCTGTCCGGTTTGCAATTCCCGCCTGTCGCGAATGAGACCAGAAAGAGAAACGGCTTCCCAACAGGAGTTTGATTAAAATGAACACTCTGACGCTCGTATCACATCATCTTTGTCCCTACGTTCAGCGGATTGCGATTTCGCTGAGCGAAAAAGAAGTTCCCTTTACCCGCCGATATATTGATCTTGCGGATAAACCTGATTGGTTCAAAGCGATTTCCCCTATGGGGAAGACACCGGTGCTGTTAGTGAACGCCGCACCCATCTTCGAATCCGTCGCCATTCTGGAATATCTGGAAGAAACCCTGCCTAAACCGCTCCATCCCACCGACGCATTGAAACGTGCGGAACACCGGTCATGGATCGAGGTAGGGTCCTCCGTATTGAATGATATTGCGGGCATCTACAACGCTGCCGACAAGTCGGCGTTTGATAAAAAAATACAAGCTGTTTCGGAAAAATTCGAAGAGCTCGAAAAACGTCTGACGACCGGACCATGGTTTGACGGCGAGAAGTTCGGATTGGTGGACGTCGTTTTTGGGCCTGTTTTTCGTTACTTCGACCTTTTCGACGAAATTACGGATTTAGGCATTCTGACAGGCAACCGGAAATGCGTTGATTGGCGCAACAATCTTTTTCAACGCGCATCCATTCGAAATGCCGTGACTGCCGATTTTAATGAAAGACTGCGTTCATTTTTCCTCCGTCGCGAGACTTATCTTTCATCCTTGATGGCAGCCAACGTGTGATTTACCCCGCTTGAACCGCATGTCTGGCAGAAGTGCCCAACTAAACTGCTTTCTCAAAACATTCTGGGTTAGACGATGCAGCAGGATCCAGAGGTTAGCGTTCGACGCAGGTGCAAATGCCATTAAATGAATGCCGGTACTGTCGATTGCCCGATTGAAATTCGAAAGTGAATAGCGCCGAAAGCCCAGTGTACGGCGATTTGGGCCGCTATTCTTGGGCCTGGCGAGGTTTGCGGCGCGGATAATTGGTAAGCGGTGCTTGATCCAGTCGTGAAGGGCTATCGTTGGACTGGCCTGTGGCGCCGCGAATACCGACGAGGCGATGCCGCATTCGCTATCCTTGAGCTGTTCGACTATCAGGAAGCCAATGAGTTTGGTTGGCTGAGCGTCTGAGAGCTAACAAGGTTCTGGAGCGCGGCATTGCACATCTTCTCATACGCCGCCCGTCACACTACCGTTCCCTGTATAACCGATTGACCGATCCGGAAAAGGGCGCTACGTTTTCTAAACTTCGCCGAGGGGGCGGAGCCTCCGCCCAGACCTTATAGCCATTGTTGCCTGGGCCAGGGGAGTCAGATTCCGCACATCCGGACGTTTCCCGGTCTGCGCGCGGGGTCCGTGCGGCGTTATCGCCCACCGTGGACAACACGAGAGGAGGCCTTCATGACGCGTAACCTTGCTTATGCATCGCTTGCCGTGATGTTTTTTGGAGCTGCAACCGTCACGCCGGCGTCGGCAGCAATCCAAATCCCCGATTGTGAGGCGATCATTAATTGGGCTGCGCGAGCCTATCCGGAGGATGAGGCAACATTGATACGCAACGCCCAACCGTTCCACAGCGGCGTCTGGCTGCTCTCGGGGTTCAAGGACGAGCATTGGATACCGGTGTTCGGCGCGCCGTTCCCCGAAACCACGGCTGCGGAGTTCGCGAAGTTCTCGACGACCGCGGAAGCCTGTCGTCGAGAGCGCCGGTCCGAGTTGCGGGGCTTGCCAAATAACCATCCGCGACGTGCCACCCTTGTCGCCGCCGATACATACTTGCTGCGTTCTGCCGTCGCCCGGCAGCAGATCAACCCCCAGACCGCCGCACCTATGCTGGCGCGTTACAAGGCTGCCTACGCGGCATACAGCGAAGCGATCGCGACGCGAGACGCACAACTCGGTGCGCTGAAAGATTTACCACCGACGATGGAGAGCTTCTCGACCCTGGAGGCGATGAAGAGGGATCCGAAACTGGCGAGCCTGGGGCCTGCGCGGGCGCAGCATATTCAACACTTGGATGCCGCCAAGCTTTACCTCGCCGATGCGATGGTCATGGCGGCAGCCGAGGAGATGGCGAATTTCCCCGAAAACCTAGACGGATTGCGCGACCTGATCGCCTACAGGGCAAAGGCGCGGGCGGAGCTCAGCAAGCTCAAGAGCAGGAGGGTTCAGGACTTTCTGAACATTGAAGCGGAGCGGACCGATGCCCTGGCCGCGGCGGCTTTACCGGCGTTTGTTGCTGAGTTGCAGGCGGCGCCAGCCAGCGTCGAAGGTAAGGCGACGGTGCAGGCGGCTGTCAACAACCTGTTCCCGCAGCAACCGCTGCCGCGCAATATCCGCGGATACCAGAAGGCGGTGAAGAAGCGGCTGACCGAGATTGACGAGGAGATAAAATCTGTCGCTTGCAATACCACCCTGGCCAAGCACGGCTTGAGCGACGATGCTGTCACGCCTCTGCTCGGGCCGGGGGGAGAATCCAACCTCGGTGCCTTCGTCTGCGCGCTCACCGACAAAGGCCTCGCCTTCGGTGAGTACAAGAAGCCGGGGTTCTTCGGCAGTACCCATGAATTGGTCATGCAGATACCGTCGGGCCCTTCCCTGGTCTTCGAGTTGAAGCTTGTTGAGGCCATCAAGGGAAGGCCGGACATGCTGGTCGGCACCCGCATGAAGGATCCGACAAAGACGCAGGACTTGACTGTGACGGCCTGGCAGGAACTGGCTGCAGAGATGACTGGCTACACGCCGCCGGGCATCACCGGGGAGGAATTGCTGCCAGCCGCACAGGCCAAGCTCGATAGCACACCGCAGGGGTGTGTGACGACCGTCTATACTCAGAGCATAACCGCCTTTCCTGTTGCTCTGCAGGCTGGAGCGTTGGACCGGGATACGATCAGGCGGTTCGCACTTCTCGGCGATCTCAGCCTGGTTAATATTGAAGAGCAGCCGAGCGCAAACCGCTCCTACAGAAACTACCGTTACACTTTGACTGCGATGGCCGAGCCTTACTTCAAGGGTAAGCACGGTCTGTGTTTCGCCAAGCTCATAGCCGAGGACATCAGCGATGTCTCGAAACCGTTCACACGCGACGGCCGCACATACGTGACCGGCATTCTGGAGGTATTCCCTGAACTGCCCGAATTTGCCCTTGATCCGCGGTTCGCACAGGCTGTGGACGGACCAATTCGCAACCTGATCAGTGCGATGAAGACTGGTCAGGCCATGCAGTCCAAGGTCGCCTTCGTCCGGACTGACGCAGGCTGGGAAGCGGCGGACTAAACTTGGTTTTGAGTGTGGTGCGTCGGTAAAGAAACTGTGCACCGCTTCGGTCGGCTTTCAGGATTGAGGTCTTCAGGGCTTCCAGTTCACCAACATGGGCTGGGCTTCGTTTCTAAAGATTCACAGTTTGAAACACTCCATGAACCGGCGTGGAAATTGTCACGACAATACCGTTGCGGAGAGTTTCTTCAGCCTGCTAAAGCGAGAACGTATTCGGCGCGGAACCTACAAGACCAGAGAGGAGACAAGATCAGATGTGTTCGACTACATCGAGATGTTCTATAATCCGAAATGCGAACACCTTAACAACGGGATACTGCCGCCCGTCGAGTTTGAAAGACAGCAAAAACTGAAACCCCAAGGTGTCTACAAATCTAGGGGCAATTCAGTCTCCGGTATAAAACGTAACCTGTGTGTCCGGAATGAACCAAGCTTGTAGATGGTTATTCTTTGTCCGCGTGGCCTTGATTCAACTAACCTTAATTCAAGTTTACAATAAAGGGAGCAATGGAATGTGGGCTGCAGTTCGATCGTCCTGGCCACTATTCACGGGTATGATCTTTCTAATGGTCAGCAACGGACTATTGGTAACCCTACTGACATTGCGTGCAGGGGAGTTGGGTTTCAGCGAGTCAGCGATTGGTCTGATGCAGTCTGGCTATCCTGTCGGGTCTTTACTGGGCTGCCTGATCGTACCCAGATTGATTATCCGGGTTGGGCATATTCGTATATTTGCGGCTCTAGCCTCGGCATGCAGCGGTGTGGCGCTCGTCCATCTCGTCACTTTTGACCCTTGGACTTGGGGGGGTTTACGCTTGCTAACAGGTTTCTGCTTTTCAGGCCTATATATCGTCGCCGAAAGCTGGCTGAACGGCAGCACAAACAACGAAAGCCGTGCTAGTTTACTGTCAATCTACTTCGTCATCCAAACGGGTGGCGTAATGATCGGACAAATGCTGCTCAATTTCTCCACCCCGGAAGGTATTCTGCTTTTTATTGTAGTCTCAATTCTGATCTCATTTTCACTCGTTCCCATGCTGATTTCCGCCAGCGCGACACCGCCTTATGAATTACCTGAACGAATTTCGCTATTGGAGCTGTTCCGGCTGTCTCCGATGGGTTTGACCGGAAGCTTTCTCAATGGCATCGCGCAAACAGCGCTCTACGTCGCTCTCGCCATCTACGGTAGCGCCATTGGACTTTCCAGCGGCGCCATTGGCGGTCTGATCGGATTTATGACTTTGGGTGGCGTATTATTCCAGTTCCCACTCGCTAAGCTATCTGACCGAATAGACAGGCGCTTGGTCATCGTCGGTGCCCCGGGCCTTGCAATCCCGGTGTGTTTCTTCCTCGCAAGGATAGATAATCCATCGGACAACTACCTGCTACTCTACGCGATGGTCACTATACTCGGCGGCCTCACCTTGCCGCTCTATTCCATCTGTATGGCGCATATGAACGATCATCTAAAACCCGGGCAGGTAGTTACCGCCAGCGGTACCCTAGTATTGGTTCTGGCCGTTGGCATGACCTTTGGCCCGACACTTGGGGCCTTCGCTATCTCGCAATATGGACCTGAAGGGCTGTTCTATTTGCTAGCTGCGATTTCAGCGTTAACGGTTGTGACAGCGCTTTTTCGACTTTGGAGCGGTCAATCTCGCGCACAAAATCAGATCACGGCTGTTGCACTTACAGCCAACCTGTCACCGGAAGCAACGAACCTCTATCGAGAAGCTTCAACTCCAGAAAATGATCAGCGTGACTTCTAGGCCAGCGGGCTAACAAGAAATATTGGTTAGAATAATGAAAAATGGTGCCCAGGGGCGGATTCGAACCGCCGACAGAACGATAGCACGTCGACACGCTTCATGAAGGTGGTAATTACTGTCGTAGCATTGGAGAGCCTGCAATGTGCCAGAAGCGGTCAGTAGCTAATTTTGAAGCAATTGATAGCTTCGAGATCTTTTTTCGACCATTTAGAGGATGCCCTATCTCGAACAGAGTGACTAGGCTCAGGACTCATTAATTGAGCCAGAAGATGACGGTAGCTGCGATAGCGATGGCAGACAAGAAGGTGTGAGCGCAGCGATCATAGCGTGTGTGGATGCGCCGCCAGTCCTTGAGCCTGCTGAACATATTTTCG
>JAIOYL010000118.1 GCA_021741195.1 Sneathiella sp. | reverse complement strand
TCCGATACATCCGTTTTTATCGCCGCAATATCTTCCATCGTCGACACTCTTGTTAAGCTGGTGTTTTGCTCTGGCTCTTGTACAGATAGGATAGAATTTCGGAAACGGCGGCAAATGCTTCCAGTGGAATGGGGCAATCGGCCTCGATTTCCGACAATATCTGCGCAAGATCAGAATCAGTGCGCACCTTTACACCATGAGTGAAGGCTAATTGCAAGATCTGCTCGGCAATTTCGCCTTTTCCGCTCGCGGTTATTTTTGCCGGCGCAGACGAGCCGCCTTCGTAATTCAAGGCAACAGCGATTGTATCCGCAGCGTTTTTTTCCGGCCCGTCTTCGCGTCGTTCCATTCCATCCCCATAATCCGAAAGGATAAGGAACAGGATTTTATCGCCACGTGATTAAGAAATCTTTACGCCACGGATGCAACCCTGTTGCATATTCGCTGGCGGACATCAAAGTTTTTCACTTCTTGCTTGCATGTGCTTAAGGGAATGATTATGTTCCCGTTCGCCGGACAATGGCGACTTTGCCTCTATTTATGTTATCGGCGCTGCGCAATAAAACTACAGGAGTATCTGCTCCGCTTTGTGCAAAAGAAACTGAACAACTGTCGTTATGACAAATATGGCCATTCAAAATGTTGAATGGGCCCGGAATATTGAATGCATTATCGTTCAATAAATTCCGAACTCGCGGTGGACGCTAGAGATTAAAAGGAGAATAAAATATATGAGCGGCTTGGAAAATGCGTTAAACGGCAAGACGGTTGCCATTCTCGTTGCCAACGGATTTGAAGAATCCCACATGACGAACCTGCATAAAAGCCTGGTTCTCACCGGCGCAGAGGTCAAGATCGTTTCTCCGGAAAAAGGGGTGGTCAATAGCTGGCATGGTAATGGCTGGGGTCATTTCTTCCCGGCAAATGTGCATCTTGCTACCTCCATGTCACATCATTTTGATGCTGTCGTCATTCCAGGTGGCTCCCGCCATGTCAACCGCTTGATCTCCGATCCGCAGACGGCCCGCTTCATGCGCGGCTTCATGGAAGATAACAAGCCGGTGGCGCTGGTTGAGGACGCTTCCAAAATTCTTGCCGAGGCGGGTTTGCTGAATGATCGCTCCGTCACCGTGAATGACGAAACAAGAGACGTCATCGAAGAGCACGGCGCGACGGTAGTGGACGCTGATCTGCATGTTGATGACATGCTGGTGACCGGCAAGATCGAAGATGGCACATTGATTGAGAAATTTGCAAATTGCATCATGACCTACGAACCGGAAGCCTGGGAAGCCGCCTAAGCTTCACTGAAATCTCAAGGTTATTCTAAGCGCCTCCAATTTGGGGGCGTTTTTTTTGTCCATGCACCCGTTTGCGGGGAATATTTACAGTCTATTAACGAATGTCGCCTAGTCTAGGCTTAGGAAAAACCGTAACGCGAAGCGAACATTATATGAATTTGGAGACTATTCCGCTATTCGCCGCCCTGACGGAGAAGATGAAATGGCTGACAGCAAGGCAGAAGGTCTTGGCGCAGAACATTGCCAATGCGGATACGCCGAATTACCGCGCCAAGGATCTCAAACCCCTTGAGTTCAAGGAAATGATCGAAGGGCCGGAAGAGAAGAGTGTTCATATCAATCGAACGAATAAACGGCATATTTATGTCGAGGAAATTGCCGGGTACGAGACGCAAGTCAACCGTGATGGCAGCGAAACGACGCCGTCCGGTAACGCCGTCCTGCTGGAAGAGGAAATGATGAAGGTCGCGGAAACGCAGATTCAATATGAACTCACCACGTCGCTCTACAAGAAGAATTTGGGGATGTTGAAAACAGCCCTTGGTCGCCGATAATCGCCTTATGAAAGGAAACCGGGATTATGGATTTACTTAAGACAATGGCAATTTCCGCCTCGGGCATGGATGCCCAGGGCCAACGGATGCGCGTCATTTCGGAAAATCTGGCGAACAAGGACAGTATGGGAAAGACGCCGGATGAGGATCCCTTTCGCCGAAAAACCATATCATTCCGGAATGTGTTGGACCGCAAGGACGGGATTACCAAGGTCAAGGTTGGCCATATTGGCGTCGATAAAACCGATTTTGATCTGAAATTCAACCCGAGCCATCCTGCGGCCAATGCCGACGGCTATGTCAAGATGCCAAATGTCAATTCCCTGGTTGAGATCATGGACATGAAGGAAACCCAGCGATCCTATCAGGCCAACCTCGGGGTGATCGAGGCATCGAAAAAAATGATCATGAGAACTTTGGACATTTTGCGCCAGTAGGTGCGAGCGGAGGGTAGATTATGGCTGAAACAAATGCCTTGGTGGCAACACAGGCTTATTCTAAAGCACTGACCGGCGCAGCGGGCGCCAAGATCGGCGGCGCGGCGGCGGGTGAGGAAGCAGCCAATAACCCAAGCTTTGCCCAGGTGCTGGCCGATGCGGGAGGCGAGGCGATTAAAAGCGGTGTTGCATCGGAGCAGATCAGCCTTGATGCCGTAACCGGAAATGCCGGCCTTGCCGATATCATCACGGCTGTCAGTAACGCTGAAGCGACCCTGGAAACTGTCGTCGCTGTCCGCGATCGTGTAATTCAGGCTTATCAAGACATCATAAAAATGCCAATCTAGGCCGTAAGGTTAATTTACGGTGTAAGGATTACGCATTATGAGCCCAACCGACGTCGTTGACGTAGTGCGCGAAGCGATTTGGGTCCTTCTCCAGGTTGCGGCGCCAGTCATGCTTGTGGCACTGGGGGTCGGACTGGTCGTTGCTCTCATTCAAGCGCTGACGCAGGTTCAGGAAATGACTCTCGTCTTCGTTCCCAAGATTTTGGCGATCTTTCTGTCCCTCATCATTTTCATGCCCTTTATGATCTCGTCAATGATCGGGTTGATGGAACAGATTGCGCAGAGAATTTCGGGCATATGAGCAGCGGTGCCAAATAGATGCTGGATGAGTATCTGAGTGTAAATGTATTTGCCTTTCTTCTGGTTTTTACGCGCCTTGGCACGGCCTTCATGGTCGTTCCGGGTTTTGGCGAAGCCTTTGTTACGCCACGCGTACGGCTCTCAATCGCACTCGGTGTAAGCTTCCTGGTGATGCAGTTTGTTGCAGATCAATTGCCGCCTGAACCAGCGACGCCGATAGAACTCCTGCTATTGTTGACGAGTGAAATGCTGATCGGTCTGGTTATGGGCGGTATTTTGCGGATCCTGCTGAGCAGTCTCCATGTCGCCGGTACCATAATCGCCCAGCAGTCAGGGCTCGCGGCGGCGCAGTTTTTTGATCCCTCGCAGATGACGCAAGGCGCCATCACCAGCACTTTCCTGACCTTGATGGGCTTGTCGATGATTTTCGTCACCGACCTGCATCATCTCTTTATTCAGGGAACCTTCGCGAGCTATTCGCTTTTCCCCGTTGGACAGGTTCCGGACTTTGGCGATATCAGCATGCTTGTCACCGACTTTATTCAACTATCATTCCGGCTCGGCTTTCAAATCGCGGCGCCGTTTCTGGTTTTCGGTTTGACTTTCTATATCGGGATCGGTTTGATAAACCGCCTGATGCCGCAGGTGCAGATATTTTTTGTGGCGATGCCACTGCAGATAGCACTGTCCTTCGCCATCCTGTCCATTACGATCGGTGCCGGCATGATGTGGTTTATCAGTTATTACGAAGAGGCGCTGGTGCGCTTCCTCGGGAAGTAGGCGGATATGGCTGAAGATACCGATGACGCCCAGAAAACAGAAGAGCCGACCGCCAAGAAGCTTGAGGATGCTTTCAAGAAAGGCCAGGTGCCGAAATCCCAGGAAGTCAGTCACTGGTTTATGGCCATGGGCATTACGCTGGTCGTCATGATTTTTATCGCCGGGCTTGGGAACGGGCTTACGTTCGACCTCGTGAAATTTATCGAAGAGCCCCATGCAATCCCAACCGACCGCTTTCATCTTGGTACTGTCTTTGGCGAACTAGGCTGGGAAGTCGTGTGGGTGGTGGCGCCGGCCCTCGGAACATTGATGGTCGCGGGCTTGCTTGGCAATCTGGTACAGCACCGGCCGGTCTTTTCGGCGGAGCGGATCAAGCCCAAACTGGACAAGCTTTCGATATTGAAGGGTGCGAAACGGCTTTTCTCGCTCAAATCCTTTGTTGAATTCCTGAAAGGCCTGTTCAAGATAACTCTGGTTGGAACGGTCGCCTTCCTGTTCGTTGTGCCGAAAATGGAGGAACTTCCCGTCATCGTCTCTTATGATATTCCGCAGGTTCTGAAACTTATTCAGGATCAATCATTGCTGCTGCTCGCCGGCGTCGTTTCGGTGATGAGCATCATCGCCGGGATTGACTTTATGTATCAGCGCTACAATCACAATAAAGAACTCAGAATGACGAAGCAGGAAATCAGGGATGAATACAAGCAAACCGAAGGCGATCCCATGATCCGGGCGCGCCTCCGTGCCATCCGTATGGAGCGCTCCCGTCAGCGGATGATGCAGGCCGTGCCGACAGCTGACGTCGTGATCACCAACCCGACTCATTTCGCCGTAGCGCTCAAATACAATCCTGAGGATGAAAGGGCGCCGGTTGTCGTCGCCAAGGGGCAGGATAATATCGCGCTCAAGATCCGGGAAATCGCTACAGAAAACGATGTTCCGATCGTTGAGAATCCGCCACTTGCGCGAGCGCTGCACAAAGCTTGCGATCTTGATGATGAGATTCCCTATGAGCATTTCAAGGCGGTTGCGGAAGTCATCGGCTATGTGATGCGTCTTAACAAGACAAAGCTGAAGAAGTAAGCGGACGAGATGGTGCAGAAAAGAAACAGGCGGCCCCGGAACCCGAAGTTTTTTATGGGCGTTGATGCCAGGCAACTGGCTGCGGCCTTTTTTCTGGTCGCCGCGCTTATCGTGATTTCCGCGCTTCTGGGGCAGGAGCTGGGGCCGGTCAATATCATCATACTCAGCGCCATGGTTGCCGCTGCCATGGGCCTCGGATTATGGTATCTGATTTTTCACGGGCTCCGCCGCGCCGCCACCGGCAATCTTGACCTCATGTCAGACATTATATCGGCAAGCCCGGAAGGCAGGCTTCTGACGACAAAAGACGGCCGGTTTGTGTTTTCCAACGCAGCCTACCAGCAGTTGCTGGACCTGCCTTTGCGAGAGGCGGGCAGGACACTCCGTGATCTGCTGGGGGATGAGCCCGAGGCGCGTGATAAAATTGACAAACTCCTGAAAGCAGCTGTTTATGATGGCACGACGGGGGGCCGCATTGATATCCAGACGAAAAGTGGCCGCTGGCTTTCCATTCTGGCGCATTCGATCGATGTGTTGCCGGATAACATTATCTGGTATGTAACCGAAACGACGCGTCAGCACCGGCTTGAGGAAGACGAGCGGATCGAGCGGCAAAAGCTTTCCGAATATTTCAACAATGCGCCGGTCGGTTTCTATTCTCTAGATGGTATGGGCAACCTCCAGTTCGCCAACCGGATTTTCGCCGACTGGCTGGGATACCGGCAGGAAGAATTAAGTGAAGGCGGCCTCGCGTTCGCTGATCTCATCATCAAGAGCAATGAAGACCAGCTCGATTTCATGGAAATATTCTCTACCGCCGGACCGATGTTTGAAGGTGAATTAAACCTTCGCCGCCGGGATGGCACGATCCTGCCGGTGCATGTGACCCAGACAATCGTCCGGGATGAGGCGGGAGTCGTTCTCGGCTCTCGCTCGGTTGTCCGCGAACTTTTGCAGGAACAGGAATGGCGTGAAAGAGTGGCGAGCGCCGAACGGCATTTCCGCCGCTTTTTCGAGGCCGCGCCTATCGGCATCGTTCTCCTGGATGCGAAGGGAATGGTTATTGACGCCAATCCGGCATTCCGGGCTTTGACCGAAACGGTGGTGAATAACGCGGTCGGCAGTCATGTTACCGAACTGGTGCAGGAGGGAGACCGCGCCGAGTTACGGCAAAAACTCATCGAGGCTTCGGCCAGCGACATGGCCGCTTCGCCAGTGGAGGTGAAGCTGCGTGATGGTTCGGAACGGGCGGCGAGCTTCTATATCAGCGCAATCGCGGGAGATGATCTTGATTCTGGCCGCCTGCTGGTTCATGTCATCGATACGTCGGTGCAGCGGAACCTGGAAGTCCAATTCGCCCAGAGCCAGAAAATGCAGGCTGTGGGGCAGCTCGCAGGTGGTATCGCCCATGACTTCAATAACCTGCTGACGGCGATGATTGGCTTTTGCGATCTACTGCTGCTCCGTCATCAGGTCGGCGATCCATCCTATTCGGATATCAACCAGATCAAGCAGAATGCCAACCGGGCGGCGGGGCTTGTCCGACAGCTTCTGGCCTTCTCTCGCCAGCAAACATTGCGACCGGAAGTAACCGATATTACCGATGTACTGGCGGAGCTTTCCAACCTCCTGCGGCGTTTGATCGGGGAAGCGATCCAGCTCAAAATTACCCATGCACGGGATCTCTGGCTGGTGAAGGTCGACCGTGGCCAGTTTGAGCAGGTAATTATCAATCTTGCCGTGAATGCGCGTGATGCCATGTACGGAGACGGGATATTGACGTTTGAGACGGAAAATCTCACCATCACAAAACGGGCGACAGATTACCACGAGCTCATCCCGACGGGCGACTATATTCTCATCAAGGTTTCCGATACCGGAACGGGTATCGCGGATCATGTCATCGAGAAAATATTCGATCCTTTCTTCACCACCAAGAAGGTCGGTGAGGGAACCGGGCTCGGCCTCAGCACGGTTTACGGGATCATCAAGCAGACGGGCGGCTTTATTTTCGCCGAGAATAACGAGGGCAAAGGCACGACCTTCAGCATCTTCCTGCCGCGTCATGCCGAGGCTGCGGTAAGGGGTGAGAATAGCGAAATTGCCCCGCAACAGGCGCATCGCGACCTTACCGGGAAGGGCACCATCCTCTTGGTGGAAGATGAGGACCCGGTCCGGCTTTTTGCCGCGCGGGCGCTCCAGAACAAGGGCTATACAGTGCTGCAGGCCGACTGCGGCGAAACCGCGCTCAGCGTCGCGCGGGAGCATGACGGTAAAATCGACCTTCTGATTTCGGATGTCGTTATGCCGGTGATGGACGGACCAACGCTTGTCAAAACCATCCTGGCCGAAATTCCCGATCTCAAGGTGATTTTTATCTCGGGTTACGCGGAGGATGCGTTCCGCAAGGATCTTGATTTCGATGTCAGCAAAATCGACTTCCTCCCGAAACCGTTCTCTCTCAAGGAAATCGCCGGCAAGGTGAAGGAAGTCCTGGTACGGGAGGAAAATTAGGGGATTGTCAGCAGAAGGTATTCCTCATTGATATCTTCATCCCCGCATTGACCTCGCCAACCGTTTTATTTTTCCGGGAATGAGGCTTCTAAGCACCGTCTTGTAGCGGATAAATACATAAGGATCTGTCGTCCAGGTGAACATATGTTTATAGGCATCCGGAATTTTTCTGAGCTCCCGGTTGCTGACATTTACCGGCGGCCGGTCCTCATATCCGCCAAAGTCGCGAAACCAGCTCCGATGGTAAGTGAGGTAAAGAAGCGGGCGCAAGTGAGTGGAAAGATTGGCTCCGCCGCGGTGCAAATGCTGGTCCGGCGCTCCGGGATAGGAGATGACGGAACTCATGGCTCCCAAAATACAGTCATCGCCGGTGAATTGGGTGGCAAGAGGATATATTAGCGGGTGAGCATAGAAATTCGGATCATTGAACGGGCTCTCGACGTCGATAGTGATCAGCGGGCGCTGGTCCGGCTTTCCGGTTCCCTGAAGATGTGCGCTGTACCGGCGCCGATAATGCCGGTCAAAATTAGCAATCGTCTCGGGGGGGAAAACATGACCATACGAATGAAACCATACTCGTTAAAAAGGCCTATCGCTTCAGCGAGTTTCTCTGCAGGAAATTCTACTTGATCCCGCTCACTATCCGTAAAGGTGACGCTGGACGCCAGATCACTGTTATCACAAGATATTGACATGCTTAGGTCCTGCCGGTTTAGTACAATGGCATTGTAAGGATATTCAGTTAATAAATACAAAAAATACGGAATTTGGAACAGAAATTTGTGAATTGATACGGAAAAAAACAGATCAAGTTTCCAGAATCCAAGATATCAGATCGTCCTGGTTTTATTTTCTAACAGAATTGGTACAGCAATTGAAAATATTGAATAATTTTGTAAAACTGCTTCAATCGAGTTACGGGGTTTGGATTTTTCTGGCGAGTGCTGTCATTGTTCAGGCTGTCTTCGTTTTTTGTGTGGCGAATGGCATCCTTTCAAGCAATTATTATGACATGGGCAGGCTTTATATTCTGCTGATTTTGGCTGTTTCATTCACGATATTCAGAATGGGTCCGGCGGGCATCTTGGACTTGCTAAGACCAATGCTGGTCTGGCGGGTTTCGATTCAATGGTATCTGTTCGCGCTTTTCTGGCTCGCGTTATTTGCCATCGGTGTTCTGTTTTTCAAAAACCTTTTAAACGGAGACGGTTTCAAGGCGATCCCGCTTACCTTTGATCTTTTCAGCAATCTTTCGTTGATGAAGGGCATCGTTCTGAATTCTATTATTGAAGAAATTGTCTGGATCGGTCTGGCGCTGACAATGCTTCAAAAAAAATATTCAGTTTTTGTTTCGAGCCAGATTTTGGCTATTTTCTGGTATCTTTGGTGGGTGCCTGTAATTCTCTATGGGCGCTCGGTTATCCCTGGTCTTCCGTTGCCCATTCTATGGTTCCATTATCTCGGAATTGCTGCAACCTGCGCCTGGGTTTATTATTTTACCAAAAGTGGACTGATTGTCGCGTTGATGCAGACACTGACAAATGCCTTGTCGCTCATTGTTCCCATTCTGCCGCATCTTTCCGATTTAACGACCTATACGATATTTATCATCGGAAAGTTTGCTTTTGCATTGCTGTTGTTTGTTATTTTCGGGCCCAAACCATTGCTAAGAAAAATAAATATGGTGAGGCAGACAGCTTGATTTATTAGAGTGATTGATTGGAAGCGGTGGTCAAATAACATTGGGGCCGGAGCATATTAAAATCTCCAGACCCAATGTTTAACAATAGGATCGATCAGAGTCCCTCGATACTTCTTTCGATTGCATCGGCGAGTTTCGTCGCATGCTGGCCCGTCACCATATCAAGATGATCGCCGGATACTTGTATTTCTTCAACCTTACCGGATACGAACTTTTGCCATCCGTAATCCGGATCCTTAGAAGCAATTTTTTTGTCGTATAGAGAATGCGGTGTACTTTTGAACAAGGTAAGAGAACCATCATAGGGATGCCCTTTGTATTCGTCAGCAATACGCAAGGATTCGTACTCCAGCAATTTCAACCGGTATTTATACGGTGAGATTTTTGCCAGCAGTTTTGTGTATTCCACATTTAACTTGCTGTTTCTGATAATTGCATTAATCCGAAACCAGATTTTGCCAATGTCCTCATTGCGAAGCCACAGCAATTCACTCTTCAGCCGCTCCATCAACTCGATTTTGATCTCGGGATTAAATTGTGGACTCGGCGAGTCAATTATCCCGAGGAACGCGACAGTATCACCGTCCTGTTTGAGCTGCCGGGCAATTTCGAACGCCGTTAATCCACCGCCACTATACCCGGCGATGAGGTAAGGACCGTCACTCTGGCGCGCGCGAATATAACGAATGTGATCAGACGCAACTTCTTCAAGGGTGCCGTAAGGTTTATGTCCAAGAATACCGCGCGTCTGAATGCCTATCATCGGCCGATGCTTGCCGAGCAGCCGCCCCAGTTCATGAAGGTTATTTACGTTGCCGCCAATTCCGCCCACAATAAAGATCGACTTGCCAGCGCCACCGGGATGTATTGTTATTGTCGTATCCCAGGCATCATCCAGGGGTTCGGCGTGCCCGGACACATCTGACTTTGGGACCGTTGTTTCTATTCCGGGAGCGGTGAGAACCGGGGTTGTCCGCTCATACATGCATTCCGCAATTTTCGTCGCAAGCTCGCGGATTGTCGGGTGAAGGAACAGGGTGGATATCGGCAAATCAATTTCATATTGCTGGTGGATTCTATTGAACAGCCTCAAGGCTAGAAGCGAATGCCCGCCGAGTTCAAAGAAATTCGCGTCCAGATCGACGGTATCGAGGCTCATGATCCTGCACCAGATCTCCTGCATTTCGGATTCCAGGGCAAGCAAATGAGACGGCAAGATCTTCGGTGAGATAGACTGATCCTGATGTGAGGAAACACCATCATTTCGTTGTTCCAACGCTACCGGTGTCGCTTTTTCCACCCTGATAACCGGATAGTCAGAGGATTTCAGTCCGGAATTTTCTGCGATTTCCGCCAGCAGAGTCTGGAACTGCGACATGTGTCGACGGATTGTATCCGCATCGAACAGGTCGGTATTATAACTCCACTCCATATTCATTCCGTCATTCGTCTCTGAGATGTTGAGAAAAATTTCGAAATGTTCATGATTTCGCGGGTTGGAGACGAATTCAGTACTGAGACCATTGAAATTCATCGAACTTAAATCGATCCCGGTGTCGTAATTGAAAACGACCGGTATGAGGAGGACGCGGGCGGGATCCCGCTTTATTTTCAGGTTCTTGACCAAAGTTCCGTAGGTATAGTGCTGATGATCAAGGGCATCCAGCATAGCCGTCCTGACGGACTTCAGATAGTCACTGAAAGGGGTGCTGTCATCAATATGCGTTCTGATTGGAAGGAGGTTTACGCAATGACCGACAACGGTTTCCATCTCCCGCGCAGATTGACCCGCTGATGTCAGGCCAATAACCAGATCGGATTGGCCGGTGCAACGATAGACATAGAGGTTGAACGCGGCGAACATCAGATTAACGAAGGAACAACGCTGCTGAGCGCATGTCGATTTAAGCGCGGAGACGATGTCCGCATTGATTTTTCCGTCTATCCTGGCGCCATTAACTGTTTTCAGGGGCGGGTGCGGCCTGTCGGTCGGAAAATCAAGCGTCGCCGGAGCATCCCTGAATTTTTCAAGCCAGTAATTTTCGGCGGTTTTAAAATCGTCACTTTCCCGCCATTGCCGTTCAACCCGCGCATAATCAATGATGCTTTCCGCAGGTTTTACCGCCGGATGAGTGCTATTTTCCAGGGCGGAATAAAATGCTCCGATATCGCGCATGATGACGTCAATCGACCAGCCATCACAGACAATATGATGGGCGGTAATTACCAGAATGTGGCTATTCTCGTCGAGGATAATAATCTGGACTCTGACAAAGGGGCCATTAATGCTATCGAACGGGATATTGACTCCGTCCTGCAACAAGGCAGCCAATTTTGCCTGTCGCTGATCTTCAGGTAACCGAG
>JAIOYL010000117.1 GCA_021741195.1 Sneathiella sp. | reverse complement strand
CTGCGCCAGCGACGACTGCGACCTTTATTTCGTCAATCTGTCACGCAATGGCCGCCGCCGCTGGTGCTCGATGGCGACCTGCGGCAACCGCGCCAAGGTGAATGCCTATCTGAAACGCCAGGAAACGTGATTCAATTCAGGTGTCCGCCATGGCGCGATCGCGGAGCTGGTTTTTCTGCACCTTCCCCATGGTATTGCGTGGCAGGTCATCAACGATATAAACCTGTTTCGGCACCTTGAAATTCGAGAGTTTTTCCTTGATGAAGGCGGTCACGTCCGCAGGCTTCAAACTCTTCACCGTGCCGTCGGGAACGACAAAGGCGACGACCGCCTCGCCAAAGTCCGGATGCGCCCGGCCGACCACGGCGCTCTCCGCGACCCCCGGCATCTCGTCGATAAAACTCTCGATTTCCTTCGGATAGACGTTGTAGCCACCCGAGATGATCAGGTCCTTGGAGCGGCCGACGATGCGGTAATAGCCATCCTCTCCCTTGCGGCACATATCGCCGGTGATGAAATAGCCGTCGGGACGGAATTCTGCGGCGGTTTTTTCCGGCATCTGCCAGTAGCCCTTGAAGACGTTTGGCCCCTTGATCTCCAGGATACCGATTTCCCCGTCCTTTACGATTTTGCCGTCTTCACCCGCGATACGCACGTCGTTGTCGAGTGGGAAGCCGACCGTGCCGGCCTTGCGCGCGCCCTCATAGGGGTTGGTGGTGATCATGCCCGCTTCCGTCATGCCGTAGCGCTCAAGAATGACATGGCCGGTCCGTGTCTCAAAGGCGGTGAAGGTTTCCTCAAGGAGCGGTGCGGAGCCCGCCGTGAACAGCCGCATATTGCGGCAGGCTTCCTTCGTCAGGCCCGGCTCCGCCAGCAGCCGGACATAGAAGGTTGGCACGCCCATGAAAACGGTCGATTGCGGCAAATTATCGAGTACTGTTTCCGCGTCGAATTTGGTCAGGAAAATAACCTTGCTGGCGTTCAGCAGGGCGCAATGCAGCGCGACGAACAGCCCATGCACATGGAAGATGGGGAGCGCATGCAGGAGGACATCGCCCTTTTCAAAATGCCAGGCGCGATGCAGGGAGAGCGCGTTGGAGGCGAGATTATCATGGGTCAGCATGGCGCCCTTCGAGCGGCCCGTGGTGCCGGAAGTATAGAGGATCGCCGCGAGATCATCCGCGCCGCGCGCGACGGTTTCAAAGGAGGTATCCTGTTTCTTTGCGTGGTCGGTGAGGCTGCCCCGGCCTTCGCCATCCAGTGTCAGCACCTTGGCAACGCCGGTCTTTTCGGCAATGCCGGCGATTTCCTGCAAGGAGGCGGGGTCGCAGACGACGATGGCAGGTGTGGCGTCGCCGAGAAAATACTCGATTTCCGCCGCCTTGTAGGCGGTATTGAGGGGAAGATAGACGAGCCCTGCACGCAGACAGGCGAGATAGAGGATCACCGCCTCGACAGACTTGGCCACCTGAACCGCGACCCTGTCGCCGGGCTCCGCGCCAGAGGCGCAAAGAAGATGCGCCATCTGTGCGGACGCCTCGCTGATATCAGAGAAGCTGTAGGTGGCGATTTCCGGGCCTTCGAACGCGGTTTGCGTCCTGTCTTCGGGAAAGCGGGCATCAAAAAGGTCGTAGAGATTCTTGTTTTGCATATTGGTTCGCTTAAAAAACGTCAGGCGGAGGCCTGCAGATAGTGGGAAGGGAGGGTGGAGAGGAAATCCGTGAAGCGTTCGCCCTGAATGGCGACATGATCGCGGGTCAGCTTTTCGGCCATTTTCGCGTCGCCTTTAACGATTGCCATAACCAGCGCGCCATGTTCGGCGGAGGATTTCTGGATGCGTCCGGGAATGCGCACCTGCAGCCGCCGGTGAGGGGATAGCCGCCGCCTGAGCTCGCGGACCTGTTTCTCCAGGAAACTGTTGTGGCTGGCTTTGTAAATCAGGTCGTGCAGATGCAGGTTAAGCTCGTAATAGTCATCGAATTGCTCGCCGCTCGAGAGCGCGTCGCAGGCCGCATGGGCGGCGGTCAGGGCGATCTTTTCAGGCGGGGTAATCCGCCGCGCGGCAAGCCGGGCGCAGAGCGCTTCCAGATCGGCCATCACCTCGAACATATTCATCAGGTCCTGCAGCGAGATCGCGGCGACAATGGCGCCGCGGCGCGGCCGTATCTCGACAAGACCCGAGGCGGACAGCCGGTTGAGCGCCTCGCGGATCGGCGTTCGCGACACCCCGAATTTCTCGGCAAGGATCGTCTCGTCCAGCCGCGTTCCCGGCTTCAACGCACCGGTAACGATTTCCTGCTCGAGCACAGGGAGTATCTCATTCGCACGCGACGTCATAATAATTCCGTCCATTTTTGATAGACCCGGAACATATCATTATTCTCGTGTGCGCGAAACAATTTTTTGTATACAATATTTTTATTCTCACATACAATCTCTCTACAGCCGACCGGATTTCCGTCTGGTTCGTGGGTTGCGAAAAAATAAATCTGCGGGCGGAAACAAGCCTGCATTACGGGAGGAAGAAAATGAAAACATTGTCCAAGGGATTAATCGGTGTTTCGCTTGCGGTCGCGTTCGGACTTGGCGCGTCGACTCTGACGGCGTTGCCCGCCGCGGCGGAAACGCTGAAGGCGTCGCATCAATGGCCGGGTGGCAAGGGCGACGTCCGCGATGAGATGGTTCAGATCATCGCGACGGAGGTCGCCAAGGCCAATGTCGGGATCGACATCAAGGTATATCCCGGCCAGAGCCTCTATAAGGCCAAGGAACAATGGGGCGCCATGGAAAAGGGGCTGCTCGATATTTCGGCGTTTCCGCTTTCCTACGCGGCGGGCCGTCATCCGGAGTTTGACGCGACCTTGATGCCGGGCCTCGTCAAGAATCATGATCACGCGAAGCGTCTGAATACGTCGCCTTTCATGGATGATATCAAGAAAATCGTCAATGATTCCGGCGTCATCGTACTCTCCGACGCCTGGCTCGCCGGTGGGTTCGCGTCGAAAAAGACCTGCATCCTTGGCCCGGAAACGATGAATGGTCAGGTGACCCGCGCAGCCGGCAAGGCGTTCGAGCAGATGCTGGTCGGGGCAGGAGCATCGATTGCTTCCATGCCAAGCTCGGAAATCTATAACGGCATGCAAACCGGCGTTCTCGATGCGGCGAACACGAGCTCGGGCAGCTTCGTTTCCTACCGGTTGTATGAACAGGTGAAATGCCTGACGGCGCCGGGCGAAAATGCGCTCTGGTTCATGTATGAGCCGATCCTGATGTCGAAAAAGAGCTTCGACAAGCTGAACAAGGAACAGCAGGATGCGCTCATGGCTGCAGGCAAGGTTGCCGAGGATTATTTCTTCGATGCCGCCAAGGGCCTCGATGACAAGCTCGTGAAAGTCTACAAGGATGCAGGCGTCGAAGTCGTGACCATGACGCCGGAGCAGGCGCAGGCCTGGCGTGAAATAGCCAATGAAACCTCCTACAAAAGCTTTTCGGAGAATGTCAAAGGCGGTGACGCCCTGATCAAGAAGGCGCTCGCTGTCGAGTAAAGAGGCATCAAACTCCCGGTTTCGCGGGCGGCGGACCGGGAGTAATCTTTTACCGTTTAAGGGGGCGCGAATGTCTTCTGTTCTTAATGCAATCGACGCCACGTCAAGATTCTTTGGCGTGATCGCGGCCCTGCTCGTCACTTCCGCCATTTTCGTCGTCTGCCAGATGGTGGTCCTGCGTTATTTCCTGAACGCGTCGACGGTCTGGCAAACCGAATATGTCACCTATGCCATTGTCGCCGCCACCTTTCTCGGCGCGCCTTATGTGCTGCTGGTCAAGGGGCATGTGAATGTCGATCTGCTGCCGCATTACCTGCCAGAGGGACCCAAGAAGGCCATGGCGATTTTCGCCTCCCTGATTGCGTTGTTGTTTTGCGCCGGGCTTGCCTGGCAGGCCTATCTGCTGCTGGGCGAGGCGATCGAGGGGGGATGGGTAACGGACACGATCTGGGAATTGCCGCTCTGGATCCCCTATCTCCCCATGGCCTTTGGTATGTTTCTGCTCTGCGTTCAATATGTCGCCGAAATTATCGGGATTGCCTTTGACTTGAAGGACCCCGACGCCTCCTCCGGCCATCTGGTGGAGGGAGACTAGATATGGATCCCCTGGTTATCGGCTTGCTGGCCGCCATTATGGTCATCCTTCTTCTGGCGACGGGTATTCCGGTCGCCTTCGGGCTTGGCTTCGTCTCTTTCGCCTTTCTTGTCATGTTTGAAGGGTTTGATGCCTTGTCCGTCGTCTCCGAAACCTTCTTCGGCGGCATTGGGGAGTTTTCCCTTGTCTCCATCCCGATGTTTATCGTGATGGGGGCGGCTGTGGCCTCCTCGCCCGCGGGCAAGGATTTGTTCGAGGCGCTCGACCGCTGGCTGACACGGGTGCCGGGGGGATTGATTATCTCCAATATCGGCGCCTGCTCGGTTTTTGCGGCCTTGAGTGGGTCGTCCCCCGCCACCTGCGCCGCCATCGGCAAGATGGGCATCCCTGAGATGCAGAACCGCGGCTATCCCGACAGTCTCGCGGCTGGCGCGATCGCCGCCGGGGGCACCCTCGGTATCCTGATCCCGCCGTCGGTCACCATGATTGTCTATGGTATCGCCACGGAAACCTCCATCGGGCGGCTGTTCCTCGCCGGTGTTTTTCCGGGCCTCATGCTGACGGTGTTGTTTATGGCCTGGGCGATCTTTTTCGCCTGGCGCAGCGGGTATGATTTCCGCGACAAGATCGGCAGCTTTTCGTGGAAACAGAAATTCGAGATCCTGCCACGAGTGTTGCCGTTCCTCGCCATTGTGGTCGGGATCTTGTTTGTCCTTTATGGCGGGGTTGCGACGCCATCGGAAGCGGCGGGCGTCGGCGCCTTTTTCTGCCTTCTTCTGGTCGCGGTGATCTATAAAATTGTGCAACCGAAGAAGATTTGGGAAATTCTCAGCAGCTCGACCCGCGAAAGCGTCATGATCCTGATGATCATCGGCTCCTCGGCCCTGTTCGCCTATACACTCTCCAGCCTGTTCGTCACCCAGTCCGTCGCCGAATATATTGCCGCCCTTGACGTCAATAGATGGGTGCTGATGGGCATGATCAACCTGTTCCTGCTCGTCGCCGGATTTTTTTTACCGCCCGTCGCCGTCATTGTCATGACGGCGCCCATTTTGCTCCCTATTATTATCACCGCGGGATTCGATCCCTATTGGTTTGCGGTGATCCTGACCATAAATATGGAAATAGGGTTGATCACGCCGCCGGTGGGCCTGAACCTGTATGTTATTAACGGAATTGCGCCGGGCATATCCCTGCCGACGATATTGAGGGGGGCCTTGCCATTCATGCTTTGCATGGTCGCCGGCATAATTTTACTATGTTTCTTTCCGGAGATTGCCACTTGGCTGCCGGAAAAAATAATGGGATAGAATTTGACATGGCTCCGACGTTTGTTACACAGCTTTTCAACTCCATCGCCGATACCGGCCGCGAACTGCTCGATCTTCGCGGCGGCAAGAAGCGCAACCACAGTATCAACGGGCTCTGCCGCGATCTGCTGACGCAGAAGGGGGAGGCGTCAGGGATGGCGCTCGCCCGCGAGATTGTGGAGGCCTGGAATGGGCTTTCTGATGACGACAAGCTCGATTTCCTGAATTTCCTGAACGCGGAAATGGCCCCGGACCAGAAGAAAATCGAGAAGGCGGTCGCCGCCTATCACAAGGATCCGGGACCGGAAAATTACAAGGCGCTCAGCGCCGCGGTTGAAGCGCCGCGCCAGGAACTGATGCGCCGAATCAATTCTGCACCGGGAGCGACGGCCGCGATCGTGTCGATGCGGAAATTCCTTGTCGGCCAACTGCGGTCCCATCCACATTTGAAGGCCGTCGATGCGGATCTCAAGCATCTGCTGAGCTCCTGGTTCAACCGTGGATTTCTCACGCTGGAGCGCATTGACTGGCGAACGCCCGCCGTTGTGCTTGAAAAGCTGATCGAATATGAAGCCGTGCATGAGATCGAGGGGTGGGAGGATCTCCGCCGCCGTCTCGATCAGGACCGCCGCTGCTTCGCCTTTTTTCACCCCGCGCTTCCCGATGAGCCGCTGATCTTTGTCGAGGTGGCCCTGGTCAGGGGCCTTGCCTCCGCCATTCAGCCGCTTCTGTCCCGCGAAGCCGAGCGCGGCGATCCGACGAAGGCGGACACCGCCATCTTTTATTCCATCAGCAACTGTCAGGACGGCCTGAAAGGCATCAGCTTTGGCAATTTCCTGATCAAGCAGGTGGTGGCGGAGCTCTCCAAGGAGCTTCCCAACCTCCGGCATTTCGCGACCCTGTCGCCGGTACCGGGCTTCATGAGATGGCTGACCGGCGTCAAGGGCGCGGCAGCGGGCATGCATTTCAAGGAGATCAACGCAGTCAGGACCCAGCTCAAGGAAAAGGACTGGGCGGATAACCCGGCGGTATCCGAGAATCTGAAGGAGCCGCTTGAGCAGCTCTGCGTTCATTATCTCGTCAATGAGAAAAGTGGCGACCGTCCTCTCGACCCGGTCCTGCGCTTCCATATCGGCAACGGCGCCCGGCTTGAGCAGATCAATTGGCTCGGCGATCGCTCCGGCAATGGCATGGCGCAGTCGGCCGGATTGCTCGTGAACTATTATTACAGCCTCAAGGATATCGAGAAAAACCACGAGGCCTACGCCAACGAACACAGGATTGCCACGTCGTCGGCCATCCAGTCCCTGGCGAAATCAGGCAAGAAGATCGTCGCTCCGGCCGGGTGACAAAAAATCATGCACCTGCTGATAATTTTTTTGTCGACGGGTCACGGCCTTTGCTTATAATCGGCTGGCCCTGTCCTGCCATAAATCGGACAGGCCCATAAAAATAATAAAAAGGGACGCAAATGTCAGACCAGAAAATGCTTGCAGGTAAAGTTGTTGTTGTCACCGGTGCCGGTCGCGGTGTCGGCCGCGGGATCGCCATCATGTGCGCCGCCCATGGCGCCAAGGTTGTTGTCAATGACCTCGGCGGCACCGAACAGGGCGAAGGCGCCGACAAGATCCCGGCGCTTGAAGTCGTCAAAACCATCACCGATGCGGGCGGCGAGGCAATCGCCAATTTTGGCAATGTCGCAAGCTCCGATGACGCGGGCAAAATGATCGAGGATGCGCGAAAGGAATTCGGCGGTATCGACTGCGTTGTCAATAACGCCGGTATCCTCCGCGATGTGATCTTCCATAAAATGAGCGAAGCGGAGTTTGACGCGGTCATTGCCGTTCATCTGAAGGGTAGCTTCAACGTCAGCCGCGCAGCGGCCCCGTATTTCCGCGAACAGCAGAGCGGCTCCTACGTGCATATGACCTCGACGTCGGGCCTGATCGGCAACTTCGGCCAGGCCAACTATGCCGCCGCCAAGCTCGGCATCGCCGGGCTGTCGCGCTCCATCGCGCTCGATATGTCACGCTTTAATGTACGCTCAAACTGCATCTCTCCCTTTGCCTGGTCGCGCCTCATTGGCACGATCCCCCAGGGCACGGATGCGGAGCGCGCGCGGGTCGCCAAGATCCAGCAGATGACGCCGGAAAAAATTGCGCCGATGGCCGTCTTCCTTCTTTCCGATCAGGCCGATTATGTTACGGGGCAGATTTTCGTTGTCCGCAATAACGAGATTTGCCTGATGAGCCAGCCGCGCCCGATCCGCAATCTGCAGGCCTCCGAAGGCTGGACGCCGGAAACAGTCGCCTCGCGCTTTGGCCCGGCCGTCAAATCCTCCCTTGTCCCTCTTGAACGGTCCGGCGATGTCTTCTGCTGGGATCCGGTATAGGGAGCGGCGATCATGGCAATAGACTACGACAAGCTCGTCAACTGGAAGTTCGACGATGTTGAGCAGACCTATAGCTCTCGGGATACGATCCTCTACGCCCTCGGCGTCGGTCTCTCCATGGATCCGCTCGATATGGACCAGCTCCGCTTCACCTATGAAGAAGACCTGCAAGCCCTGCCGACCATGGGGGTTGTTCTGGCCTCTCCGGGCTTTTTCCTGAAACAGCCGGAATATGGCGTTGACTGGGTGAAAGTCCTGCATGGCGAGCAGGGGTTTGAAATCCATAAGCAATTCCCGGCACAAAGCACCGTTATCGGCACGACCAAGATCACCGAAATTGTCGATAAGGGGGAAGGCAAGGGCGCCTTGCTCTATTCGACGCGGGAGATTTATGAAAAATCCACGGGCGATCACCTTGCGACCTTGTCTTCGACGACTTTTTGCCGGGGCGATGGCGGCTTTGGCGGACCGAAAACCGGAGGGGCGGCACCCCATGTCCTCCCGGATCGCGCGCCCGACAGTACTGTCGAACTCCCGACCCTGGATCAGGCGGCGCTTATCTACCGCCTGAGCGGCGATTACAATCCGCTGCATGCCGATCCAAGGATCGCCAAAAGCGCCGGTTTCAAGGCGCCGATCCTCCATGGTCTCTGCTCTCTCGGCGTCGCAGGGCATGCGATCCTGAAACAGGCATGCGGCTATGATCCGGCGAAGCTGAAGGCGCTGCGCCTGCGGTTCTCGTCGCCCGTCTATCCCGGGGAAACCATTGTCACGGAAATGTGGCATGACGGGGACGTCACGTCCTTCCGTTGCCGGGTGAAGGAACGGGATATTGTCGTTCTTAATAATGGCTACGCGAAAATCTCCTGACCAGGCCATTGAGCTTTGAAGAACGGCAGGATTATGTCTTGAATTCTGCCGTTCCTTCTTTCGGAGGGCACGCAACTTCAGTGTTTCAACCAAGGAAAAACAATAATGGATGTTGAAGAAGCGATCCTGTCCCGCCGCTCAATTCGCGCCTTTACGGACCAGCCCGTCGATCGCGCCAGGATCGAGAGGGTTCTGGAACTCTCGCAACGCGCGCCGAGTGGCACCAATACCCAGCCCTGGCATACCTACGTCTGCACCGGCGCGGTGAGGGACGCCATCTCCCGCGATGTCATCGAGATGTTCGATAAGGGGATGGCCAGCAAATACGAAGACTATGGCTATTACCCGCCAACCTGGAAAGAGGTCCATCGCGACCGGCGGCGCGGCGTCGGCTGGAGCCTGTATGGCCTGCTCGGCATCGAGAAGGGCGACCGGGAAGGGGCGGCGCGCCAGTCAAAGCGCAATTTCAGTTTTTTCGATGCGCCGGTTGGCCTGTTTTTCACGGTTGACGCCTATCTGGGACGCGGCAGCTGGTTCGACGCCGGTCTCTATATGCAGACCGTCATGCTTGCCGCCCGTGGAGAAGGGTTGCATACTTGCCCGCAGGCCGCCTGGATTTCCTTTCAGGAGCCGGTCTTTCGTCATCTGAACATCCCAGAGGACCAGGTGCTGGTTTCCGGCATGGCCATGGGATATGAAGATACCACGGCCATAGAAAATACATTGGTCAGCGAGCGTGAAGATGTTGCAAATGTCGTTCATTATGTCGGTTTCGATTGAAGATGTCAGGAGATTTTTGTGAAAGTATCTGAGGCGATTGAATCGCGGATGACCGTGCGTCAGTTTCTGGACAAGCCGGTGCCCCTGGATACAATCCGGGACCTGCTCGAAATCTCGAAGCGGGCGCCATCCGGAGGGAACCTGCAGCCCTGGAATGTCCATGTGCTGACCGGGGAGCCGCTTGAAAGGCTTGTCGATGATGTCAAGGACAAGCAGGACAGGGGCGTGACCGAGACGCCAGAGTATAACGTCTATCCGCCCGAGCTTGTCGATCCCTACAAGACCCGGCGGCGGATCGTCGGGCAGGCGCTCTATGACCTGATCGGCGTGCCGCGGGAGGATACGCCCGGCAAGCTCAGGCAACTCGCGCGCAATTACCGTTTCTTCGATGCCCCGGTCGGCCTTTTCTTCGTGCTGCACCGTCAGATGGAGGTCGGGCAATATGCGGATGTGGGGATGTTCATGCAGAATATCATGCTTCTCGCCCGCGAATATGGCCTTGATACCTGTCCGCAGGAAGCCTGGGCCCGCTGGCCGAAGACGCTGAAGGAGCATCTGTCGCTCGCCGATCATGAGATCACGTTCTGCGGCATGGCGCTCGGCTACAAGGATGAAGGCGCGGTGATCAACAAGCTGATCTCGGACCGCGAAAAATTCGAGAATTTTGTCACCCTGCACGGGTTCTGAGAACGGGTTTGCTCATGGATGAAGATGTCATTGGCCAGATTCGCGCAACCGTCCGCCAGCTCTGCGACGGCTTTCCCGGAACCTACTGGCAGGAAAAGGACCGCCACCGCGCGTATCCCACGGAGTTCGTCAATGCGCTGACGAAGGCGGGGCTGCTTTCTTCCCTGATCCCGGAGGAATATGGCGGGGCGGGGCTTCCTTTAAGCGTCGCCTCGGCGATCCTCGAGGAAATACATGCGAACGGCTGCAATGGCGCCGCCTGCCATGCCCAGATGTATACCATGGGCACGCTGCTGCGCCATGGCTCGGAGGAACAGCGGCGGAAATACCTTCCCGGTATCGCCAGCGGGGAACTCCGCCTGCAGGCTTTCGGCGTGACCGAGCCGACGGCGGGCACGGACACAACCAGCATCTCGACGATGGCGGTCCGTGACGAAGATGACTATGTCGTCAATGGCCAGAAGGTCTGGACGTCCCGCGCGGAATATTCGGACCTGATGATCCTGCTCGCGCGAACGACGGCGAAGGACAAGATACAGAAACGCGCCGACGGGCTTTCCGTCTTTATCGTTGATATGCGCGAGGTGGTGGGAAAGGGCATGACCATCCGTCCCATCCGCACCATGATCAATCACGCGACGACCGAAGTCTTTTTCGATAACATGCGCATTCCGGCCTCCAGCCTCATCGGTGAGGAAGGGAAGGGATTTCGCTATATCCTGACCGGCATGAATGCAGAGCGGATTTTGATTGCCTCGGAATGCATCGGCGACGCGGACTGGTTTATCCGGACCGCGTCGAATTACGCGCGGGAGCGGACCGTGTTCGGACGTCCCATAGGCCAGAACCAGGGCGTCCAGTTTCCCATCGCCCGCGCTTATGCACAGAAGAAGGCGGCGGACCTGATGGTGAAGGAGGCCTGCCGTCTCTATGACGCGGGGGTTCCTTGCGGGGCGGAGGCCAATATGGCCAAGATGCTTGCCTCGGAAGCCTCCTGGGCGGCGGGGGAGGCTTGCCTGCAGACACATGGCGGCTTCGGCTTTGCCGAGGAATATGATGTGGAGCGGAAATTCCGTGAAGCCCGGCTCTATCAGGTCGCGCCGATCTCGACCAATCTCATCCTCTCCTATATTGCGGAACATGAACTGGACCTGCCGCGCTCCTACTGACTGATTCTGCGCGGTACCGGCTGTTACCGGCGGCCTTGCGGCCAGCCGCAAAAGATTGTTGCGCGGCAAGCCTCTTATGGAGGGGGACAGCAATAAAAATACCACATCTGGGGTTTGTCACAAAAACATCAAAATAGTCGTTGACGTTGGTTTGGGATGGTCCTATAACGCGGCTCTTGCTGACTTGGCGGGTATCTGTTTCGGGTTATTTTTGGTGATCCGGGGTTGGATATTTGTTGGGTTGGTTTTGTCTGGACG
>JAIOYL010000116.1 GCA_021741195.1 Sneathiella sp. | reverse complement strand
ATTTCAGCGATCTGCCGATCCCGGAACCCAACATTGAATTTGCAATATTCGCAAGCGCCGGCGGTCTTGCCCAGATCCTCGCGACCGCTTTGCTGGTCTCGCTGTTCAGCCTCAAGAATTTTGCCGTCGGCACCACCTACTCGAAAACCGAGACGGTTCAGGCGGCTGTCTTCGGCATTGTCATTCTGGGCGAACATGTCGGAGTTGGCGCCAGCCTCGCCATCGCCATCAGCTTCCTCGGGATTCTGTTCATCTCCATGTCGACCAGCTCCTTCTCATTCCGCGAGTTTTTCTCGGGCTGGACCAGTAAGGCTGCTGGTTTTGGCCTGCTCTCGGGCGCCCTGTTCGGTGTTTCGGCGGTCTCCTATCGCGCGGCCTCCCTCGCGCTTGGCGGGGACGGGGCCGTCATCCAGGCGGCTTTCACGCTCGTCTGCGTCCTTTTCTTTCAGACCATCGTCATGAGTATCTATCTGCCGCTCCGCGAGCCTGGGCAACTGACGGCGGTGATCAGGAACTGGCGGGTCGCCATTCTCGTTGGCTTGACCGGCATGATGGGCTCCGTCGGCTGGTTTACCGCCATGACCTTGCAGAATGCCGCCTATGTGCGCGCCCTTGGCCAGGTCGAGCTGGTCTTCACCTTTATCGCGTCCTTTTTCTTTTTCAAGGAAAGGACCAACAAGATCGAGGCGGCGGGGATCCTGCTGATCGTGTTCGGAATCCTGTTGCTGCTGCTCGATTAGTTCCTGCCTGTCACAATTGTTTTTCCAAATGGGTGTATATTGGCCCTTTTGTTTTTGAAAACCTTCGGTTATTGTTTGAAAGTACGTTGATATCAAACAATCCTGGGGGATGCTGTTGGGACAGGTTTTTACAAGCCGTGAGATGATTGACAAGCTGATCTCGTTTGACACGGTTTCGCGCCATTCCAACCTCGCTCTTATCGATTTCGTCGCCGATTACCTTGAGGGCCATGGTATCAAGGCGACCCGGGTGTTCAACGAAGACAAAAGCAAGGCCAATCTTTATGCGACTGTCGGCCCGAATGTCGAGGGCGGCGTTGTTCTCTCCGGTCATACGGATGTGGTGCCGGTTGATGGGCAGCCCTGGGATACCGATCCCTTCACCGTCACTGAGAAGGACGGCAGGCTCTATGGGCGCGGCACCTCCGACATGAAGAGTTTTTCCGCCATCGCGCTTGCGCAGGTGCCGAAGATGATCGGGAAGGGCCTGTCGGCGCCCATTCATTTCGCTCTCTCCTATGATGAGGAAATTGGCTGTATCGGCGCGCCCTCGATGATCGCGGAGATCGCCGCCAACCTGCCGAGGCCCCGTGCGGTGATTGTTGGCGAGCCGACAATGATGGATATCGTTTCGGCGCATAAGGGGATCATCACGCTTAAAACCACGGTGACGGGGCGGGAAGCCCATTCCAGCATGGTCGAGGATGGGGTCAGCGCGGTGATGACGGCGGCAAGGCTGATCACCTACCTTGCCGACATGATGGCGGAGAACAAGGCGCGCGCGAACCCCGAAAGCCGTTTCTCGCCGAACTATACGACGCTGACCTGCGGTGTGGTCCATGGCGGCACGGCGGGCAATATCATTGCGCGCGAATGCGAGTTTGTCTGGGATATCCGCCATATTCCCGAAGACGACCCGATGGGTTTCGTTGCACGATTTGAAGACTATTGCGAGACGGAAATCCTGCCGGGCTTGAAGAAAATTGCGGCGGAAGCCGATATCGTAACAGTCGTTTCCTCGAAGGTCCCGGCGCTCAATCCGGAGGACAACGGGGAAGCGGAGATGCTCTGCAAGGCCATCACCGGCGAGAACAAGACCTCTGCGGTCTCTTACGCGGCGGAGGCGGGGCAGTTCCAGGGCGCCGGATTTTCGACCGTCATTTGCGGTCCCGGATCCATCGGCGTGGCCCACCAGCCGAACGAATATATCGACATTAGCCAGGTAATGGCGGCGGAACAATTTATCATCAAACTCATCGACAGGCTGGGTGGATAGGTGGATCGAATGCATTGGACAGGGAAAAGACTATTGGCTAATCTCGTGTCCAGCGTCCGTGAAAGTAATAGTAACAATTTGCACGGTAAAAAATGCCCGGATTGGGCAGGCAATATGAAAACGCTTAATAACCAAAGGGAGTTAACATGAAACTACGGACAGGACTATTAGTCGCGGTTGCGGCAGCTGCCATTGCGGTAGCAGCCCCGGTCAAGGCTGAAATCTTTAAATTTGCGTTCCAGGGAGACTTGAGTTCCCTTGATCCGCATTCACTGAATGAATCCTTCCTGCTGGGCACGCTCGGCAATGTCTATGAAGGACTCGCTCTCTATGACAAGGATATGTCGGTTATTCCAGGGCTTGCAGAATCCTGGAAACTCCTGACGCCGACGACATGGGAATTCAAGCTCCGCAAGGGCGTGAAATTCCATGAAGGCCAGGATTTCACCGCGGATGACGTCATCTTTTCCTGGCAGCGCGCCGCCAGCGAAGGCTCTGACCAGAAAGTCCGCGCCGCCGGCATCAAGAACATCACCAAAGTCGATGACTTTACGATCGTTGTCGAAACGCCCGCGCCAAACCCGATCCTGATTCAGGACTTGCCGGTGCTGTTCATTATGGACAAGGAATGGTCGGAAGAGCATGGCACGACCAATGCCACCAGCGCGACCGGCGAAGATAAAGGCAACTATGCCAACCTGCATGCTAACGGCACGGGTCCATTTATGGTGAAAAGCCATCAGGCCGACGTGAAAACGATCATGCTTCGCAATGAGCATTACTGGAAGGATATTCCCTCCAACGTGACGGAAGTCGAATTTACCCCGATCAAGGAAGCGCCGACCCGCGTTGCCGCCCTGATCTCCGGCGAGCTTGACCTCGTCTACCCGGTTCCGGTTCAGGACTGGGAACGTCTCGATGCAGCAAAGGGCGTGAAAGCCCTGGCAGGGCCGGAAGCCCGGACGATTTTCCTTGGCATGGATCAGAGCCGTGATGAGCTGCTCTATTCCAACATCAAGGGCAAGAACCCGTTCAAGGATCAGCGCGTCCGGGCCGCTTTCGCCCATGCGATCAATCTTGAAGCCATCAAGGAAAAGGTCATGCGCGGCGCGGCAACGCCGACCGGCGAAATGGTGGCCCCGCAGATCAACGGCTTTGTTCCGGAATTGAACACGCCCTATGCGTATGATCCGGAAATGTCCAAGAAGCTGCTGGCCGAAGCCGGGTATCCGGATGGCTTTGAAGTGACCATGGACTGCCCGAACAACCGCTATGTCAATGACGAGAAGATCTGTCAGGCTGTCACCTCCATGCTGGCGAAAGTTGGCGTGAAAGTGGACCTGCTGGCGCAGCCGAAGTCGAAATATTTCGGCAAGGTTCTGGAAACCGGTGGCTTTGACACAAGTTTCTATCTCCTCGGCTGGACACCCAGCACCATGGATGCGGAAAATGCGTTGTCATCGCTGATTGTCTGCCGCAACAAGGAAGAAAAGCGTGGCCTCTTCAACCTTGGCAACTACTGCAATCCGAAGGTGGATGAGCTGACCGCCGCAATCGGCAGCGAAACCGATCAGGCAAAGCGTAACGCCATGATCAGGGAAGCCTTCCAGATCGTGAAAGATGACGTCGGTTACCTGCCGGTCCATCAGCAGCCGCTGTCCTGGGGCGTGAGCGATCGCGTGACCGTGAACCAGCGCGCGGATAATGGTCTTGACTACCGCTTTGTTGTCGTAAAATAACGACCGATAGTTGAGGGCCTGTTTTATTCGGCAGGCCCTCATCATTTTTCCCCGTCCTTGCGGTGACAAAATATGATTTCCTTTATCTTCAAGCGGCTGCTTCAATCCATTGTCGTCATGTTGACGGTTGCCTTGATTGCCTTCTCGATGTTCCGCTTTGTCGGTGATCCCATCAATAACATGGTGGGGCAGGACACCAGCCAGGAAGAACGGGAAGCGCTCACCGAGAGGCTGGGCCTCAACGATCCCTTTATCGAGCAGTTCGGACGGTTCGTCCTGCATGCCGCAGAAGGGGATTTCGGTATTTCCTATAAATACCGCGAACCGGTGAGCAAGCTGATTGAAGGGCGCCTTTCGGCGACGTTGGAGCTTTCCTTCGTCTCCGCAGTTCTCGCGCTTGTCATTGGTATTCCCGCCGGTGTCTACACGGCGCTCAGAAGCAAGGGCATACTTTCGAAGGGGATCATGACCTTGTCCCTGATTGGCGTTTCCCTGCCGACCTTCCTGATCGGTATATTGCTTATTCTGTTTTTTGGCGTGGTGCTGCGCTGGCTGCCGACCTTCGGGCGCGGCGATGTGGTCGCCATCGGCTGGTGGACGACGGGCTTCCTGACGGCGTCGGGCCTGAAATCGCTGATCCTGCCGTCGATAACGCTGGCGCTGTTCCAGATGACCCTGATCATGCGGCTGGTCCGCGCCGAGATGCTGGAGGTGCTGCGCACCGATTTCGTGAAATTCGCGCGCGCCCGCGGCCTGCCCGACCGCGCCGTGCATTTCAAGCATGCGCTGAAGAACACGCTGGTTCCCGTGATCACGATTACCGGCCTGCAGCTCGGTTCGCTGATCGCCTTCGCCATTATCACCGAGAGTGTGTTTCAATGGCCGGGGATGGGACTGCTGTTCATTCAGGCCATTGCCGACGTCGATATTCCGATCATGGCCGCCTATCTTGTGATGATCGCCTTTTTCTTCGTCATCATAAATATGGTTGTGGATATTCTCTATTACACAGTCGATCCGCGCCTCCGCGCCGACAGCGCGACATAAGGGGATCGGCATGGCAGACACACAAACCATAGAAAAAACCCGGCTGCAGCGGTTTTTCGGCAGCGACATCTGGTACAGTTTTACAAGACACCCTGTGGCGATTGTTTCCGCCATCGTCACCGTCGTCATGATTCTCGCGGCAATTTTCGCGCCCTACATTGCCCCGCATAACCCCTTCAATCTCGCCTCAATCGACCTTATGGATGCGAGCCTGCCACCGGCCTGGTATTATGACGGCGATCCGAAATTCCTTCTCGGCACCGACGATCAGGGCCGGGATATTCTCTCGACCATTCTCTTCGGCGCCCGCATTTCCCTGCTGGTTGGCTTCTCGTCCGTCATCTTCTCGATGGTGGTCGGCATCGCGCTCGGCCTCATCAGCGGCTATGTCGGCGGGCGCACGGACGCCATCATCATGCGTATCGCAGATGTCCAGCTGTCCTTTCCGGCTATCCTCATCGCGCTACTGATCGATGGCGTCGCGCGCGGCATTATCCCGAAGGAGCTGCATGCGGATATCTCCATCTATGTGCTGATCTTCGCCATCGGCATCTCCGGCTGGGTGCAGTACGCCCGTACGGTGCGCGGGTCGACTTTGGTTGAGAAAAGCAAGGAATATGTGCAGGCCGCGCGGGTGATCGGCATCCGGCCCTTTACCATTCTCCGCCGCCATATTCTGCCGAATGTCATGGGCCCGGTGATGGTCATCGCGACTATCCATCTTGCCATCGCCATCATCACCGAGGCGACACTCTCCTTCCTCGGCGTCGGTGTGCCGCCGACAACGCCGTCGCTCGGGACCCTCATTCGTATCGGCAACGAGTATCTGTTCTCCGGCGACTGGTGGATCACCATTTTCCCCGGTATCACACTGGTGGTTCTGGTGCTGGCGGTCAACCTGCTGGGTGACTGGATGCGCGACGCGCTTAACCCGAAATTGCGCTAGGGACAATTATGGACTTACTCAATATCAATCACCTGCGCATCGAATTCCCGAGCCGTCACGGCACGGTCGTCGCCGTCGATGACGTTTCGCTGACCGTGCATCCGGGAGAGGTTCTGGGCGTCGTCGGAGAGTCCGGCGCGGGCAAGTCAACCATCGGCAATGCGGTTATCGGCCTTCTGGAGCCGCCCGGTGAAATGACGGGGGGGCATATCCTCCTGAAATCGCAGCAGATCGATACGCTCAACCCGGAGGCCAAGCGGAAAATCCGCGGCCGCCGTATCGGCATGATTTTCCAGGATCCGTTGACCTCGCTTGACCCGTTGCAGACGATCGAGCAACAGCTTGTCGAGACCATCGATCTTCATCTCAAGCTCGGCGAGAAGAAATCGCAGGAGCGCGCCGTGGATCTCCTGCGCCAGGTTGGCATTCCGGATCCTGAAAACCGCATCAAGAACTACCCGCACCAGTTTTCGGGCGGCATGCGCCAGCGCGTGGTAATTGCGCTCGCGCTCTGCGCCGAGCCGGAAGTGATTATCGCGGATGAGCCGACGACGGCGCTCGATGTCTCGATCCAGGCGCAGATCCTCGAGCTCATGCGGCGCCTGTGCAAGGACAAGCAGGTCGGCATGCTGATCATCACCCATGACATGGGCGTCATTGCCGATATCACCGACCGGGTCGCCGTCATGTATCACGGCAAGCTGGTGGAAGAGGGGACGACGGAAAAAATTCTCGGCAATCCCGATCATCCCTATACGCAAAGCCTGATCAGCGCCGTGCCGCGCCCGGATATCCGCCTCCGGCGCTTCCCGATGGTCAATTACATCGAGGAAGAGGGCGAGCGCGCGAAGAATATTGATCTTTCCACCCACTGGCTCGGCCGGGTGCGCGATTACGAGGCCCTTGAGGGGCCGCTTCTGAGCCTCAAGAACCTGGTCATGACATTTGTGACCAAGCCCGCGTTGCTTAAACGCAACCGCATGACGTTCAATGCTGTCGATGATGTTTCCTTCGATATCGGGCAGGGCGAGGTGTTCGGCCTCGTCGGCGAGAGCGGCAGCGGCAAGTCGACGGTCGCGCGCATGGTCTGCAGCCTCTATAAGCCGGCGGCTGGCGCCGTTAATTTCGCGGGCACGGACCTCACCAGGATCAAGTCGGAAAACGAGCGGGATTTTTTCCGCCGCCAGATGCAGATGATCTTTCAGGACCCGTTTTCGTCACTGAATGGCCGGATGCGGGTGCTGGATATCGTCGCCGAACCCATCCGCTTTCATAAACTCGCCTCGTCAAGCCGCGAGGTTGAGCAGATCGTCATGGACCTGCTCGATCACGTCGGTCTCGGCGCCCAGGCCGCCTTGCGCTTTCCCCATGAATTCTCGGGCGGACAGCGGCAGCGGATTTCGATCGCCCGGGCGCTTGCGACCCGGCCGCGCTTCCTGATCTGCGACGAGCCGACCTCGGCGCTCGATGTCTCCATCCAGGCGCAGATCCTCAATCTCCTGAAGGATTTGCAGGAAGAGCTCGGCCTCACCATGCTGTTCATCAGCCATGACCTGCCGGTGATCCGGCAGATGTGCGACCGGGTCGGGGTGATGAAGACGGGCAAGCTTGTCGAAGTCTCGGCGACGGAGGACCTGTTCGAGAACCCGACGGCGGCCTATACGCGCGAGCTGCTCGACCTGATGCCGCGGCTCGACCAGCTCTCCCACAAGGGGCTGGAGGTTGAAGCTGGTTAGGGCGACGAGCGGAGAGAAAAATGTCGGTTGAAGCATGGCTGGTATTTGTCGGAATCTGGACCCTGGCCGGGATGCCCCTTGGACCGAACGCGCTGAACTGCATATCGGTCTCTGCCACGGCCGGCTTTACGCGCTCGCTTTGGACAATTGTCGGGATTTGTCTTGCCGCATTGTGTCATATGACAGCGACGGTGCTTGGGATCGCCGCCATTCTGCTGGCCAACGCTGAGTTATTCCAGATTATGAAGTATCTCGGCGCGGCCTATCTCATCTGGATGGGTATTTTCCTTTGGCATAAAAAAAGCAACCAGATGGGAGCGGCGACATCTGCCCCGCGTTCTGCCGTTAAAATTGTTCGGCAATCCTTTCTGATTTCCATGACAAACCCAAAAGCTGTCATTTCCTACCTTGCCGTCTTTTCACAATTTGTCGATCAAAGCCGGGCATTGACGGAGCAAATGTTCATTCTTGTGCCGACGGCGACAATAATAACAGCATCGATATATGCCGCTTATTGCGCTATCGGAATGACCCTTACGCGGTTTTTATCAACTATTCGCCGCCGTAATTTTTTTAACAGATTTGTCGGTTCGTTTTATATCGCCGCAGGCGCCGGACTTGCGCTTGTGGATATAAAGCCGTCCCTGTCCGCCGCGCCGCAAATTTCACGCTAGAGCTGCAATGTCATGAAATAGCTGTTCGGATCATCGGTATAATCCGCGAACGGGCCGCATTCATTAAAGCCATAGCGGGCGTAGAGCGATCTCGCAGGCTGGAAGCCGGGTTGCGATCCGGTCTCGAGGAGGAGCCGCTGATAGCCCCGCCGCCTTGCTTCCCCGATCACATGTTCAAGCAGGAGCGCGGCGATGCCCTTACCCCGATGGGCGGCTGCCGTATGCATGGATTTTATTTCACCGGAAGACGCATCAAGCGCTTTCAGTGCGCCGCATCCCATCAGCTCGCCATCGCGGTCCGCGCGCCAGAAGGTGATATTCCCCGCGCGCAAACCATCCAGATCCAGCGCGTGGACGCTTTCCGGCGGCGAGAGGGAGCGCATGAGGGCCAAGTGGGCACCCAGCAGAGCGATAACGTCCTCTGACCGGACGTCATCCGGCCTGATCAGCAGCGCCCCTGTCATTTTGCGTCTTGCAATCCTTTCAGGGCCATGCCGACGACGGACGTGCCGCGATCCCAGATCATCTGCTTCCAGTCATCGGCGTCACCATAGAAGGCGTCGCGGATCTGCTTCTTGATCGCCTTGCCCTGGGCCGAATTGAGGTCGCCCTTGAGATAGAGCCAGTTGTCCGCCCGGAGCGCGTTCAGCACTTCCAGTATCGGCAGGGTGCCATATTCAATGGCGACACAGGTATGACTTGCCTTGGGGGCGCTTTCGCAAATCCCTACATCAATCGTGCCGCGCACGATGGCGGAGGTTGAGGTACCCGCTTCCGGCGACGTCACATCGTCGCCATACCAGCTAAGGGCGCGCGGGAGCCCCTTAGGGTTGCCGACATAGATCAGTTCGCCATGGCCGTAGGGGCCGAGCCCGGTGTGAAAGTCCAGTAGCGCGAGATGGGCGCAGTTGCCCGCATGCTTCTTGACCACGGCGCGGAGCGTCTTGTTGGTCCAGGAGGGCTCGAATCCGCCAAAAAACAGGCCATCGGCATGAATATGCTGGCCGCCGCTCACCGCCGCCTGATAGGTCGCAATTCCCTTTTTAGCGATATAGTCCTGGATGGCCGCATCCGCCGCGGCGCGGGCCGGGCCGTCCCAGTCGTCGGGCACCAGATATTCGTGAACCTCGGCATATTCGGGATTTTCCGGCAGTCCCGCACTAAAATCGAGGAAGTTGCGGTTAAGGTCGATATTATCCTCATTGACGCGGCGGATATGGGAAAACCCGTAAGGATTGATGGCATGGATCAGGAGAACGGCCGTATCGTCCGGCAAGGACTTGAACATACCTGTTTTGAGCATGCCGACCTGCACGCCGGAGCCGCAGAAACCCTCGCCGCCATGGGTGGCCGACGAGATGATCAGGAGCTTGGAGGCGTCACTCGGGCCGATCCGCGCGACATCCATATAGAGATCCTCGCCTTCCGCCCCTTTCGCTCGGTCATTGAGGTAATTATCCACGGGCAAGCCGCAGTCCCTGCAGGCCTCCAGGAACTTGGTGCGGGCTTCGGAATAGGTGGCGGAGAAATAGCTGGATACGGTCATGAAGGGCAGATTCCTTGGTTTTTTGTAATTCCTGAATTTATAGCAGAGTTGTGCGGCTCCGCGAGCTTTTTTACGCCTCCGGCAAAAACCATTTACAGGGTAACCGTCAACACCCTATGCTAACCGGCGGGCAAGAAAAGCAGCGGGAGAAGACCGGATGCCGGAGACGCAGTATATCATCTATGGATCTGAATATTCGCCTTTCTCCGTCAAGGTCCGCTCCTATTTCCGCTACAAGAAAATCCCGCATGAATGGCGGCCGCGCACGCTCGACAGACAGGCGGAATTCCAGAAATATGCGAAGCTGCCGCTGATTCCGCTGGTCCTCGGACCGGGTGAGGAGGTTTTCCAGGATTCGACGCCCATCATCGAGAAATTCGAGAGGAAATTCCCCGAGCCGGTTCTCCAGCCGTCCTCCCCGGAACTCTCCTATCTCTCGACCCTGCTTGAGGATTACGCCGATGAATGGGTCAACAAGCCGATGTTCCATTACCGCTGGTGGCGGCCCGAGGACAGCCACGCGGTGAGCGACGGACTCGCGCGGGCGCTGATGCCGAATGGCGACAAGGCGTCGATGGACAAACTGGCGGCGCAGCTGCGCACCCGCATGGTGCCGCGCCTGCGCTTTGTCGGCTCAAGCGAACAGACGAAGGACATTATCGAGACCTCCCTTGCCAATCTTCTCAAGCTCCTGTGCGCGCATTTGCGGGGCAGGGCGTTTCTTTTCGGCGGGCGACCGGCACTTGCGGATTTCGGCCTTTCGGGCCAGATTTACTGCTGCCTGCAGCAGCCGACGACGGAAAAGATGATCCGCGGCCAATATCCCGAAATCACGGACTGGATCGACCGGATGCTCGATCCGCAAGCGATTGGCGGCTGGGAGGAATGGGCGACGCTGGCGCCGACGCTGGAGCCAATCCTGAAAACGGAGGTTGGTGCGCTGTACCTCCCCTGGAGTGAGGCCAACGCCAAGGCCGTCCTTGCCGGGGCGGAGGAATTCTCTGTGGAGCTTGGCGGTCAGCCCTTCACCCAGCAAACCGCAAAATACTCGGCAAAGGCGCTTCAGACACTGAAAACCAGGCTCGGCCGCATGGAGAACAGGGGCGTCCTCGAGGAAATTCTGCTCAAGACCGGATGCCTGCAACCGCTGGTGTCGCAAACCTGGTGAGTTTTTCTCTGCCGTGATCTTATTTCTGCCGGATTTTACCTGTAGTTTCTTCCGCTATTCAAACATCAACGAATAGTTTTTCACGGAATAAACGGGTTTACAGAATTCGCATTTTCTATGATATAAATTTATAACATAATCAGCATGATATTATATTTACTTAATGTAAAATATTGGCAGTTTTTAAAAAAAATAACTGACAAGGATGTTTAAACTAGTATATCAAAATATATCGGTATAGTATTTCCGATCAGAAAAGCATACCGTCGGATTGGCGGACAAATGGAGTGGATTTGTGGCCAGGATAGATGCCCTTGTGAAATCTGGGGTTGTGAATACAGTAGGGTTTTATACGCTCGGAGGGCGATTGGCAATTGACTTCGCCAACAGCCGGGAGCGGATTGGCCGGGAGAAGGATGGCCTGGGCAGTTTCGAAGACCTGCTTACCTTTATGAAATCGCACGAGTTACTGCACGAAGACGAGGCGGCGGATCTGCATATGTTTCTGTTCCAGAACCCGGCGCGCTGCAAGAAAGTACTGGAAACGCTCCTCGAGCTCCGGGAATCCTTTCGCGGTGTTCTGGCGGAAGTGGCGCAGGGCTGGCCGGTTAATCTCGATTTTTTCCAGGATATCAATTCCCGTCTCGCTGGCTTCAAGAGCTATCTGAAGGTCGTACCGTCCGAAGACGGCATGGAGCTCAAAACGATTATCGATGAAGACGGGCCGGAAAAGCTGATTTTTCCGATTGTCCGGGATATCGCCGATTTTCTGGCGTCCGATCAGGTCGCGAAGACCAGAGGCTGCGCCAGCGACGACTGC
>JAIOYL010000115.1 GCA_021741195.1 Sneathiella sp. | reverse complement strand
CATGGGAACGACAGTGCAGCCCAGACGCTCGGCACCGTAATGGGCGCCGAGGCCACCGGTAAAGAGCCCGTAGCCGTAGGTCACATGAACCGTATGCTCCTTCCGACCACCGCCCGCCCGGATAGAGCGGGCAACCAGATCGGACCAGTTGTCGATATCCCGCTTGGTATAGCCGACCACCGTCGCCCGGCCCGTCGTGCCCGAAGAGGCATGGAGCCGGACGATATCGGATTTCGGCACAGCGAACATGCCGAACGGATAGTTGTCGCGAAGGTCCTGCTTCTTGCAAAAAGGAAATTTCGCCAGATTCTCCAAAGACTTGAAATCATCCGGATGAACGCCTGCCGCATCAAAACGCTCGCGAAACAAGGGTACGTTTGCATAGGCATGCCTCAGGCTCCACTTCAGGCGGTCAACCTGAAGAGCCGTGATTTCGTCGCGGCTGGCGATCTCGATCGGATCGAGCTCGACCTTCGTTGGCGGTTTTAAGCGCATATCTCCCTCTAGCTTTTTAGACTCTTTCGATAACCGTGGCGATGCCCTGACCGACGCCGATACACATGGTGCAGAGCGCATAGCGGCCGCCGGTGCGGTGAAGCTGGTACATCGCCGTCGTGATCAGCCGGGCGCCCGACATGCCGAGCGGATGGCCAAGCGCGATGGCGCCACCGAGCGGATTGACCCGGGGATCGTCGTCCTTCAGGCCAAGCTCGCGCATCACAGCGAGGCCCTGCGCGGCGAAGGCTTCATTAAGCTCTATGACATCCATATCGTCCAAGCTGAGACCCAGCCGGGCGAGCAGTTTCTGGCTGGCGGGCGCGGGACCCATGCCCATGATGCGGGGCGGGACGCCTGCGGTCGCTGCGCCAAGGACGCGGGCTTTTGCAGTCAGGCCGTATTCAGCAATCGCTTCCTCGGATGCAAGCAGGATGGCACAGGCACCGTCGTTGACGCCGGACGCATTACCCGCCGTCACAGACCCGCCTGCGCGGAACGGAGCCTTCAGGGCCGCAAGCTTTTCAATGGTTGTCGCCCGCGGATGCTCGTCCTGGTCAACGATGACCGGATCGCCTCGGCGCTGGGGGATGGTGACGGGAATGATTTCCTCAGCGAGAGTTCCGTTGGCCTGGGCAGCGGCGGCTTTTTCCTGGCTGCGAAGGGCGAACAAGTCCTGGTCTTCGCGGCGGATCTGATAGTCCTCGGCCACATTCTCCGCCGTTTCCGGCATGGAGTCGGTGCCATATTGTTCTTTCATCTTCTTGTTCACGAAACGCCAGCCGATGGTGGTATCAAAGACTTCGGCGTTGCGTGAGAAGGCCTCGGTCGCCTTACCCATGACGAAGGGCGCCCGGCTCATGCTTTCAACGCCGCCCGAAATGCCGAGATTGGCTTCCCCGGTCATGATCTGGCGGGCGATGGTTGCGGTAGCGTCCATACCTGAGCCACAGAGGCGGTTGACCGTGGCGCCGGAATCCGATTCCGGCAATCCGGCAAGCAGGGAGCTCATCCGCGCCACATTGCGGTTGTCTTCGCCCGCCTGGTTGGCGTTTCCGAAGATCACATCGTCAACTTTTTCCCAGTTGACGCCCGGGTTGCGCGCCATCAGCGCTCTTATGGGAATGGCGCCAAGATCGTCGGGACGCACGGCGGAGAGGGCACCGCCGTAACGGCCAATCGGGGTTCGGATGGCGTCACAAATATAGGCGTTTTTCATTTTTCTTCTTTCTCATTGAGACCCGGGATCATCTGTCCCTTTATTGTATGGGAGTTGCCCCGGAACAGGGCAACGGTTTGTCCTTTTTCGTCTTGAACCGTGATATCATAAAGTCCCGTGCGGCCGGTTCTCGCTTTTTCGATTGCCGTCGCGGTGAGCAGGCTGTTCGGGGCGACGGCCTTCAGAAAACTGATCTGTGCGCCTTGCGCCACCGTATTCTGGTTATAGGCATTGCAGGCATAGGCGAAGGCGGTATCCGCGAGGGTGAAGACATAGCCGCCGTGGCAGATATGATGGCCATTGAGCATGAAGTCGGCAACCCGCATGGTCATGACCGCGCGGCCAGGTCCGATTTCCTTGAGAGCAATCCCGAGATGCTGCGCCGCCGTATCCTTGCGGTACATGGTCTCGGCAACGGTTTTGGCAATATAGTCGGCAGTCAGGCTTTCATTTTCAGCCATCTTATCGGCCCTTGAAGTTGGCTTTCCGTTTTCCAAGGAAGGCAGAGACGCCCTCGATGAAATCCTCTGTGCCGCTCGCCATTTGCTGGAAATCACGCTCGACCTTCAATTGCGTTTCCAGATCATTGCCAAGGCTCGCATTCATTGCCTTCTTGATCAGGGCGTAGCCCGCGGTCGGCCCAGAGGCCATGCGTTTTGCAAGCTCCTCTGCGGCCGGCATCAGCTCGTCGTCCGGATAGCTTTTCCAGATCAATCCTATCTTTTCGGCATCTTCGGCCGGGAGTTTGTCCCCCAGCATGGCAAGACCCATGGCTTTACCCGATCCCACAAGGCGCGGCAGGAAATAGGTGCTGCCGGCATCGGGGACGAGGCCAATATGGCAAAAGGCCTGCAGAAAATAGGCGGACTTGGCTGCAAGCACGATATCGCAGGCAAGGGCCAGGCTCATGCTGGCACCGGCCGCGATACCGTTGACCGCGGCAATAACCGGTTTGTCGAGCGCCCGGACAAAGAGGATCAGCGGATTATAGTTTTTCTCCAGGGTTTCTCCGGCATCCAGGATTCCACCCGAGGCGCTGCTCGAGGATAGATCGGCGCCTGCGCCAAAGGCCCGGCCTTCGCCGGTGATCAGGACGGCGCGAACGTCATCGCCCTTCAATGCGGGCATAATCGAGCGAAGTTCTTCATGCATTTCATCGCTGAAAGAGTTCAGTTTGTCCGGCCGGTTGAGGGTGATTTTCGCAACACCCTCCCGGATATCAAATTTGATTGTTGCGTAAGCCATTATTCCCGCTCTTTCTTATAATTATTGACAGCGTATCATTGCCCAAGATTAATCGAATAACAAATGGGATATTACATTTTTTTGTACCGATCAAAAATTATGGAAGCAAGGGCAGAAATAGGTGCGCAAAGATTTCTCACGCGGGACAGGTTAAGAATTTCAGGAAGCCAATGTTAGCAGTGGGGACAGATGCTTAACTTGGTTACGCCCATTTTTTTTCGCTGAATACAGGGCTTCATCGGCCCGACTGATGAATGTCACTGCGTCTTCGCGGAGCGCGTATGGAGTAACACCGAAGGACAAAGTGACTTTTCCGACCTCCACTCCCGTTGATCGTTTGACAAGTTTTTTTGCTGCGATGGACTGAAGAAGGTCGTTGGCAATATTGACCGCAGCGTCAAGTTCGGTGTCGGGAAGGATAACGGCAAACTCTTCGCCACCATATCTCGCTGCGATGGCCTCTGCTTTAATACCTTTTTGCAAGGTTGTGGCGACCAGCTTAATCACCTGATCGCCAAAAGTGTGACCATGACAGTCATTGAATTTCTTGAAATGATCAATATCCGCCATGATCAGGCAAAGACTGGAAGAAGTCTCCCGCGCCTCCTCGATCAGTTTTGAAAGTTCTGCATCGAAACTTTTGCGGTTGGCAATTCCTGTGAGCGCATCGGTAAATGCCTCTTTCTGCACAAATTGCAGACGTCGTTTCAATTCGGCAATTTCCCGGGAAGCGCTGTCCAGCCCGGTTTTAAGGCTTTTGGTATTATCAGACATAGTGCTTGTTTGGCTGACAATCTCGCCAATGGCGTTTTGCAGGTCCTCGACTGTGAGGCCTACTGCCTTGGCCGCAAAATCCGACAATTGATCACCATAGTCTGAAATTTCGGAGGTTGTCATGTTCAAGTCGCCAATAACATTTTCTATTGATTTCTGGACAAGGTGATTGGTTTCCCGAATTGCCTTACCTTCCTTCTCGAAACTGAAGAAACGACCATAGATTTCGCGGGCAACTGTTTCCGAAAATTTCCCGTTTTTGGCAATAAGTTCGTTGACGGCTATTGTCAAATCGGGATTGGATTCGCTCAAATATTCATACCAGATAGTAAAATTCTGCGGTATCTGGCGGATACCCCGTTCTTTCAGCAGCGCCATTGTCTTTTCGGCAATTGCCTGCGCCTTGACAAATTCCTTTCGGTGTGTCACTACCGCATTCCCTTACTGCATACTGAAATTTTAATTTTATTGCGTGAGGAGTTTAAATTTCTTTTATTACTATTTAATTAATCTATTTTTATAGCAAAGTATTTTTCTATTCTATCTATATTCCCAAATACTTATGCTTTATTTCAGTATCCTCTCTCAAGGAATCAGAATTTCCCTCCCAGACGACAGTTCCCTTTTCAATAATGTAGTGCCGATCGGCAATCTCGCTGAGCGCGCGGATATTTTTGTCAATGACGAGGATTGACTGGCCCTCATTTTTTAGGCTGCGAAGGCAGCCCCAGATTTCCTGGCGGATGAGCGGCGCGAGGCCCTCAGTTGCTTCATCGAGGATAAGTAGATCTGGATTTGTCATGAGAGCGCGGGCGATCGCGAGCATTTGCTGCTCTCCTCCGGATAGTTGGTTGCCCATGCTGTTTTTTCGTTCGCGCAGTTTCGGAAACAGCTCCCAGATTAGCGGCAAAGTCCATTTTCCGGATCCAGCAGGACCTGTATTTGCAGTTGCGATCAGGTTTTCCTCGACGCTCAGGTTCGGCGAGATCAAGCGCCCTTCAGGCACCAGCCCGATCCCCATCCGCGATATCTTATAGGGCGGTAGCGACGTGATATCGAGGGACTTGAAACGGATTTTCCCGGATCTTGCGGATGTGAGGCCCATGATCGAGCGCACCGTGGTGGTTTTGCCCATGCCGTTCCGGCCCATCAGCGTAACAACCTCGCCCTCACGAACATTCAGTGACATATTAAAGAGAATCTGGCTTTGCCCATAGCAGGTATCAACGGCATTCAGTTCAAGCATCTTTCATGCCTCTTCGCCAAGATACGCCTGCCGGACTTCGGCATTCTCACGGATCTCATCGGGTGTTCCTGTCGCAATCGCCTGACCATAGACAAGAACGGTGATGCGGTCGGCAAGGCTGAAAACGGCGTCCATGTCATGCTCAATCAACAGGATGCTGTAATGGGTTTTAAGCTCCGCCAGTGTGCCAACGAGGCGGGCGCTGTCCTCCCCGGACATTCCGGCCATGGGTTCATCAAGCAGCAGCATTTTGGGTTCGGTCGCGAGCGCCACCGCCAATTCGAGTTGCCGCTGTTCCCCGTGACTGAGAGCGGAGACCAGTTCGTCCTTGCGGTCTTCCAGCTTGAGGCGGCGAAGAATGTCGAGGGCAGGGTCCGTCAGCGTCCTGTCCTGATCAACTTTCTTCCAGAACCGGAAGGAATGTCCTTTGTGCGCCTGAACGGCAAGAATGACATTCTCAAGGACTGTAAAATCCTTGAAAAGCGACGTAATCTGGAACGAGCGGGCAAGGCCGATATGGGATCGCTCCGATTCTGACAATCTATGGATGTTCTTGCCGCCAAACAGAACGGAACCGGAGTCGGACGCAATTTCTCCGGTTAATTGTTTGATCAGGGTTGTCTTGCCAGCCCCATTGGGGCCGATAATTGCGTGAAGCTCCCCTTCGCGGACCTTGAGCGACAGATCGTCAGTGGCCAGCAATCCGTCATAATGCTTGACCAGCTTGTCGACAACAAGGATATCCGGTGCCGTCATGTTCTTCGCCCTTTCCCCGGAAGGAAACTGTCGATGCCGTTACGCGCATAAAGAACAATAAAGATCAACAGCGGGCCGAAAATAAGTTGCCAATATTCGCCGACACTCAGCCCGCCAATGGTCAGCGGGATGGAAGACAACAGTTCCCCAAGCATCAAAAAGACGACCGCACCATAGAGCGGGCCGAACAGGTTGGCAATGCCGCCAAGCACGATCATGATGATGAGGTCGCCTGAGCGGGTCCAGTGCATCATGTCCGGGCTGACAAAGTCACTGAGATTGGCCATCAGGAAGCCCGCATATCCGGCGATGATTCCGGCAATGACAAAGGCGGTCAGGCGGTATTTGTAGGGCGAATAGCCAATGGCGCGCATCCGCGCTTCGTTTGATTTGGTGCCGCGGATGACATTGCCGAACTGTGACCCGACGAGCCGGTGCATCAGGTACAGCACGGCGAGGAGCGAGACGAAAATCAGGTAATAGAGGCTCTTTTCATCATTGAGGTCAATCAGGCCCATCATATCGCTCCGCGAATAAATGGTAAGGCCATCGTCGGCGCCGTAGGTTTCCACACCGACTGCCGTAAAATACAGCATCTGCGAAAAAGCCATGGTGATCATGATGAAATAGACACCCCGGGTGCGAAGGCTTATGGCGCCGATAATCAGGGCGATCACGGCGGACACCGCGAGGGTGGTGAACAGCTGGAAATATCCATTCAGCATCCAGTCGATACCATCCTCAAAGGCGTGAAAGGCGCCGATCCCGACGACATAGGCACCGACGCCGATATAAGCGGCATGGCCGAAGCTGACCATCCCGCCATAACCGATCAGTAAATTCAGGCTAAGGGCAGCAATGGCGAGGATCAGTATGCGGGATACAAGGCCGGTGTAAAAGCTGTCCCCCGCCCAGTCCGTGAGAAACGGGACAAGGGCAAGAATGATGAGGAGCGCAGCATTGATGAAAAAACGGATGGACAGGGTCAACGGCCCACTCCTTTTGGCGGGAAGAGGCCCTGCGGTTTTATGGCGAGAACAAGGGCCATCAGCAGGTAGATCATCATGGATGAGATGGCGGGTGCAGCCGTCGCGGCACTGTCTTCGGCAATGAATAATTTCAGGATTTCCGGTAGGAACGAGCGTCCAACCGTATCAATGAGACCGATAATAATCGCCGCGATGAACGCCCCCTTGATTGACCCGATGCCGCCGATGACGATCACCACAAGGGTCAGGATCAGGATGCTTTCCCCCATGCCGATTTCAACAGACAGGATCGGTCCGGCCATCAGTCCGGCGAGCCCGGCGAGCGCGGCGCCAAGACCGAAAACCAGCGTGAAGAGCAGCCGAATATTGATGCCGAGAGCGCCGATCATGTCGCGGTTGCTTGCGCCCGCTCTCACCAGCATTCCGAGCCTTGTGCGAGATACGATGAAATAGAGCAGCGCCGCAACCAGAAATCCGACAAGGATGATGGCGAGGCGGAAGGTCGGGTAGGGTACGCCCGGAATAATTTCGACCGTGGTACTCAGAAATTCCGGGAGCGGGATGCTGAGCCCGATCGGCCCCCAGATAAGCCGGGTAAGTTCGTTGAAGAAAAGGATCAGGCCAAAGGTCGCGAGAACCTGGTCCAGATGATCGCGCGCGTAGAGATTACGAAGCGCAACGATCTCGACAACAACGCCGACGAGGAAGACGGCAGGAAGAGTCAAGATTGCAGCGATGAGAAAGGAGCCCGTCCAGTTGGTAAATGTCGCGCAGAAATATGCCCCCATCATGTAAAGCGACCCATGGGCAAGGTTCACCATATCCATGATGCCGAAGACCAGCGTGAGCCCCGCCGCCAGCAGGAACAGGAGCAGGCCAAGCTGGAAGCCGTTCAGAACCTGTTCCAGCAGTAATAACCAGTTCATGGGATTGCCTAAATGACTTCAGTAACAATTGCGAAAAAGCGCACAGGCCTGCCGACTTGCGCGCCTTTTCCGCATCAATTGATCCAAGTGCTGCAAATGACTATTTCATCTTGCATTCTTGGGCGTAAGGATCCTGATGGTTCTCATAGACAGTGGAAACAATTTTAGTTGTGTATTGGCCGTCCGCATCCTTGACGACCTGCCGCAGATAGAAATTCTGGATGGGAACATGGTTATTCCCGAACTTGAAATCCCCGCGAATGCTCTTGAAGTCGGCTTCTTTCAGGGCGGCCCGTACGGCATCATGATTGCTGAGATCGCCTTTGACTTTTTCCACCGCGCTATCGATCAGCATGATGGAATCATAGGACTGCGCGGCATAATGGCTTGGGTAATGGCCATATTTCGCCTTGAAATCCGCAACGAACTTCTTGTTTGTCGGGTTATCGAGATCCGGCGACCAGAACATGGTCATCAGGCTGCCTTCCGCCTGCTCTCCGATGCGCGGCAAGCTGATGCTATCGATGGTAAAAGTCGTATACAGCGGCACCGTGCTGGCTAGATCGGCCTGGGCATATTGCGTCATGAACTGGGCGCCATGTTTGCCCGGATAGAAGACAAAGAGGGCATCCGGCTTGGCCGCACGAACTTTGGCAAGCTCAGCCGAGAAGTCGAGTTGGTCCGGGAATTTCGTCATATCCTTGCCGACGATTTCCCCCTTGAATGTCCGCTCAACACCGGTAACCATGTTTTTGCCCGCGGCATAGTTGGGAGCCATGATATAGAGTTTCTTGATACCGCGCTGGTTCAGCACTTCACCCATCGCCATTGGGGTCTGGTCGTTCTGCCAGGAGGTGGAGAAGAAATCTTCGTTACAGAGCTTGCCGGCGAGGGCGCTTGGGCCAGCGTTCGAACTAATCAGGAATGTGCCGTTATCGACAGCGCTCTTGTAGGACGCCATCAGAACATGGCTCCAGATAAAGCCGGCAACGAAATCTACCTTATCCTTCTTAACGAGCTTGTCGGTCTTCTGTTTGCCGATTTCCGGCTTGAACTCGTCATCCTCATAAATGATTTCAACGGGTTTTCCGGCCATTTTGCCGCCGAGATGCTCGACGGCGAGATCAACCGCCTCGCGCATGTCCTTGCCGATCGCGCCGGCGCCGGTCGATAGAGTGGTGACAAATCCTATTTTGACGTTGTCCGCCGCGTTCGCCATTACGGGCACGCCCAGCAATGCAACTGCAGACACGAGGCTGATAAGTTTCCTGTTCACAATTATAACTCCCTGTGCTGTATCAGAGACGGGTTTGCACCGCTCTGCTCCCAAAAGCAGTCGATAGATTAAGGAATTTTACAGCTGGAGCAAGGGATTAGTTTTAAAAAAGCCTTTTGTTTTTCACTTTGCCCTGCGATCAGCTGAAGGCCTTGAAGGTGATCATGGTAAAGGTGTCCTTGATATTGGACAGGGTCTGGATTTGCTCATTCACGAAATGGCCGATGTCCTGATCATCATTGAGATAGCATTTCATCATCAGGTCATACTGTCCCGAAATTGAGTAGACCTCGGAGACCTGCTCGACGGTTTCAACCGCTTCCGACGCCACGTCATAGGCCTTGCCGAGTTCGCATTTCACCATGATAAAAATAGTCTTCACCGACAGCCGCCTTTCACGCGGCGGATGCGCCGCACAGAAATTAAAATTCGTAATCCTCACGAATTCTATGAGCTTCGGGACCAGATGGAAACAAAAAAGGCTTCTTGAAGAAGAAGCCTTGTTGCCGAATTATTTTTCCGCTGACTTGCGGAAGGGGATTTTGAAGAACGCCGGGACATTATCGCCAAGCCCGACAACCTGCGTATCACCCTCGTCATTAGCATGCCGTGGACGGCGGGTTCTTTCGGCTGACGGCGGTTTATCCTTTACCGTTACCTCTGCGGCGCGGGAAGGCTCTGCACTTTTCCGGGAGCTGCTCTCTTTCGGAGCTTCTTTTTTTGAACTGACGCTCCGGCTTCGGCCCGTTTTGGTGCCGCGGGAGGATGTGCGCTTTTCGCGTGCGGCGATTTCGGAGGCTTCCTCCGCAATCTCTTCCATGCCATCAACTGTGATCGCCGGAATTTTCATGCCGACTAGCTTATAGATGGCCTCAAGATATTTGGCGTCACTCTTGGTCGCGATGGTGAAGGCATGGCCTTCCATCCCGGCACGGCCCGTCCGGCCAATCCGGTGGATATAGTCTTCCGCATGCGAGGGAACGTCGAAATTGAACACGTGGCTGACGGAACTCACGTCAATACCGCGCGCGGCGACATCGGAGCAAACAAGAAGCTTGATCTCGCCTTTTTTAAATTTATCCAGCGTTTCCGTGCGCTGCGCCTGATTTAAATCTCCGTGCAACGCTCCGGCGCTAAAGCCGTGCTTGACCAGCGATCCGTGCAGAATATCGACATCTTTCTTGCGGTTGCAGAAAATGAAAGCGGTTTTCATTTCTTCTTTTTGCAGTAATCGCCGAAGTGCCGGCCGTTTTTCTGCTTTCTCCACCATAAGCAGACCCTGAGTCACTGTGGCCGCCATCGCTGTCGGCGGGGAGACGGAGACTTCCTTCGGGTTGATCAGGAATTTGTCCGCCAGTTTACGCATTTCCTTTGACATGGTGGCGGAGAAAAACAGGGTCTGACGAAGCGGCGGCATCAGCGCGACGATGCGCTCCACGTCCGGGATAAAGCCCATATCCATCATCCGGTCGGCTTCATCGATCACCAGCGTTTTGACGCCGTTGAGAAGGACCTTGCCGCGCTCGACGTGATCGAGCAGTCGTCCCGGAGTTGCAATCAGGACGTCGGCGCCCTTGTCGAGCTTGGCCTCCTGATCCGAAAATGACACACCGCCGATCAGCAGCGCCATGGAAAGCTTGCTGTATTTGCCATAATTCTCAAAGTTTTCCGCGACCTGCGCGGCGAGTTCCCGTGTCGGCTCCAGGATCAGGGAGCGTGGCATTCTGGCTTTCGCCTGACCTGAGGCGAGAATGTCAATCATGGGAAGGGTGAAACCGGCGGTCTTGCCCGTGCCGGTTTGTGCGGTGCCCAATACGTCGCGTCCCATCAGAACGTAAGGTATGGCTTTTTCCTGGATGGGGGTCGGGGTGTCATAACCGGAATCCCCAACTGCTTTCAGTACTTCCGGGCTCAGGCCGAGATCTGCAAAATTCATATAAAAAGAACTACCGTTCAAAAAAGAATAAAATATCCGTAAAACACAGCGCAATCTAGTGAATTAAAGCACTCTGTCAAACGTTTCCTGCGATTTTACTAATAATCCAGGGGTGAAACGATTGCATTTTAGATAAAAACCATGTTCATAAAGATAGAGGTTCTCAAAACCGCCCCTTATCTATAGAAGTATATTAAACCTCAAATGCGTTTTCACGCCTTCTTTTACAACAATTTGAGCGAAAATGACAGAAAAACATTCTCTTGTGCTGGTCCCCGGCTTGCTTTGCACGGCGGACCTCTGGCGCGACCAGATTGCGGGTCTCTCCGATGTCGCCGATATGACGGTGGCCGATCATACCCTGGATGATAATATGCCGGCGATCGCGGGACGGATTCTTGGCGCAGCGCCCCCGACTTTCGCCCTCGCGGGGCTCTCCATGGGTGGATATATCGTCCTTGAAATGATGCGCCAGGCACCGGAGCGGATTACCCATCTTGCTATCATGGATTCCCGCGCTGTTGCGGATACGCCGGAGGACAGGCAGAAGCGCCTCGATTTTATCAAACTGGTTGAGCAGGGCTCGACATTCAAGGGCGTGACCCGTAGTCTGCTGCCCATCCTGATTCATCCCTCGCGGCTGGAGGATGAAGGGCTTGTGGCGCGCATTTTCAAGATGGCGGACGACATCGGCAAGGAAGCCTTTCTCCGGCAGGAGCGGGCGCTGCTTCATCGTGAAGTCCTTTGGGATGTCCTGAAGACAATTACCTGTCCGACATTGGTGCTGGCCGGGGCGGACGACAAGCTGATCCCGGCAAAAATCCAGAGGGAAATGGCCGTCGAAATACCGACGGCGCAATATGTCGAAATCCCCAACT
>JAIOYL010000114.1 GCA_021741195.1 Sneathiella sp. | reverse complement strand
GTCGGAACGCTTTTCCCGCGCCGCCTGACCGCGCGCGCCATGGGGGCCATCGGGACGTTATGGGGCGTCTCCGCCTTTATCGGACCGCTGGTCCGCGGCCTGTTCGTCGAATATTCGACCTGGCGCGGCGGTTTCTGGTTTTTCGCAATCCAGGGTGTTCTCATGGCGGTCTGGGTCTATGTCGCCCTTCGCAAGACGGCCAAACCGCCGCAAGAGGCCCGCGCCCGTTTCCCGGTCTGGCGCCTCGTCTGGCTGTCGGTCGGCGTTTTCTTCATCGCCTATGGCGGGATCGATATTTCGCCGCTGCAGACCGGCTTCTACGTCCTCCTTGGCATTGTGTCGCCTCTTGTCTTTCTCTGGCTGGACGGACAGAAACATGACACCCGGTTGCTGCCGCACAAGCCGTTCAGCCTGGTCAGCCCGGTACGGGCGGCGCTGACCCTCGTCCTCTGCTTTTCAACCACCACCGTCGCCATTACCGTGTACGGCCCCTACCTGATCACTCTTCTGCATGGCGAACCCGCCATTGTCGGCGGCTATGTCTTGGCCTGCATGTCGATCGGCTGGGCCTTCGTCGCTTTTCTGGTGTCCGGAGTTCCGGAAAAATATGACGGCAGGATGATCATGACCGGGATGGTGATCATTACCCTCAGCCTTCCGGGATACGCCTACAGCCTTCCGAACGGTCCGGTCTGGCTGATCGCCGTTTTTGCGGCGATGCAGGGAAGCGGCTTCGGCATGGCCTGGACCTTTATCCTCCGCCGCGCCATCCGCCTTGCGCCGCAGGATGAAAACGAGCGGGTCGCGAGCGCCATTCCGACCATCCAGCGGCTCGGCTATGCCCTCGGCGCAGCCTATGCCGGCATCATCGCCAATGCCTCCGGCCTGTCGGGACAGACGAACATCTCAACGCTCGATTTTATATCCATCCTGATCCCGCTCGCCTGCCTGCCCGCTGCCCTGATCGGGCTGGTGGCGACGGCGCGTTTCGTCTTCTCGAAAGCGGCTTGAGCCGCGCATCCACAACCGTCTGTTTTCACACGTAAATTTAGCTCCGCCTGGCGGGACGGCGGCAAGGCGAAAAGCCTAGGTTTCCCTCCCCGTGTCTGCTATAGTGCCGACAGTGTTCCGAGGGGAAAACCGCTGCAAGGGGAATTCAGATTCAGGTTTATGAATCAATTTCTTAAGGCCCGGCGGTTTTTTCGACCGCCGGAGAATTATATTGAAGTCCCGGGCCATTATCGGGCATAATAAGGGCCCTTTTTGAGTAACGTCTTTTAAGCCTGATTGAGCCAATGAAACTGACAATAGAACGCACCGCTTTGCTGACCTCCCTGAATCACGTGCAAAGCGTCGTGGAGCGCCGCAATACCATCCCGATCCTTGCCAATATCCTGCTCGATGCGCGGGACGGGTTTCTCGGCCTGACGGCAACGGACCTGGACATCGCCATCAATGACAAGGTGGCCGCCAATATCAGCAATGAAGGCGCGATCACCGCGCCGGCGCATCTCCTGTATGACATTATCCGCAAGCTGCCCGAAGGCAGCCAGGTGGAGCTCGACTACAAGTCTGCGGAAGGGCGGATTTTTCTGCGCTGCGGACAATCGGAATTTAAGCTGTCCTGCCTGCCGCAGGATGATTTCCCGGTCATGGAGACGAACCAGCTTCCGCATAACTTCACGCTTGGCGCGGCGGTGCTGAAACGGCTGATCGACAAGACCCGCTTTGCCATCTCGACCGAGGAAACCCGCTACTACCTGAACGGTATATACCTGCATACGGCGGAAACCGCCGGTGTTCCGGTCTTGCGCGCGGTTGCAACCGACGGCCACCGCCTCGCACGCGTTGAAACCCCGATCCCGGCCGATGCGGAAGGCATGCCGGGCGTAATTGTCCCGCGCAAGGCGGTCAACGAGATTCGCAAGCTGATTGACGAGCGGGACGGTGATATCGCCATTTCTCTGTCGGAAACCAAGATATGCTTCGCCTTCGGCGACTCCCTGCTGACCTCGAAGCTGATCGACGGAACCTTCCCCGATTATGAACGGGTTATTCCTGCGGGCAACGACAAGGTGCTGGAGCTTGACGGGAAAGCTTTCGCCCAGGCCGTGGACCGCGTCTCGACCGTCTCCACCGAAAAGACACGGGCAATCAAGCTCGCGCTCAGCAATGACATGATCACCCTTTCGGCGACAGGGGCGGATGCGGGCAGCGCTACCGAGGAAGTCTCCGCGTCCTATAATTCGGGCGACATGGAAATCGGCTTCAATTCGAAATACCTGCTTGATATTACCGGGCAGATCGATGGCGAGAATGCGCGCTTCATCTTTGCCGATGCGGGCTCCCCGACCATTGTCAAGGACAGCGCCGATGACGGCGCGCTCTATGTCCTGATGCCAATGCGGGTTTGAGGCGGCTGAATTCCGGTGCCCCTTGTCCGCGGCGCAAGAACATGGCCGTTGCCTGACAGGAGCCTTACGTGTCTGCCTTCGCCATTACGCGCCTGATATTGACCGATTTTCGCAACTATGCCCATCTGAAGATTGAAACGGACGAACGACCCGTGGTTCTGACAGGACAAAATGGCAGCGGCAAGACCAACCTTCTCGAGGCGATTTCCTTTCTCACGCCGGGGCGGGGGCTACGCCGGGCACGGCTGGCGGAGGCGGCGAATGTGAGCGGCAGCGGCGGCTGGACAGTGGCCGCGGATGTCCGCTCCCGGACAGGTGAAAGCACAATCGGGACGGGCCTTGTGAATAACGCCGCCGAGACGGAAAACAAAGAGACGGGCGACCGCAGATCGGTGAAAATAGACGGGCAGAACATGAGCGGTGGCGCGGCCCTTTCGGACCATCTGAAAGTCAGCTGGCTGACTCCGCAAATGGACCGGCTTTTTCAGGAGGGCCCCGGGGGCAGACGGCGGTTTCTCGACCGCCTGACCTTTGGTTTCGATGCGGGCCATGGCAAGCGGACGACGACCTTCGAGAAAGTCATGCGCGAGCGGAACCGGCTTCTGAGGGAAGGGCGCCACGATCCGCATTGGCTGGGATCGCTGGAACGCACCATGGCGGAAACCGGAACCGCAATCGCGGCGGCACGCGTTGAGACGGTAAACCGGCTGAATACGGCGATGGAGGCCGCAGAGGAGATGCCAAGGACAAGCGCCTTTCCGAAGGCGTCGTTAAGTGTCCAAGGCCTTATCGAAGACTGGCTGCAGGAGATGTCGGCGCTGGCGGCAGAGGATCTATACCGCGAGAAGCTGGCAGCGGGGCGGCGCCTCGATACGGCGGCAGGAAGTACGGCTTTGGGCCCGCACAGGAGTGATTTGGAGGTTCTGCATAAAGACAAGAACCTCCTGGCGGGTCTCTGCTCGACGGGCGAGCAGAAGGCGCTGCTGATCTCGATCATCCTCGGCGATGCGCGATTACAGGCCGGTTTGCAGGGTCAGGCGCCGGTGCTGCTGCTGGATGAAATTACGGCGCATCTGGACCGTAAACGGCGGATCGCGCTGTTTGACGAGATTGAGGATATGAAAACACAGGCCTGGATGACAGGCACGGATTATGCGCTTTTTTCCGACCTTGGAGAGCGGGCGCAGTTTTTAACGGTCGATAATGGCACCGTCATCAGGACGGCCATCGGCTGAAAAGGAAGATAGAAGTATGAGTGACAGACAGGATCAGCTGGCCGCCGAGGAATATGGCGCGGATTCCATCAAAGTCTTGAAGGGTCTGGATGCCGTTCGCAAACGGCCCGGCATGTATATCGGCGACACCGACGACGGCTCCGGGCTGCATCATATGGTTTATGAGGTGGTCGACAATGCCATCGACGAGGCGCTTGCCGGCCATTGCGACCTGATTTTCGTCGCCCTCAATCCCGACGGCTCCGTGACCGTGCGCGACAATGGCCGCGGTATCCCGGTCGATATGCATGAGGAAGGCGTTTCCGCCGCCGAGGTCATCATGACCCAGCTGCATGCGGGCGGCAAGTTCGACCAGAATTCCTACAAGGTCTCCGGCGGTTTGCACGGGGTCGGTGTGTCTGTCGTCAATGCGCTTTCAACCCGGCTCGATATGAAAATCTGGCGCAATAATAAGGAACACCGCCTCAGCTTCGCCCATGGCGAACCGATCGGCGCGCTTGAAATTTTTGGCGATGCCGAGGGCAAGACCGGCACCGAGATCACTTTCACGCCGTCGCCGGGAACCTTCACAAACATCAAGTTCGATTTCGCGACGCTGGAGCATCGCCTGCGCGAACTCGCCTTCCTCAATTCCGGCGTTTATATCCAGATCAACGATTTCCGTTCCGCCGAGCCGGTGACGGTCGATCTGCATTACGAGGGTGGTATTTCCGCATTCGTGAAATACCTGGATCGCTCCAAAACCCCGATGATCACCGAAACCATTGACCTCTCCGCCGAGCGCGAAGGGGTGACGGTCGAGGCGTCGCTCGAATGGAACGACAGCTATCATGAAAATGTCCTCTGTTTCACCAATAACATCCCGCAGCGCGATGGCGGCACCCATCTTGCGGGTTTCCGCGCGGCGCTGACACGCTGCATCAACCAGTATGCGACGGCGAGCGGTGCGGCCAAGAAGGAAAAGATCGTCGTTACCGGCGATGACGCCCGCGAGGGGCTGACCTGCGTGGTCTCGGTGAAGGTGCCGGACCCGAAATTCTCGTCGCAGACCAAGGACAAGCTGGTCTCCAGCGAGGTTCGGCCGATTGTTGAAAGCTCGGTGTTCGAAGCGCTCAGCCAGTGGTTTGAAGAGCATCCGAATGATGCCAAGATCGTTATCACAAAGGTTTTCGAGGCCGCCGCAGCCCGCGAGGCCGCCCGCAAGGCGCGGGAACTGACCCGGCGCAAGGGCGCACTTGATATTTCCAGCCTGCCCGGCAAGCTTGCCGATTGCCAGTCGAAGGATCCGGCGGTTTCAGAATTGTTCCTCGTCGAGGGCGACAGCGCTGGCGGTTCGGCAAAGCAGGGGCGGGACCGTCATAACCAGGCAGTGCTGCCGCTCCGCGGTAAAATCCTCAATGTCGAGCGGGCGCGGTTCGACCGGATGCTGTCCTCAACGGAAATCGGCACCATGATCACGGCGCTCGGTACCGGTATCGGTCCCGAGGAGTTCGATATCGAGAAGGCGCGTTACCACAAGATCATCATCATGACCGACGCCGATGTCGACGGATCGCATATCCGCACCCTGCTGCTCACCTTCTTCTACCGGCAGATGCCGCAGCTGATTGAGCGGGGCTATCTCTATATCGCCCAGCCGCCGCTCTACAGGGTAACGCGCGGTAAATCATCGGTATATCTCAAAGACCAGAAAGCCATGGATGACTATCTGATCGAGCAGGGGATCGAGGATGTGGTGCTGGAACTGTCCTCTGGCGAACAACGCAGCGGCCAGGACCTGCAAGCGCTGATAAGCCGCGCCCGCCAGGCCCGCGACCTGATCGACGCCATCGCCCGCATCCAGAACCGCGCCGTGGTGGAGCAGGTGGCCATCGCCGGGGCGCTTAGCGACGAGGTCCTGAGCGATTCTGTAGCGGGACCTGAGGCGGCCGATTTTGTCGCGCGCAGGCTCGATGCCATCTCGTCCGAGACCGAGCGCGGCTGGACCGGCGAGATCCTGCCCGACTTCAGCCTGAAATTCAGCCGCGAGGTGCGCGGGGTGACGGAAGTTCAGCTGGTTGACAGCAATCTCATTCATTCCACCGAGGCGCGGCAGCTCAATTCCATGAAGGAAGAGCTGCAGGCGATCTATGCCAAGGCCTCCACCTTTATCCATAAAGACAAGCGCCAGGTGATCTATTCGCCGCTGGAGCTGATGGAAGCGGTGACGACGCTCGGCAAACGCGGACTGACGATCCAGCGCTACAAGGGTCTCGGCGAGATGAACCCCGATCAGCTCTGGGAGACGACGCTCGATCACGAGGCGCGGACCCTGTTGCAGGTGCGGGTCAGCCATGGCGATGAGGCCGACGAGGTGTTCTCGACCCTGATGGGCGATGTGGTGGAACCGCGGCGGATTTTCATTCAGGATAATGCGCTGAAAGTCAGCTTCCTGGACGCCTGAGGATCATCAGGAGAAAAGCGAAATCTCATTTTCGCCTCAAATTGGAGAGATAGTGCGGCGTTTGCGGCGGGATGTTCGCCATTTTTGAGTAACAGTCGAGACCGCGTATGAAGAAGGCATCGAAAGGAGCAGGATCGGGACAACCGGTCTATCCGCAGCGTATGAAGCCAGCCCTCAATACGAAAAAAGGCGCCGCCCGGTCAAAACCGGCGCGCGGCAAGAAGAAACCCGCGCCGTCCGCCCGTCGCAAAACGAAACCGCCCGCGCGCGGCTGGGCAGCCCCGCTGCTCAACTGGGGCGGAACCGTTGTTCTCTGGGGCCTGTTGATCGGCGTCGTCATCACCGGCTATTTTGCCTATACGCTCCCCGATATCTCCGGCATCGGCGTGATCGAAAAGCGCCCATCCATGGTGCTGCAGACCGCTGACGGCATCCGTTTCTCGACCTATGGCGACCTTTACGGCGACATGCTGCCGATCGACAAGATCCCGGACAATATAAAGCAGGCGGTGCTGGCCACCGAAGACAGTCATTTCTATGATCACTTCGGCGTCAATCCGGTCAGCCTGATCCGCGCAGCGTTGCGGAATTACCAGGCAGGCCGCGTGGTGCAGGGCGGCAGCACAATCACCCAGCAGCTGGCGAAGAACCTGTTCCTGACGCCGGAACGCACCATGGGACGAAAAATCCGCGAGACCCTGCTCGCCTTCTGGCTGGAAACGGAATATACAAAGGACGAAATCCTCGCGCTCTATCTCAACCGGATGTATTTCGGCTCCGGCACTTACGGGATCGACGCGGCGGCGCGGAAATATTTCTCGCATCCGGCAACGAAACTGACGACCGCCGAGGCGGCGATGCTGGCGGGGCTCCTGAAGGCGCCGACCTATTATGCGCCGACCCTCAGCCTGGAGCGGGCGCAAAACCGCGCAAGCGTCGTTGTTGGCCGCATGGTGGAAGAAGAATACCTCACCCCCGCGGAAGCCAAGGCAATCCGGGCGAAACCTGCAACGCTCGTCAATGTCGGTGGTGATTTTCGCAACGTCCGCTATTACGCCGACTGGGTCGTCAGCGAGGTTCAGACCTATATCGGCCGTACGGACAGGGATCTCGTCGTCACCACCACGCTGGACCTGAACATGCAGGGGAATGCGGAGCGGGCGCTGGAAGCGCGCCTGAAAAGCGAAAGCAAGAAAATGGCGGTCGATCAGGGCGCCTTCGTCGCGATGTCGCCGGACGGCGCGGTCCGCGCCATGGTCGGCGGCCGCAGCTATTCGGAATCGGTCTATAACCGGGCGACGGTCGCGCGGCGGCAGCCCGGATCCGCCTTCAAGACGATCGTTTATCTGGCGGGGTTCGAGCAGGGCCTGTCGCCGGATGACGTCTTTACCGATGGCCCCATAGACATCGATGGCTGGACGCCTCAAAATTATGCGAAAAAATACGACGGCGACATGAGCCTGCGCGAGGCCTATGCCCGCTCCATCAATACGGTGGCGGTCAAGGTGACGGAGGCGGTTGGTCGCGACAAGGTTGCCGACATGGCCACAAACCTGGGTTTGACCGGGAGTTTCCCCTTGCATCCATCAATCTCGCTTGGCACCAACGAGGTCTCGCTTCTTGAAATGACAGCCGCCGATGCCGTTATTGCCAATGGCGGAACCGCCGTCCTGCCCTATGGTGTTCTCGATATCCGGGAAAAGGACGGCACTCTTCTCTACAAGCGGCAAACTTCGGGGCAGGGGCGCATCATCAGCGCCGCGACGGTCAATAAAATGCAGGATATCATGTCGGTGACAATTCAATGGGGCACAGGAAAGGCCGCCAACCCCGGCTTCGCGGCCGCCGGAAAAACCGGCACCACGCAGGATTACCGCGACGCCTGGTTTATCGGCTTTACCCCGGATATCGTCGCGGGCGTCTGGTTCGGCAATGACGACGGCTCGGCCACCAACCGGGTCACCGGCAGCAACCTTCCGGCCCTTACCTGGAAGGATTTCATCACTCATTCCGACAAAACCCACGCGGTCGCCTTTGCACCGATCCAGGATGAGAGCGCGACGGCTAACCTTTGGGACAAGATTGTCCGCGCCTTCTCCGCTAAAACCAGCAGCGGCACGTCGTCGGACAGCCTGAACACGCCGGAAAAGAAGGACTCCTTCGAGTATCCCAATACGGAAAGAGAGCGGCCTTGAGCAGTCAGTCGCCTTCGTGCGAAATGCCATGGGGGCGGCCCGCCGTCAACCAGAAAACAAGCGCGGAACCGGCGCCCATGATGCCGATGGCCGTGGCCATGGCCATCTGCGTTCCATCGTAAAAGAAGGCAACGAGATAGCCGAGAAGAGCCGCGAACCCCAGCATCAGGAACCCCATCAAGGCGGAGGCCGAGCCGGCTTTTTCCGGGAATGGCGCCATGGCGCCCGCCTGAGATTGCGGCAAGACCACGCCAAGGCCGATGGTGTAGATCATCATCGGCGCCACCACGGCGGCGATGTAATTGACCCCGGCCCACGCGGCGGCAAGCATGGCGACCCCGCCGACAGTGCAGATCAGGGTTCCCATCCGTACTGAATACGCGAGGCCCTTTTTACCCGTAACCATGGGCCCGAGCAACGTGCCGCTCATATAGCCAAGCACCACCATGCCGAAAAAATAGCCGAAATGATCGGCGGCGACGCCAAATACCTGGATCAGGACCAGGGGAGAGCCGGAAATGAAGGAAAAGAGGCCGCCGAAACAGAGGCCGCCGGTCAGTGCGTACCCCAGAAACTCGCGGTGACGGATCAAGTCGCCGTAATTGCGCAGGATATGGCTCGGCCGCAAGGCGTTGATATCCTTCTCAGGATGCGATTCATCAATCTGAAATACCGTTACCAGACCGACGATCAGGGCCGCCGCCCCCAGAAACAGGAAAACCGACTGCCAGCCGTAAAAGGCGGCGATATAGCCGCCGATCACCGGGGCGATTGCCGGTGCCAGCCCCATAATTGTCCCCATGCGGGAAAGCTGCCTTGCCGCCTGCTCGCGCGCAAACAGGTCAGGGACCATCGCCCGCGGCACGACAATCGCCGCACAAACGCCAAGCGCCTGCAGAAACCGCAAAACAACAAGCTGGTCAATATTTACAGCTGCCACGCAGGCGAAGCTCGCCAGGACATAGATCAGCAGGCCACCGACAATCACCGGCTTGCGGCCGAAACGGTCGGTCAGCGGTCCGTAAATCAACTGACAGCCGCCGATACCGAAGGTGAAAATGCTCAGCGTCAGCTGAACATCCGCCGCACTCACCTTGAAGACCTCGGCAAGCTGCGGAAAGGTCGGCAGATACATGTCCGTCGATAGCGGCCCGAGCGCCACGGCGGCGGCAAGGTAGATCGTGAAGGGAATGGATGTCGGGGCGAGACGTCTCATAAGGTGCTTTCAACAGGGGTGACCCCTGTCATAGCCCGTCTTCAATCTCAACACCATATTTATGTATCTCCGCGCCATGGGTTTTCAGCCATTTTTTTGCGGGCGCGACACCGGCATGCAACTCGCCGACCAGTTTCCAGAAGGCAGGGGAATGGTTCATATGACGCAGATGCGCCACCTCATGGGCGACGATATAGCTCATCACTTCTTCCGGCATCAGCAGGAGCCGCCAGGAGAAATTGAGCCGGCCCGTGGAGGAACAACTGCCCCACCTGGTTTTCTGGTCGCGGAGAGAAATGCCTTTCGGCTTGATATCCAGCATATTCGCATAGACGTCGGCGCGGCGGCCGATCTCGGCTCTCGCGGATGCCCGGACCCAGTCCCGGACCCGCCGGGGGAGATGTTCGGCCCGGCCCGTAACAAAGAGCTTTCCATCTTCCTGCCAGACCAGCCCGCGCCGCTCGGGCGCATGGGTAATCCGGTGAGGCACCCCGAGCAGAGGGAGGGTTTCCCCGTCGCGGAAGGGAACGGCGGTCGGAATACGCCCAATTTTGCCGGCAATCCACCCCAGTTCCTGCTCAAGAAACGCGAGGCCGTTTCTCACGGAAACGCGAAGCGGCAGCACGAGGACAACACCGGCCCTTGGGTCGATCCTGAGCTTCATCCGGGAAGCGCGGGTGCTCCGCCGGATTTCAATCGGGAACCGTGCGTTTTCAAACTGCAGGTAGGGGGCAGGGGCTACAACCAGTTTCGGATAGGTCCGGTGGTCAGGCAATGTCTTCTTCCGGCCAGTCGACGATATGATCTTCAAGGTCGCCCGCCCGCCGCTCCGATATCACCCGGCCGCGCACCGAAACGCCAGCCTGATGGACGGTTTCGGGATCGTTCGAGACCAGCGGGTGCCACCAGGGCAACGGCTTTTTCTCTGACAGCAGGCGGTAGGCGCAGGTTTTGGGCATCCAGCGCAAACTCGGGATAATGTCCGGGGTTATGGTGATGCAATCGGGCACAAGGCGCGATCTTTCGGGATATCTGGTGCATTGGCAGGTGCCAAGATCGAGAAGGCGGCAGGCAACATCCGTGTAGGCAAGCTCCAGGGTATCTTCATCCTCGAGCTTGAGCAGGCAACATTTCGCACAGCCGTCGCAGAGGGATTCCCACTGCTCCGCATTCATATCTTCAAGCGCTACCGTTTCCCAAAATGGCTTTTCACTCACACCCTTGCTTAAGCCTTTTTTGCGGGCTGCCGAGGTTTGCGCGGCGCGGCCTTGGCGCGTGCCTTGCTCTTGGACGGTGCTTTTTGCGATTTGAGCGACGCCGTTTTTGCGGCTGGAGATTTCTCTGCTGTCACCGCAGCCTGTTTTGGCGCCGTCTCTACAGGCGCTGATGCAACGGGTTTCGGGGCTGGTTTGTCCGTTTTTACAGGAGCCTCGTTAACCGCATCGGGCGCAGCTGCTTTCGGAGCCTCCGGTTTTTTTACAGCAACCGGAGCCGGTTTCTCCGCTTTTGCAGGAGCCGCCTTAACTTCTGTGGGCGCCGCAACTTTCGCAGCCTCCGGCTTTTTTACGGCAACCGGGGTCGCTTCCTTTGGTGCCACTGCTTTTGCTGGCACGGCCGGGACAAGCTCCAGCTTGGCGGCTTTCTTCGGTTCGTTTGCCCGGATAAAGTCGGAAATGCGCGGGGCGATCTGCTTGTTGAACTTGCTGCCGTTGAAGACGCCGTAATGGCCGACGCCCTTTTGTTCGTAATGGGTTTTCATGCTGTCCGGCAGGCTGGTGCATATATCATGGGCAGCCACCGTCTGGCCGATTCCGGAGATATCATCAAGCTCCCCTTCGACGGTCATCAAGGCGGTTTTCTCGATGGCCGAGGTCCTGACCGGACGGGTATTGCGGTACATCATTTCGCCTTTGGCCAGCGCCTGCTTCTGGAACACGGTCTCAATGGTCTGCAGGTAGTATTCCGCCGTCAGGTCCATGACCGCGTTATACTCCGCGTAGAAGGCGCGATGCCTGTCGGCGCTGTCATCATCGCCCTGCACCAGATGGTCAAACTGCTTCATATGGGCGTCCATATGACGGCCGAAATTCATGCTGACAAAGCCGGTAAGCTGCATAAATCCCGGATAAACCTGCCTGAAGGCGCCTGGGTAGCCAAGCGGCACATGGTGGATAACCGTATGCTCGAACCATTCGATCGAATGGTTCATCGCCAGTTTGCAGGGTTCCGTCGGATGGCGGCGGGTGTCGATCGCGCTGCCCGTCAGGGTCACGGACACGG
>JAIOYL010000113.1 GCA_021741195.1 Sneathiella sp. | reverse complement strand
TTACTTTCAGGCTTTGTCGTCTTATTGCTGATTTTCTTTTATCTCGGCATCGGTATTTGGGTATTTATCGGCCTGATCCTTGTCTCTGTTACTGTTCAGATTTTCCTCCTTGATATGTCTTTCGTCAAAATCGGCGCAATTGCCTCAAGCATTATGCTGAGGTCGGCATCATCCTGGGAGCTCGCGGCAATCCCGATGTTCATCTGGATGGGTGATATTATTTTCAGGACCGATATTTCACGCCGTCTTTTCCGGGGCTTGACGCCTTTGGTGAACAAGATTCCGGGACGCCTTCTGCATGTCAATATTGTCGGCTGCACCTTGTTCGCCGCCATGAGCGGATCAAGCACGGCAACGGCCGTGACAGTCGGCAAAATCTCTTTGGAAGAACTCTCAAAGCGCAGCTATGACCCGATGATATCCGTTGGATCGCTCGCTGGAGCAGGAAGCCTTGGGCTCCTGATCCCGCCATCCATCGTTATGATCGTTTATGGCATCCTCGCGGAAGTTTCCATCGTTCAGCTATTTGCTGCCGGAGTATTGCCCGGCCTGATGATCGCCGCGCTTTACTCCACATATATTGCCGGCAAGGCCAAATTCAGCCCTTCTCTAATTACGGGCGAAGACACCGAAACCAGACCATTCTCCATGAGCGATGCGAAAGATCTGACGCCAATCGCAATGTTGATCATCATTGTGCTGGGATCAATTTACAGCGGGCTGGCAACGCCTTCCGAGGCCGCCGCGATCGGTGTTATCGCAGCATTGGTGCTGGCTTTCGTCACTAAGCAATTGACATTAAACCTGATCACGGAATCTATCATGAGTTCGGTGAAGATGTCCGCGATGGTTGTTTCTCTCGTCATCGCGGCAGCGCTCCTGTCGACGACGATGGGATATTTGCACCTACCTCAAAAGATTGCGGCCAGCATTGCCGCCCTTGATCTCTCTCCATATGCCTTGATGGCCATTCTGGCGGTGTTTTACCTACTGCTTGGCCTGTTTCTGGAGGGCATTTCCATCACCGTGATGAGTCTGCCGATTACCTTGCCGCTGATTATTCAGGCCGGTTTTGATCCGATGTGGTTTGGTGTGTTTCTGGTTCTGATGGTAGAGCTTGCGACCATTACACCGCCGGTCGGGTTCAACCTCTTCGTCTTGCAGGGGCTAACCGATATGTCAATTGGCAGGATCGCAAAAGCGGCTTTCCCATTTTTCCTTTTGCTGGTGGTCGGGGTGGTCTTGCTGACTGTTTTTCCGCAAATCGCTCTTTGGCTGCCGCAGCAAATTGCCGGCAGGTCAGCATGAAGACGGTCCATTTAGATAGTCTCCTGCAAGAGGCCGCCGAGATTGCTCTGCAAGTCGCTTCGGAAACAGATCCGTCCATGACCTGGAAACGTGCTGATGCCGCTTTTCGCCGCGTTGTCGGACACAAGATGTTTACGGTCCTGCGCTATGAAGAAGAAACCGGCAGAGTGTGGCGGCTTTATTCGAGTAATCCGGCTGATTATCCAGCAGGCGGATTTAAAATAATGGGACCGACGCCTTGGGGTAACCTCGTCCTGAAGCAAGGGCAACCTTTCCTGGGCAAGGATGCCGATGCTCTACGCTGGGCCTATCCGGACCATGAAACACTGTTTGGTCTTGGCCTCGAATCCGCTCTCAACATTCCAATGCGCGTTGCCGGAAAGACCTTTGGCACCATCAATCTCACGCATGCATCGGGATATTATCATGAGAATCATCTTGAAGCCGCGCGCGTTCTAGCCGCTTGCCTTACGCCATTGTGCATGCAGGGCAATTCAATCACCAGATGCTGAAAAAAGGTACGTTTAATATGACTGTTAGTCCGAAATCCCTGACCCTCAAAAATGCCAGTCTGTTGGATGTGAGAATGGGCCAGTGTGTCGGCACACGGAATATCTTTATCGAGGATGGCATAATTCAGGAGGTGTCGAAAGGTCCCGTGACAGAAGGCGCGACGGAACTTGATCTTTCCGGACTGACAATTATGCCGGGGCTTTGTGACGCCCATGTTCATGTCGTGGCGGCAACGGCCAGCTTTCCGGATTTAATGAAATGGTCGCAAATGTATGTGGCTGCACGGGCCGGGCAAATCCTCTCAGGCATGTTGTCGCGCGGCTTTACAACAGTCCGCGATTGCGGAGGCGCGGACTATGGCATCGCCCAATCCATAAATGAAGGCTATCTTATCGGCCCGCGCGTTCTGTTTAGCGGTCACGCAATCTCGCAAACCGGCGGTCACGGAGACATGCGTGAAGCCGGTGAAAACTGGGAAGGCTGTACCTGCTGCGCCGGACTTGGCGTCGTTGTCGATGGCGTTCCGGAGGTTCGCCGCGCCTGCCGTGACGAGTTACGCAAGGGAGCTCATTTCATCAAAATTATGGGGTCCGGCGGAATTTCGTCCCCCACAGACCGGATTGGAAATACGCAATTCTCCATCTCTGAACTGAAGGCTGCAGTGGAAGAAGCTGAAGCTGCCGAAACTTATGTTGCCGCCCATGTGTATACGGCCCGCGCCGCCAACCGCGCCCTCGAATGCGGTGTGCGGTCGATCGAGCACGGCAATCTGATCGATGACAGCACGATTGATTTGCTGTTGGAAAAAAGGGCGTTTCTGGTTCCCACCATGTCGACCCACGAAGTTCTCGGAACGGAGGGACTGGCTGGCGGATTATCCCAGGCAATGTGCGACAAGGTATCAGAAGTCGTGGAGGCCGGATACAGAACCCACGCCCATGCCCACTCCCGCGGGGTCAAGATGGTTTTCGGCACAGATCTGCTGGGTCCCATGCACCGGCATCAGCTTTTGGAGTTCAAGATCCGAAGCCGGTTTCAGACCCCTGCAGAAGTTATCCGGTCCGCAACGCTGACTGCGGCGGAGCTGTTCCAGATGGAAGGCGAGATAGGAGAACTCATCCCGGGCGCCCGCGCGGACATTTTGGCGCTGGACGGCGATCCGCTAAACGACCTCGGTGTCCTCCAGGATCCAGACCGGTATTTGAAATTCGTTGCGAAGGATGGAGCAATTTTCAAGAACGTGATTTAGGGGATCGTCCGTAAATTACACCAGTTCGCAATGGAATTAGTGGAGGTGTTTTAACCATGAAAGGTACGAAGATGAATTTTCTACGACAAACAGGGATTGCGGCTATCCTGGCCGCGTGCGTAATGGCTGTCAGTCAACCCGCGTTCACCGAAGAATTTAATGCAAATATCTTTTTCCCCGATCAGCATCCGCTCGGAAAGTACGGATATGTTGAATGGGCGAAGACAGTTGATAAGTTGTCAAATGGCGAATTGAAAGCCAACGTATTCACGGGGACCGTTTTGCTGCCCCCACGCTCCGGCATGTCCGGCGTTCGCGACGGTGTTGCACAGGTTGGCTATCATGCCGGAACCTACACACCCGCCGAACTGCCAATCTCGAACACTCTGCAGGAAATGGGGTTAAATTACTCTGACCCGCTGGTCATGATTGCCGCAGCGTCGGATTTCAACATAACAAATCCGCAAGCTTTGGAACAATGGAAAAAGGCGGGTGTTGTTTATGGGGGTGGATATAGCACTCCATCATATAACCTGATGTGTAATGCGCCGATGCAAACTGTCGAAGATTTAAAGGGTAAACGTCTTCGCACTGCTGGGGCGGCGATGTCGCGCTGGGTTGAAGCCATCGGCGCAGTTCCGGTAAATGTTCCCTCAAGCGAAATGTATGAAGGTATTGAAAAAGGCATTCTGGATTGCGCCGTGAATGTCGCATCTGATCTGAAATCGCGCAGCTTGTGGGATGTCGCCAAATACACGACCATGGCGCCGCTTGGTATTTACTATTCTGGTCCCATGTGGGCGTTTAACCAGGATTTCTGGAAAGGACTCACACCGGCCGAACGCAAAATTTTCTTTGATGCCAATGCACAGGCAATGGCCAATTTGTATGTCGGTTATCAGGCGTCTGTCGATGAAGCGCTTGCTGAAGCGGAGGAACATGGTGTGAAGGTCTATCAGCCAAAAGAAGATATGACTAAATCCATCAAGACCTTTGCCGACGCCAATCTTGTGGAAGTCTACAAGACCGGCAAGGAGAAGTATGGCTTGGAAGACCCTGAAGCATTGCTCGGTCAGTTCGATAAGACCGTCAGGAAATGGGAAAAGCTATTCGAGAATGTTGATCGTAAAGATCCGGCCGCTATTGAGGCCATCATCAAGGCTAATCTTTACGACAAACTTGATCCGAATACATACGGCGTCAACTAGTTGCCCTTAGACGGAGGGAGGCTTTCCTCCCATCTTCCTCCGTCGCTTTTCATCGGTATTTCAATGGAATTCAATTCGCCAAATATTCATGATACCTATCTATCTGGTCAATAATTTCAGTTGGAGAAGACAGTCATGAACGCTCAGGGCAAGCCCAATAAGCATGCGGAACGATCATCCCGCATGCGGAAGCGGATATTAAAGGCGACCCTAGATTGTATTTATGAAGACGGATTCAACAACGCGTCGACCACTGAAATTGTCAAACGAGCTGGCGTATCGAGGGGTGCGATGCTCCATCATTATCCGGCGAAGGAAACTTTGATCGCTTCGGCCGTCGAAAAACTATTGAAAGACGAAATTGCCGATATCCGAAAGCGTGCCATTGCCTATGCCGATGGCCAGCAGACCATTGACGATTTTGTCGACTATCTCTGGTCCCGTTTTTCGGGCCGTTTGTTCATGATCACGATCGATTTCCTGTCAAGCGCCCGTACCGATGAAAAACTTCGTGAAGCAATTATTCCTGTCAGCCTGAACTTTCATGCCTCACTTAATGAAATCTGGTTGCAATTTTTTAAACACAACCGGCAGTCCCCTGAACAGGTGCGGATATTGCTTAATACAACCTTGTGTTTGATGCGCGGGATGGGCGCACAAACCATTATTCGCAAGGACAAAGAGTATTTCAATGAAATCAGTGAGAACTGGAAACAGCTTCTGCATAACCTTCTCGATTGAGAAGCATCCCGCAAACAGAAAGGCACATAAAAATGTCAGACGCAAATCTGGTCTTTAACCGAGCGGAAAGTCTTGTTGTCGGGATTACCAGGATTCTGGTGGTGTTGTGCAGCGCTTTTCTGATACTCATGATGGTTCACGTCGGCACCGATATTGCCATGAAGCTTCTGTTCAATGCGCCTATAACGGGCACACTTGAGACAGTTTCCTATTATTACATGGTCAGCATTGTTTTCCTTGCTCTCCCATTCGTGGAACTGCGGCATGAGCATGTCTCGGTGGACCTGTTCTTCCAAAAATTTCCGCACAGGCTACAAATTGCCGTTTATGTCCTCGGCACATTACTCGCGGCTGGCTACTACGGATTATTCTGCTATCAGACAACAGTTGATGCCATCAAGGCCACGGCTGACCGGGAAACCGTCATGTCAAATTTCCTTTTTTATGTCTGGCCAAGCCGCTGGGCATTGTCAATTGGCAGCGGCATTCTTGTGCTTGCCATTCTTTTAAACGGCGTTAGAGCGATTTTGGAACACCGGATCCCCGAACTTGGAATAGATACGGATTCAGCATCATGAGCGCAGGATTAATAGGCGTCATTGGCGTAGTCGTCACTTTGGGGCTGATGGCCCTCAGGCTCCCGATTGCTGTTGCTCTCGGGGGGGTGTCAATCGCGGGAATCGTTGCGATCCTGAACTTCAAGGCGGGCTTGGGAATTATCTCCAGTGTTCCTTTTAACTTCATCGGAAACTGGTCCCTGACCGCCGTGCCGATGTTTCTGCTGATGGGATATATCTGTACAACAACGGGATTGACTAACGGTTTGTTTCGGGCAATGCGCATTCTTCTCGCCCGCTTGCCTGGCGGGCTGGCGATAACAGGTGTCGCGGCCAGCGCTCTATTTGCATCGGCGTCCGGATCCAGCGTGGCGACCGCATCCGCCATGGCGCGCATTGCTGTGCCGGAAATGCTGCGGCATAAATATGAGCCGGGGCTGGCCAGCGGTGTCGTCGCTGCATCTGGGACGCTCGGCTCTCTGATCCCGCCCAGCATTCTAATGGTTCTTTATGGTATTTATGCGGAAGTTTCGATTGGCAAGCTGTTCATCGCGGGTTTCCTGCCCGGCATCGTCTCCGCTCTGCTTTACATGGGAATGATCGTTATCCGGTGCAAGTTCAATCCGGAACTGGCGGGCGGCGCGAATGCGGAAGTTGAAAAATTCAGCGTCAGAGAAAAACTGTCTGCCGCCAGCGAAGTATGGCCTTTGCCGGTTCTCATTTTCTGCGTCCTGGGGGGTATTTTTACGGGGTTGTTTTCCCCAACTGAAGCCGGCGCCGTCGGGGCGATTGTCGCAACACTCATTGCGATATTCAGAAGACAGATGACAGTTGCCGCTTTCAAGCAAGCGATCATCTTTACTGTTGTCGGAACGTCTAGCATATTTGCCATCCTTATCGGTACATTGTTCTTCACCAGATTCCTCGCTCTTAGTGGATTGCCGACAGACCTTGCTGAACTGGTTCTCTCTATCACCGGCGGCAGCCCCCTTTTGATTATCGTCGGCGTTGCCGTGGTCTATGTTATTCTTGGCATGTTTGTGGAATCCATCGGATTGATGCTTCTCACCTTGCCAATAATGCTGCCCTTGGTGCATGGCGCCGACATGAACCTGATCTGGTTCGGGATCATCGTGATCAAACTATTGGAGATCGGGCTGGTGACGCCGCCAATTGGTCTTAATGTTTACGTGATCAAAGGGGCTCTTGGAAATCAAGTCTCGATACAGAAAATTTTTCAGGGTGTGACCTGGTTTATCGTCATGGATGTCGTCGCGCTTCTGATGATTGTTTTCATTCCCGCAATGTCCCTGTTTCTTCCGGAGATTATGTGGGAATAAAATAAATCCATCTTGCAGCAACTAGGGCGCGGCATTTTTTATTCGCAGGAATATGCATTGCGGCCTTTGAACATTTGACACAGAAAAGCCGAAATGCAGCATCACAGGCTTTTCTGGAAAGACGGATTAAATCGGTTGTGAAAATTTTTGAAGAAACGAGGTCAATTACCGACACAATCCTTGACCGACACGATACCGACTCGACCAAAAGACCTTATGGCGCGGAAATGTCGTCCTAAAGCTCTTTAGATAAATCCGGTAGCATCAAAAATGACAAGTTTGAATATATTGACGAGCTTGCCCATGGCGAAATAGGATGACCCGAGTTTGTCGTAACGGGTTGCGATACGTCGGAAGTATTTGATTTTGTTGAAAAACCGTTCGACCAAATTGCGATCTTTGTACAAACTTTTGCTGAAGCAGGAATCCCATGTCTTGCCTTTTCGATTGGGAATATTGTGGACAGCTCCCTGTGCCTCGATCTGCCGCCGCAGCCAATCGGCGTCATAGGCTTTATCGGCCAGAATGAGTTGCCGCTGCTTCAATCCGCTCAACAGCTCTTTTGCGGCCTTGATATCATGCGTTTGGCCCTCTGTGATGGCGAGGCACGGGCAAGCCGTTCTGTCCGTCACGGCATGGATTTTGGTCGTCAGTCCTCCCCGGCTTCGCTCCATACATCGATCCGGATGGCTCTTTTTATAGTGCGGCAGAATGATGCCCCCGGACAGTTGTGCCGTCAATCATTTGCACATCACCGTCATAAGCCTCTGTTATAGTGTCCATTATCTGATCCCAGACCCCCGCCTTCGTCCATCGGCGGAACCTGTTGTAGCAGGTGGTGCAGGGGCCGTAACGGCCTGGCAGATCTGCTCAGGGAGCGCCGGAGCGCAGCACCCAGAATATACCATTGAGGACACGCCGATCATCAACACGAGGTACACTTCGCGACTTTTGAGGCAAAATTGGCTGTATCACCGACCATTCAAAATCAGATAGATCATAACGGGACATCGCAAACTCCTTCACAGAGTTTGAATCATATCCAAGCAAAATTGAAAAGCCTGTTTATGAGTTTATGGCCTAAACCAGGGCGCGGCCGGCGGCTCGGGAGCCAATAGCAGTTTGTTTCCAAGTTTAAAGGAAAAACCCCCTTTATCTTATCAAGAATCGATTCTTTCATAAAACAAGATATAAAAAACCAATAATTAAGAGTTATTCTTTAGTATTATTGGCCGGCATTATTCTGATCGCAATCAGAATGGAGAGGAGCGGATTTGTCTTCGCAAAAAAAGATACTCGTAACAGGGGGAGCTGGATTCCTTGGTTCCCATCTTTCATCGCGTCTAGTGGATGAAGGGCATGATGTCCTTTGCCTTGATAACTATTTCACGGGATCAAAGCAAAATATTGAAAACTTGCTGGCCCATCCAAATTTTGAATTGATGCGTCATGACGTCACATTTCCGCTTTATGTGGAAGTGGACGAAATTTACAACCTTGCCTGTCCAGCCTCTCCCGTTCACTATCAGTTTGATCCGGTGCAAACCACAAAGACCAGCGTCCATGGCGCGATAAATATGCTCGGCCTCGCGAAACGGCTGAAGGCCAAAATTCTGCAGGCGTCGACAAGCGAGGTGTATGGTGACCCAGATGTACATCCGCAGCCGGAAGAGTACATGGGCCGGGTCAACATCTTCGGTCCACGTGCCTGTTATGACGAAGGCAAGAGATGCGCTGAAACACTTTTTTATGACTATCACCACCAGCATAACGTAAAAATCAAGATTGTGAGGATATTCAATACCTATGGTCCTAATATGCGGCCCGATGACGGACGCGTTGTTTCAAACTTCATTGTGCAAGCCCTTCAGAACAAACCGGTAAGTATATTTGGTGAGGGAACGCAGACGCGATCATTCTGCTACGTCGATGACTTGATCGATGGCATGACGAGAATGATGAACACGGCTGATGAGATTACGGGTCCAATCAACATCGGCAACCCCAATGAGTTCACCGTGTTGGAATTGGCTAATCTGGTTCTCGAACTGACCGGGTCACGCTCCAAGCTTGAATTTCATCCCCTCCCCCAAAATGATCCTCTGCAGCGCTGTCCTGATATTTCGAAAGCGAAAGCGCTTTTGGAGTGGAAGCCTGATACCCAGCTTCGCGAAGGACTGACCAAGACAATTGCCTATTTCGAACGGTTACTGTCCACCGATGAAATGCGCACTACAAAGTGATGCTAATGAATGGAAAATCTCCATATATCTCTGTCGTGATACCGACTTACAGTGATCCGGACACCCTTGGAGTGACCTTGAAGTCGCTGATGCAACAAAGCTTGCAAGCGGATGAAATAGTCGTCGTCGATGATTGCGGAGATATTCCGGCATCGGATATTCTCAAAGACAGCTTTCCGGACGTGAAAATAATCCGGCACGACGTCAATAAAGGCGTGCATTTTGCGCGCAATACCGGCTATGCGGAAGTGTCAGGCGAGTTCATATTCTTTCTCGACGCCGATGATATTTTGTTTCCGGATTTTCTGGAGAATGCTGTCCGTGCCCTTGAAAAGAACCAGGATGCAGCGGTTTGTTTTGGAAACTTCTATCGATGCCTCGACGGGAACCCTGAACCTTATATTCAAATGTACCGAAAGGCGGCGCCGGAAATTCAGAAATATCAACCTAACGAAGGGATAGTGTTCTATCTCGAGAATACAGGCGCCTTTATTCCCTCCTTTACAATTATCCGGCGAACGATGCTGGAAGATGTAAGCAGGAATGGCCAGGTGTTTTTTGAGGATGTTTGGGGAAATGAAGATTTCCATCTTTTTGTCCGATTGCTCGCGAATTTTCCTGTCATGTACATAAAAAATGAGCAAGGCGTCTATTTTATTCAGCCTTCCAGCTTATCGCGGAACTATCAAAAGGTCTGGCTGTCGCGATGTGTCGCAATGAATTCTCTGGTTAGCCTTGCCAAAGAGAAAAGGCTGCCGCATATACCGGTGAGTACGCTCGCAAAACACCTGCATGTGGCCTCCAGAAAATACGCCATGAGCTTGCTGCGCGCAGGCGAAAGAAAGGCGGCAAAAGAATTTTTGGCGCAGAAGATCAGGCAGTCGCCAAACGCAAAATCAATCGTTCTTTACATGTTGATGGGCTTGAGAATTTACTGAACTGTCAGCCGTAAATCTAGCGTCTGCTTGTCACGTCCCTATTGAGGGTATCAGTATAATTTTTCCAGGCCGGATAATCGGGATGTGTCCGGCTGAATTTGGTCCATTGATCCCAGTGACTGACAATTCTATTCATAAATACGCTAGCGCCCTTATTGCCTACTATTTTGGAAAGCAATTTCCTTGTTTTACCGTATTGATGCATCCTGTGGCCGCGCACAAATTTTGGCCCGGCGCTTAAGTTACCGGTATTTAACGTTAGATCGTACTTTTGGGCCAGTCTATGAACACTATGATCCAGCCACACCTTTGACCAGCGTAAGTCGAAGTAGTTCAGATCTTCTTTTGTCGGCTTCATCGGCGGAAGGTAAGCCACCCTGGATGCAGGTTCCAAAAAGACTTTTCTGCCATGTTCTTGCGCCAGCATGCATAAGTCGAATTCCTCATACATGCAGAAAATTTCACCATCAAGTCCACCAATTTCTTTGAGAAAATCCATTTCAATAAGAACGGCATGAAATTCTACGAGCTTTGTTTCGGTCCGCACAAATTCGCGAGGATTTTTCGTGATATCCAAATGGGCGCAATTGATTCTTTGGTGGCATATACGATCGCCATCCTCTGTGACTTCAATTTCGCTCAACCCCCCGGCGACATGGACATATTTCCAAAGCGGGAAGCGTTCAAAAGTGAGCGGTCCGACCACAGCCGCGCCTTCTTCTTCGGCGCAATTCATCAAGGCCTCCAACCAGCCTTTTGATACAATGGCGTCATTATCGACAAAGGCCACATACTTGGTCTTTATATAATCGATCGATGCATTTCGAGCTTGATTAGGCGTCAGAAAATGATCGAAACGAACAATCTGAATATCCCGTTCATCCGCCTTTTCCTCAACCTGCTCCATAATATAAGCTGGAACTTTTGAGGCGATAAAAACAATTTTTACGTCCTCGGGAGAATGCTCCAAAATCAAATTCAACGAATTCATCGTCATTGAATAGGTTTCACGGATTGACAACACGATCGTTACATCGAGACTCATTAACGCACCTCTAGCTACCGTTACTGCCTTAAATCTAGGCATTTAAGCTCGAAAAAGTCAACCCGCAGGACTGGTATGGATATCAACAGTACAAAAAGCATTATCGCGGTGACAGTTGATTTATTTTCTGATTTATCTTCAATGGAAATATGTGGCGGTTTCTCGCCGACCCTCCGCCATCCGCGCCGTACATCAATTATCAGGACGGGCCGGTCAGGCTGGCCAAGTTGATATGGGGCCCATCTTTTCATAATTCTTTCGATACTCATACCGGCGGAGCATCGGGTTTGGTATCAAAATATCCGGCTCTCATGACCAGGAACGGACAGGGCCGGTGTCAATATGAACAAACTGGGATTTCGGGTAATACCCGACGCCGCCGCCTTTGAGGCTTTTCGCGGCTTTATGAAGATATTTAAGATCGATGCCGCCGATGCGACGGTCGACCGCCATTCCCTTCATATGGTAACTTTTTTTGCCACGCCGTTGCTGGCTTTGCGAAGGGCCGCATTGGTTTTCGGCGTCCATTCGGGCAAGGACCCAGGAGGAAATTCGCCAGGGTCTGAACGTCTGCTGCGCGAATGCAGCCCGACGAGAACGTCCGCCCCGACTTGACGAACAGGCTTTTGTACGGCGTATCGTGCACATAGATGCCATAGGGGTTTGTCAGCGTAAACCGGATCAGGCCAAGGGCATTGCCCGGCGCCGGTTTCTGGACGAATTTGTAATTTAGCT
>JAIOYL010000112.1 GCA_021741195.1 Sneathiella sp. | reverse complement strand
CGAATCTTGTTACGCCCACCATTCCCAACCCATTAAATTGCTCTTTTGTAATCAGCGAACAATATCGGTAACTTCAAAGAAGTCATAGCGATTGCTGTCATCTGGAATGGCGTAATTACGGTCGGGCAACCGGGTTAAGTTTGTCCCGAAATAGGCGTTGAAGAGCAGGCGGAACGAATTCACCGGCGTGATTTGATCATAGAATATTTCCGTATTTACATCAGGAAAATAATAGGCGTTTAAAATGCGCAGCTTCTGCCGCATTTCCCGATCTGTTGCGGCCGCCCATAGAAAGCCCTTCCGATCCTGACGGTAACGCGTGGGGTAAGGCCCTTCGTCGGCCTGAATAATGATTATCGGTTTCGGCCCGGGCTGGGAAAGAAGGGTTTTAACCAGGGCCGACATAAATTTGTCTGCATATTGAAGTTGCCCAAGGTAACTTTCCTCCAGAGTGCGGGAAAAACTCTCTTTGGGTCCTAGACAATTCCCATCTTTATCAAACACAAAAGGAGGATGTGGCACGAGGAAGTGAGCGAATGTAAAGGTGGGTTCTTTACTGGCCGCCAATTCTTGCAAGCGTTTGAGTTTTTGCGGAACTCGCAAGCATTGATCGGGGGCAATGGATTGGCGTGATACCTCGTCGTTACTGGCAAAGAAAAGCGGCGCGAAGATGCTGCGAAGCAGAAACTTTCGATTAAACTGGCCGATAAAGGTTGTTCTGAAATTCTCGTCTGCCATGGGATTTTTCTCAGTCGGTCCCCACCATGATCCCATGTGAACATACTTGTAGCCGATTTTTTGCAAACTTTCGGTAACCCTGTTTTTTTGCAGTACGCGAATAAATGGCATCCAATCGTCCTTATGGGACGGTACCTGATCCGCTGTAAAATTATGATACTTCATATTCAGGCTGGAACTTAACGATTGTGCCGTAAAGGGGTAGTTCGCCGCGCTTTCCGTTGCGACGAAAAATCCATTCTGACGTAGAAAAGATGTAAATTCCGAGTTGTCGAAATCATAGTCGGTGGCAAGTGTTCGCTGATCTGCATATCTGTCGAGGATGATGTAGAAAATATTTCGCTTTTTGCCCGCCAACTTCAATCGATCGCTCAGATCTGCGTCCAGCATGCCATCGGCATTTTCGATAGCAGCTCGGTTCATTTCATAGGCCGCAATATTTGTGGCGGCAAGCCCTGCGCCAACGGAAATCATGACAGCAATGAGCAGGACCAAAACCTCAAATGTGGCCTTTGCGCGGGCAAGACCGACGAATAGGAGAGACAGGAGGGGGACTAAAATAAAAAGAAAGACCCCAAAGGATATGATCCTATGCGTCAAGACCGAGACGACGTGAAAGTACAGGCTACCGTAAGCAACCAAAATCACGACAAGTGAGGAAAGAAGTGCAGCTTTAAAAGATCCAAGGCCTGTTGTCCGAAACAACAGCATTATGAGGACACCAGAGATTGCCGCGATACATAGAAGCGGAATTGCGTCATACAATCCGGCGTCGGTGATATTTGTTTCAAGAAAATTCAAGACCGCATAAATGCCAACCATCGACGGCAACAGGTAAGCCAGAATGCCGGTAAATTTTTTGCTGCCCATTCCCAATTGATTGCTCCTGACAAGGATCAGTTTTATTTTCGTTTAAACCAATGCAGGCTGCGACCGGCTTCGGTAACAGTTTCCGACTTCACGATATCTGCATATTGGGAGAGAAACTTCAAAAAGGTTTCTTCAGAATAATCGGTGAAGATATCCTGCCGCAAGGCGAGCAACCTGAGAACCATTGGATCATTTTTTGGTACGAATTCGATTACACCTTGTGGCGCCATTCCCACCAGCCAACGAACGGCATCCCCAAGTGGAATATTGCGGCCTATAACCAGATGGTGAATAAAGGCAAGCGCAATAACGGCGTCTGCATTTCTGCGCTGCGACATGCTGCGCCGTTCGGACTCGTTCCATCCCTGGCTCGGGGATGGGTTGGCGCCGTCGAGAAAAAGCGGCTGAAAGGCTAGTTTTTCATTTCGCGCACGAGCGTACGCCGCATCAAGTGCGCCTTGGTCAAAGTCAAAACCAACGGAATAACCAGCCCCATTCTCAAGCGCCGTTTTCGTGTAGTCACCGGTATTGCAGCCGATATCCCAGAGGATCTCCGGTTTCACTACTTTTGCAAAATCGGCGATGAACCGCGCCTTCGCCGATTTTTCGTCGTCGTGATAACTATGGTTGGTGGAATAGTCCTGCCACTCGGTTTTTTTGGCATTCGCCGGGACAAGGGTGGCGATCCAGTTGCGCAGGCGCGACAACATGCTGATATAAGCGGACAGAGGGTATTCAATTTTTTTCGCTGCATCGGCGGCTGTGTTCAAACTGGCATTTTGCAAAGCGGACTGCGCAACCACTTGCGTCAGCATATTCCAGCTTGTCTTCTTGTACCAGGGAAGCAGACGGTTCAGATCGGGCGTTGTTATCCCTTCCTGGGTGCCGCGATACCAGGCATTCGGCGTCAAATCCAGTTTCGCACGCAGGAGAAGCGGGTTTAAAAACTGCTCGCAGAACTGCCGGTGACCTTCCCAGGCTTCCCCTTTCTGCAACTTTCGAAAGGACAGAATATCGATGAAAACGGGATTGGGACCGCGAAACTGAACGTTATAGGCGGAGGCGTCTGAAAGAGTCACGCCGACGTCCAAAGCTTGCAGGTGGACGTCCAAATGGAGCAGCGCTGCCACTTTCAGGAAGGAAAAGGACCATTCATACGGATAAGAAATATAGGGTATCTTTTCATGCTCGATCGTAATTCCATCGAACTGGGCATTGTCGGCAAAATCAATATTTGAAACGATGGCACTTGTCACAATATGGCCGTTTGCAACCAATTGATCGAGGAGCCCCGTGCTCTGGACGAATTCAAATTCAGCCTTTCCGGCGGCACTTGTTATTCTATAGATCTTGTCTCCGGTAAGAAAAACACGCCCTTTGGGATCCCTGAAAGAGCCCGGGTCGACAACCATATTGTTCATTTGCTGTCGTTGTCTTTTTCTTGGGTTTCCGAAGCCATGATTTCTGCGGAATTGCTGTTAAACCGAAAAAAGCCAGTTAATTTATGAAAGTACAGCTTGACGATGACCAACAAGCCGGCGACGCCACCCAACATTAGCTGTAACAACATACTGCCGGTGCCTGGGTCCAGGTACGCATATGCGGGGCTGGCGATGGCGAAGCCATAGAGGGCGGTACAGACGAAAAGAAAAACTTTTGATTTTGTCATAACTTCTAGCTGCCTTGAAAAACAGGAATGTTCAACTTCAACGAGAGGTTATATTTTAAGAGAGATTAAGTTAATAATTCGTAATTTTTTGATGGAGAAGGTGAGGTTTTGCAGGAATTGGAGCGAGAAATACGAAAATACCGCGACTACTTCATCGATAAGGAATGAAATGGTGGTATCCAATGATTGCTGTTTTGCCCGTCAGGAATAATTCGTAACGGTAAATTTTTTGGCTTTTCTATAGGATGAATCTGTACTCCCAACTCTGAAATTTTCGAATATATAGTCCGGCCACTTTCAAATTTTTATTTAGTGAAAAACACGGCGAGGCTAAAGTGTCGCCGCGTCCTTCAGTTGCATGGGGCTTGTCAGGGGAAACCGTACAAGTGTCTGTTCCGTATCTTCATGCTGCAGGACGATTTTCCATTCTAGAACGAAAACAAGCGGGGCTTTCGGCGACGTGGAAATAAGCTCACCCGTATTGATATTCAAATACATGATCTTATGGGGCATCCGTCCGGATTTTACTGTCAAATAGGAAGCTTCCGGACTTTCGATAGCGATGCCGGGAGTTGGCCAGTATTCCGTGTCCATCAGGAGCGAGCTGTCAGATATAATCGGGCGGAATACCGGCTCGGAAATACGATAAATGCTCTTTGGTGCCAGCGGTTTCGCTTCAAGGAGTCTAGGTAAATGGTTTCTGTCCCGATCCGAGGGCATAAACGCCACGATATGATCAACGAGATCCGTATCGTTTTTAACCATGAATGTTTTTATGCAGGGGTAAATTCTTTGCCCGATCTGGGTATAGAAAAGGTCGCCGTATTTAATGTCTGTCAACAAAGCGGGCTTGCCGATAATATCTACATTCATGAAACTTCCGCCTACATAAAATTATTTTTCTTTTCCATACCAAGGAGTTATTCGACTATTTCATGTTGAATAACTCAGGGATTTCCAATCCCGTGTGCAGAAAATAGGATCCCAGTGATTATTTTTTTCTTAACCTCAATAAGCAGGAAATTATATCCCAGATCAATTGAAATGTAAAAAAAATTGGCCGATATGGTTAATCCCGGACTTGTTGCTCTGGCCACGAAGGCGGGAGCATTCATGCTGTATATATTGTTTGCAGTTGTGACTGAAACGATATTGCGTCACTATCAGAACTATAGCTCATCAGGAGTTTATATATGAGAATTTTCATTTTCGCGATTATAGGCCTGCTACTCGCGGGATGCGCAAAGCCGACGATTGATGCCAATGTCACCGCCTTTTTTACGCCTGAGCTAAACGCAATTTATGGAAAAACGATTGTTATTAAGGCTCTTCCTGAAAGCAAGGAATCAAGTCTTGAATATCTAACTTACCGGCCGAAAATAGCCGATAAATTACGGTTTGTCGGATTTGTTGTTCGCGAGGACGTAAAAAATCCCGACTACATCGCTCTTGTTTCTTATGCGATTGATGGCACGCAACAGAAGTCCTCCGTAACCTCTTCCCCGGTATTCGGCTCTGTTGGGGTTGGCGTATTTGGCGGATCCTCGCCTGTTTTTGGGTCGGTCGGACAGACATTCAATTCGCAGACATGGGAGGAATATAGCCGCTTCATCTCCATTGATATAGTCGAGGCGGACACGGCAACATCGAACAATCCCGTCCGGATTTACGAGGGAAAGGTGAAATCTGTAGGCCGTTGTCCGACCCTGGCCGGCGTGTTCGACGAAGTTCTTGACGCATTGTTCCAGGATTTTCCTGGTGTTAATGGCAAAACCATATTCGTGAGCATCCCCTGGGATGGGTCCTGCCAGTAAAAAAAGACCAGGCTTTATTCGACCAGGTAAACGCGATAGGTCGGGCCGGCGGGGTTTCTTGCGCCTGTTCCAATGAACAGATGCTTATTGAGCCATTGATGAGAGGTTGATGACGTTTCAAAGGCGGGAGTCATCCGGAAGTAATACTGGCTGGGGTCAACGGCTTCACCCGCCGCCATCTTGTCCATCACCTCTTTGGGCCCATGACGGAGACCCCGGTAGGTGACATAAATCAGGCCGCCATCTGAGGCCTCGATCGTCAGCCGGACATCCAGCTGCATAACATCGTCGTCGCGGAGCAGCAACCAGTCCCCGCCGCCGCCATGAATGTGGCCTTCGAGCATCGGTCCTTTCACAACGCCGCCAGTAACCTCGGCGATCAGCCGATTGCCATAGTGAGTTTTCCCGAGATTGAGAACAGGCGCCTTAACGGTGAGGTGCATGTCAAACGCGTGGCGAAGCGATATTCCGGTCATTTGAGATCCTTGTTATTTTAAGGCCGAGGCTTGTTGCCCTCGTAGCAGCAGTCAGAATAATCATAGTTATAGACACTGTACGGATTGGGATTTCTGATAGAGAAATTCTGACACCCCGCCGCAAGGATAAGCACACCAAATATAATCGCATATTTCATTGATTTGTTCCTGATCCACTCAGCTTTCATTCATCATCGTACCGCTTTAACAGGAAGATTGTCACCGTAAATTCCAGCATCCAGCATTCATTTCAGTTGGCATTCAAGTTGGAGGTGCAAATATTGATGCGGCTGCTCACAAAACTGGAGGAGGGGTTGCAGCAGTTGCATCCTCGTTGAGCGGTGGTAGCGCCATGCACGCGGCACCGAACTCCATCAGTTCTATACCATTTGTTTTGAGAGCATCAAGTATCGCACCGTTTATGGCATAGCGCTCCTGAAAATATTTAAGGCCCGGCACCCAGACCCTTGTTCCGATAATAAGTCCGCCATAGGTAAAATCCTGGATGCCGACCTGTGGCTCGTGAGGACTCTCAGACGCGATCACATTATTTATCGCTCCGCGGACAAGCTTGATGACCATGTCCGTATCGACATTTGTGCCTATGCAGAACTTGCTTTCGACAATCCGCATCTCCATGGAATTGACAATGACCTGTCCCACAATCTCCTTGTTTGGAACGGCTATCTGTTCACCATCCTCGCCGGTCAGGAAGGTCGCTCCCAATGTGATGCGATCGACAACACCACTTACGCCGTGAACGGTTATCACATTTCCGACGACAAATGGCCGGGTTATGATGATGGCAATTCCCGCCCCGAAATTGGAAATGGGACCTTGAAGCGCCAGGGTGGCGCCGAAAGTGACGGCGCCAGCGAGCGCGATTAGTGGTGCAATACTGACACCGAAATTGCCAAGCGTAATGATAATAAGAAGGACGATCAGGACAAGCTTGACGGCGCTCCCCAGAAATTGTGACAGCGTGACGTCAATATTTCGCGCCAGCGCGATCCCAGCCAGCCTGTTCCCTATCCAGTTCACGACGAGAAGGCCAAAGAGTAAAAATACAACGGCTCCCAGAATCTGAAATCCGTATTCGACCGCAAAATCAGTGACCAGTTTCAGCCAGACCGAAACGGTTTCGATATTGTCGTTTACTTTGTCCATGGTTCTATTCGCCGCTAAGAACCGGGCCTAGTCGCCAAACAGTTTCTTGATGGACTTGCCAGCTCCCTCGACGGCACCAGTTGTCCCCTTGGTGACGTCCTTGGCCGCCTCGCCGGCTGTGCCGGCAGCCTCACTGACACCAGTCTTGTTCACAAGGTCTCCGGCATTCTGCAGCAGGTTTCCAAGGTTCTTACCAATACCAAGGTCGGTAATAACTCCCATGGCGCTTCCGGTCAGTTCATTCATAATTTTTACAGTCACTTCCGCAGGGCTTGCACCGCCATCCTTCTTGCCGATATCCGACATATGGATGTTGGGAAGGGTTCCTTCAATTTTCTGGTTCGCCAGCATGGGCGTTATCACACGGATTTTCCCGCCATTGATATAGACATTGTCAATAATGACCTTCGGCCCTTCCTCGGAACTGTCCGACTCTTTTGATTCTCCGCCTGAGAGACCTTTTTCCTTCATAAAGTTGTCAACATTATTCCGGATTGCATCGAGATTATTGGTGGTTTCATTCACCTCATAAACGATAGAGGGTTGATCTACGCGGATCTCGCTGATGTGAATAAGCCTGTCATTTGACTCCGGGATATTGACGGAAACCGCGACGTTATCAAACCTGATCGAATGATCTTCCCTAAATCCCTCCGGGTTTCCTACGCTGAAGCCTTTCAATGCACCCTTTCCGCTGGTCAGGTCCAGATCGACTTCATTAAGAACAACGTCGGTTTTAGTGACTTCTGAACCGTATTTTTCAACCGTCGTAATGATGACTTTATCAAGATTGAAATAGAAAACACCCACCGCAATCGCGATGATGACGATGATCCCGACGATGACACCAGCGATAATTTTGCCCATGACCCTCATACCTCTTTTTGTTTGAATCAATCAAAATTCCAACGAAATGATTAAGCCAGAGAATAGCGCCATAGGCAATTATTTTAACGGTGAATTTCGTCATGGCTTTACTTGGATTGAACGCTCGCCTAGACATGATAGCCCGCCGTTACCATGAAAGTTGCTATCATTGCCATTGCTCTTCTCCGCAGATCAGAAACTGGCCTTTCGCCTCGCGCCATTTTATGTCGCGTTGTTTTTAATCGTCGGGCTTCAGCTTCCTTTCTGGCCGGTATGGCTGGCATTCAAAGGATTAACCGTCGAGCAGATCGGCATTGTTCTTTCCGCGCCAATTTGGGCCAAGATAGTCTTTACGCCTATCATCGCCAGCATGGCTGACCATTTCGGTCGTCGCAGAATGCCTCTGGTTATCATGTCTGCCATCTGCCTTGGCATATTTCAGTTCTATTTTGTGGCCGATGGATTTTGGCAAATTCTCGCCATTTCTTCATCGATCGGCATTTTATACTCATCATTTTCGGCGTTGGGCGACAATCTGGTGCTGACGTTATCCCGGTCCTACAAAATTGATTATCCGCGTATTCGTTTATGGGGATCGATCTCCTTCATTGTTGCTGCCTTCTGGGGCGGACAAATGCTGACCGGACGCAGCCCTGATTTCATCCCTGTAATGCTTGCGGTCGGATTTCTGCTTCTTTTCCTGTGCTGTCTTCTGCTTCCTGAAATAAAAGTCTTACAAAGCGAAAGCGGCCGGCGAGGAATGCGCAGACTTCTCAAAAATCCGGGTTTCGTGGCTTTTATGATGACAGCAGGGTTAATACAGGCAAGTCATGCCGTTCTTTATTCGTCGGGGACACTGCAATGGCGAAGCCAGGGTATCAGTGATCAGGTCATTGGATTTCTATGGGCTGAAGGGGTTATTGTCGAAATTATCCTGTTTGCGTTTGCCCGGTATTTTTTCAGATCCTTCAGCCCGGTCCAGCTTTTACTGATTGGGGCCCTTGCGGGTCTGGCGAGATGGAGCATTATGGGATTTACGCCCGGAGTACCCTTGCTTGTTTTTATTCAGGCCCTGCATGGAATAACCTTTGCGGCGGCCCATCTTGGTGCGATGCGGTTTATTGTTGAAAAAATTCCGGTTGAAATTTCCGCGCGGGCGCAGGGACTCTATTCGGCGGTATCTTTGGGGCTCATCATGGGCGGCGGACTGTTCATTTCAGGATATCTGTATGAAGTTTTCGCCGCAGGTTCTTATTTTTTTATGGCGGGAGCCTGTTTTATCGCTCTCGTAATCAGCTGGTTTCTGGCGCGGCTGCCAGAAATAGCACTGCATTAAGAGATGACAGCGAAAGCGGGATCAGTTTAGATTAGCGGAAATAATATTGGTCTAATGAAGAAAAGGAAAATTAATGGGACCGTTAGCAGGATATAAATTCGTCGAAATGGGTGGTATCGGGCCGGGGCCAATGTGCGCCATGCTGCTTGCGGATCTGGGCGCGGATATCGTGCGCGTCGACCGGCTTGTGGATCCCGGTCTGGGGACGCAATCAAACCCCAAATTCAGCTTGCTGATGCGCAGCCGCCGCTCCATCGCCGTCGATACCAAAACCGCCGAAGGCCGCGAAGTTGTACTCAAGCTGATTGAACAGGCGGATGGCCTGATCGAAGGGTTTCGGCCCGGCGTCATGGAACGGATGGGGCTTGGCCCCGAGGAGGCGCTGGCCCGCAATCCGAAACTTGTCTATGGGCGGATGACTGGTTGGGGGCAGGAAGGCCCGATGGCCATGGCCGCCGGTCATGATATCAACTATATCGCTCTTGCCGGTGTCCTGCATGCGATTGGACGAAAGGACGAAGCGCCCGTTCCGCCGCTCAACCTTGTAGGCGATTTCGGCGGCGGCGCCCTTTATCTTGCTCTCGGCCTCGTTTGTGGTGTTCTGGAAGCTCAAAAATCAGGCAAAGGACAGGTAGTTGATACCGCAATGGTCGATGGTGCCGCGTCCCTCATGACAATGTTCTACGGATTGATGGCGGCAGGGAATTGGAAGGACGAGCGCGGTGTTAATATTCTCGATACCGGCACCCACTATTACAATGTCTATGAAACAGCTGACGGCAAATATGTGTCGATCGGGTCAATTGAGAAGAAATTCTATCAGGAGCTTCTGGAACGAACCGGCCTTGACAAGGAAGACCTGCCGCCTCAACTCAACCCGAAAAGCTGGCCGCTGATCCACGCTAGGCTGACGGATGTTTTCAAGACCAAGACCCGTGATGAATGGGATGAAGTCATGTTGGGAACGGATGTGTGTTACGCGCCGGTTCTCTCCATTATGGAGGCAACAGAACATCCGCATAATATACATCGTCAGACCTTCGTTAAGTATGAGGGCGTTGTGCAGCCTGCCCCGGCGCCGCGTTTCAGCCGAACAGAGGCCAAGATTCAGCGCCCACCCTGCCTTCCGGGCGAGCATACGACGGAAGCTCTGCTTGATTGGGGCATGTCCGAAGCATCTATTGATGAGCTAAAGGCCAGCGGCATCATAAAATAGATACCTGCGTCTGATTTTCGCCCTATTAGAAAACTTGACGCAGGGCATGTTTTACGGGACTCTTCTGCGGATATTTCGCAGGAGAGGGACGATGTTGCATAAACATCCCGAGATGGAAAATTCAAAGGGTCAGGATAAGACCCCGTTGGCACAACAGCGAAAAGGGGGGGGAACGGCAGAAAATAACCGTTTACCAAGCTCATTTTTGCTGTTTGCCTTGGGTGTTTTGGCGACAATTGGCTGGATTTCCGCTGTCGGTTTCTATGTATATACAAGAATCGGCTGGCCTTATGTATTGCAGGTTCCACCGCAGGACCTTGGCGTATTGTTTCTGGGTGCTTTTGCGCCTCTTGCTTTCATATGGCTGTTGCTCGGCTATTTCCACCGGGGGCTCGAGGCCCAACTAAAGGGGCATGCGCTCGACCATCTCATGGCCGACCTTGGGTATCCAAGTCCGGAAGCGGAGGCCCGTGTAGCTAGTCTGACGCAGGCCCTGAGTAAGCAGTCCCGGGAAGTCCAGGCGGAAACCGAGAAGGCAGCAAGTCGCGTAGAGGATGCCGGTAGCAAGCTTGAAAAGCAGGGAGAGGCCGCGAAAAATGCGATGGATGGACTGCTGAGTACGTCGGACCGACTGAAGGAGGAATTGGAAATCCGCGCGCAACAACTTGCCACCCTAATAGACAGCATCGATGCGCAAGGTGTACGGCTCAATACCTCCATAAAGCTGCAAACAACCAGTCTCGAAGAGGCGGCTACAAATTCTGAACAGAGAAGCGAGGCCGTCCAGAGGGCGCTGTCCGCACAGTTAGCCGCACTCAATAACGCGATTAGAGTGGCTGACGAAAAATCCCAGGATATCAGCCATATTCTTGAAGAAACCAGCGAGAAGATATTCTCGGGCGCGACCCAGACCCTGGAAAAAACGGAGAAAGCGAGAGACGCGCTTGGAAATCAGCTCAAGGGATTGGAAGAAGCCGCCGATCTGCTCCGTCAAAAGCTTGACGACGGTTCCCTTCATCTGAAAGAACGCGGTCAGGAGGTTATCGAGATTTCGCGGCAGTCGTCGAGCGAAATTTCCAAAACGGCCGATATTTTGCTTCAAAGCACGACAGACTTGAGCATCTCCAGTGATGAGGGCGTTACCCGGCTTAATGCTCTTCGAAATACATTGCTCTCAAGCGCAAACGATGTTGAAAAGGCGCTTGAGCAACTTGAAAGCAGGGAGGATGGCCTCCTGCAGGCAGCGAAAGAAACCGAAGGCGGTGCGCTCGAAATTGCCGAACGGTTGAGGCAGGACACGCAAGACCTTACGGTCAAGACGAGTGAGATGACTGAGGTGATGCTGGCTGCCAGCTCCAAACTCAAGGATGAAACGATCCAGCTCGATGATATTTTGAAAACGACTGAACGGAGCCTTGAGACGATTGACGGAAGTCTGCGTAAAAGCCAGGAATTGCTGGATGCGGCTGGCGAGAAGTCGCTGCGCAATGCCGATCAGCTCGGCGTAAAACTCGCAACCCATGCCGAGACGCTCAATGAAGCATCCGAAACGACCGGGGCGCGGACAACGCAGATACAGGAACAACTCCGTGGTCAGATGATTGCGCTGGAGCAGGCCTCTCAACAGATATTGGAAATGTCGCGTGAGATCAGCGTTCGTCTTGAAAAGGATGTGGATTTACTTACACAGGCAAGTGACACCACAAATAGCCAGATTGTTCAGGTCGGCTCCACGATGCAGCGTCAGGCGGAAGAACTCAAACAGGCGTCGGACGTTATCACCAACCGGATGCGCGAAGCCGGCGAGGAACTGCGGCGCGAAGGCTCGGATATCGAAATCAGCGCAGAT
>JAIOYL010000111.1 GCA_021741195.1 Sneathiella sp. | reverse complement strand
CACAAGGTAGTTCGGATCGGACTTGATGCCAATCAAATCCTGCAAAAAAATCTGGCGCCCGTCGGAAGTTCTTTTATGGAAACTCAACCTTGCGGCCATTCTTGATGACCATGCGGTGATTTTTCTTGGCCGCGGCCATCAGGATATCTTCCGCCGGGTTACCGTTCACCACCAGCATATCCGCCTTGAAACCGGCCTTGATCTGGCCACGGTCATCCAGTTCCATCAGGCTATGGGCAACGGAGGTTGCGCTGGCAAGGGCGTCGACGGCCGTCATGCCGCAATCCACCATAAAGGACATCTCCATGGCATTCTCGCCATGCAGGTTGAACGGGGTTCCGGCATCCGTCCCCATGGCGATCCTTCCGCCCGCCTTATAAAACATCCTGAAGCTTTCCTTATGCTTTTCGAAAACCCGGCGGGCTTTTTCAACCACATAGCCAGCGATGCCCTTATCGGCATTATTGAGGATATTCTGAACGGCGGCGAGTGTCGGCACCAGGTACGTTCCGCGTTCCATCATGGCATCGAGGCATTGCTGATCCATGAAGATGCCGTGCTCAATAGAGGTAATGCCGGCGAGAACGGCGTTCATGATCCCTTCGGCGCCTTGCGCGTGGCTGGCAGAGGTTTTGTGAAAGCGCTTGGCTTCACTTACGCCGACCCGCATTTCATCGGCGGAATAATGCGCGTCCTCTGGGTTGACACCTGGCGTCATGACGCCGCCGGTCGCCATGATCTTGATCAGATCGCTGCCCGCATGGATCTGCTCGCGGACGGCCTTGACGACTTCATCGCAGCCATCGGCGACACGGCCATTCTTGTTCCCGTGACCACCGGTCATGCAGATCATCTTGCCGGACGCCATGATATTCGGGCCGAAAAACCGGCCACTGTTGCAGGCATCACGGACCGGAAACTCAAGATAATCACGCCCGCCGCAATCGCGAACAGATGTAATCCCGGATTTCAGGGAAATTTGGGCATTTTCCAGCACCCGCAATGTTATTTCACCGGGATTGACGCCCTCGAGACCGCCACTTGGATTAGCCTCTCCCCTGTATACCAGATGAACATGGCAGTCCGCGATACCGGGCATCAATGTGCCGCCGCTGGTATCGACGCGTTCCCCCTGATAGTCGTCATGCTTTTCAGCAGGCGCGACGTCCTTAATCACATCACCATCAACCAGCACAGCATGGTTTTCAAGAAGATTTCCCGTTCCGTCAAAAACATTGCCACCGCTATACAATGTGATCGTCATGATTGCTCGTCCTTGCTATTGTTTGATATCCATCAATATCACATAAGTCCCCGCACGATTTCCACCAAAATCTACTGGCACGCCGCCAAAATTTTACGGGTTCACTTTGCCGACGTCATCTGCAGGAAGGCATCTTCAAGATCAGGCTCCTCGGTTGTCAGATCGACGATATCAAGGCCATCCTCGGTAACGGCCTGCAGTATCTTCGCCATTTCCGTTTCGCTCGGGCGGAAGGTAATATTAATGCGGCGGCCATGGGACAGTGTAGCCTTGAATTTTCGCAGACTCTTGGGAACTTCGAGAACATCCTGGCCGAGGACAAGACAGATATTTTTCATATCCAGTTTGCCAAGCAGGTTTTTCGTCGGCTCGCAGGCGACAACTTCACCATGATTGATGATCGCTATGGTATCGCAGAGCTCTTCCGCCTCTTCCAGATAATGCGTGGTCAGGATAACGGTTGTCCCTTCTTCATTCAGCTTTTTGACATAGGCCCAAAGCTGCTGGCGGAGCTCGATGTCAACGCCCGCCGTGGGCTCATCAAGGATCAGGACCTGCGGTCTATGGACCATGGCCTTGGCGACAAGCAGCCGGCGGCGCATGCCGCCCGACAGCGTTCTTGCATAGACGTCAGCCTTGTCACTGAGGCCCATGGCGGCGAGAATTTCATCGGTGCGGCGGCGGGATTTCGGAACGCCGTAAAGCCCGGCCTGAAATTCCATCACTTCGCGCGGCGTGAAAAAGGCGTCCAGATTCAGTTCCTGAGGGACAACGCCAACGGCAAGCCGGGCGGACCGCATGTCATTTTCCGTATCGAAGCCACAGATGCGCACCTGACCGCTGGTTTTGTTTACGAGCCCGGCAATAATATTGATCAATGTCGATTTGCCGGCCCCGTTTGGCCCCAAAAGCCCGAAGAAGGAGCCGCGCCTGACCTCAAGACTTATTGCATTAAGCGCCTTTTTGCTCGCTGCCGAGCCTTTTGTTTTATATATCTTCGTCAGCTCCCTGACTTCGAGAGCGGGAGATACCGGTGTGATGCTATTCATTTATCTTTTCAATTGTTTGGTCTGCGACGTGCCAGCCGTTCATTTCTCGGTTGCGTCCGCGGCGGCAATCGATATCATCCATCCCATGCCGGGTCGCCTTTCACACTTAACTGGCAGCGACGGCGGTTGCAAGTATCACTGATGAATAAAGAAGCGAGACAGGTTTATGCAAGCCCTAGAGACAATCGAAGCTGACAGCCCGAAAGTTGCCTGCGATGGCGGCAAGGGGGCGTTGGGCCATCCGCGGGTTTTTCTGAACATGGGGGACAAGGGCCATGTGGAGTGTCCTTATTGCGGCCGCCATTATGTTTTGAAAGCCGGTGCCAAAGCGGGTGGTGGTCACTGAACTTTGGAAACGGGTAGAAAAGCGGCATGACCGAACCGGACGTCACGGGCGATCCAAATCAAAAGCACAGGATTTACCTGGTCGACGGGTCAGGATATATTTTTCGCGCCTATTTTGCGATGATTCGCGGATCGCGACCGATTTCGCGGTCCGATGGGACGCCCACCGGCGCGGTTCTCGGCTTTTCCAACATGCTGTTCAAGCTGATCCAGGATACGCAGGCCGACGGCCGTGTCAGCCATCTCGCGGTCATCTTCGATACCAGCCGAAAGACCTTCCGCTCGGAAATCTATCCCAATTATAAAGCCAATCGTGATGCGCCGCCCGATGATCTGATCCCGCAATTTCCGCTGGTGCGCGACGCAACACGGGCTTTCAACGTTCCCGCTATCGAAAAGGCGGGATTCGAGGCTGACGATATTATCGCGACCTACGCGGCCCAGGCGCGCGCCAAGGGCATGGAATGCGTGATTGTCTCCTCCGACAAGGATCTGATGCAGCTGGTCGGCGGCGACGTGACCATGCTCGATCCGATGAAAAACATGATCATCAATGCGGAGGAAGTGCAGGAAAAATTTGGCGTCGGGCCTGAGCGAGTGATTGATGTGCAGTCCCTTGCCGGGGATAGCGTTGACAATGTTCCCGGAGTTCCCGGGATCGGGATCAAGACGGCGGCGCTCCTGATCAATGAATATGGCGATCTGGATACCCTGCTTGAGCGCGCCCATGAAATTCCGCAAAAGGCGCGCCGTGAAAAACTGATCGAGAACGCTGAAATGGCGCGCATCAGCCGCAAACTGGTGACGCTGAAAGATGACGTTGAGCTTGATATTGACGTGATGGACCTGACCGTTCAGATGCCGGAGCCCGTGGATCTTATCGCCTTTTTGAAGGAAAATGACTTCAAGCAGCTCACCAGCCGGGTAATGGAGTTTTTCGGGGCGGGGTTCCGGCAGGATGTTGCCGATTTGCCAGATGATGATCCGAAGGATCCGGATGCGGCCAATGAGAAGGCCGTCAACATAAACTATAGCACCGTTCTTGACATGGACGTGCTGCAGCACTGGATCAAGGAAGCGGAGCGTGTGGGCCAGGTCGCGGTCGATACGGAAACCACCGGGCTGAATGCCATGCAGGCGTCACTCGTCGGCGTCTCGCTTTCCATCTATCCGGGGCGAGCCTGTTACATCCCGGTCGGGCACATCAATCCCAAGGCGCAAGGCGGGTTTGATTTCGACGGTAATGCCGGGAGCAATTCGGACGACATGCCAAGCCAGTTGCCGAAGGATAAAGTGCTCGCTGCCCTGAAACCCATGCTCGAGGATCCCGGAATCTTGAAAATCGGGCAGAATATCAAATATGACCAGGTCATCCTTGCCCAGGAAGGCATTGAGGTCGGGCCGATTGATGACACGATGCTGCTTTCCTATTGCCAGGAAGCGGGCTTGCATGGCCACGGCATGGACGAGCTCTCGCGACTGCATTTTGGCATTTCCCCGATTGCCTTCAAGGAAGTGGCGGGGACCGGAAAATCGCAGATTACCTTTGCCGAAGTGCCGATTGACAAGGCGACGGAATATGCAGCGGAGGATGCGGATATCACTCTACGCCTGCATCAGCTCTTGAAACCCAAGCTTGTCAAGGTGAAGGCTGTCAGCCTCTATGAGACGATCGAGCGTCCCCTTGTTCCGGTTATCGCAAAAATGGAGCAGGAAGGCGTCAAGGTAGACACGAAGCTGTTAAGTGAGCTATCCGCCGATTTCGGCGGTCGTATGGAAGAACTGGTAAAGGAAATCCACAGTCTTGCCGGGGAAGAGTTCAATGTCGGTTCGCCCAAACAGCTTGGGGAAATCCTCTTCGACAAGATGGGGCTGTCGGGAGGCAAGAAAGGCAAGACGGGCGCCTATACCACCGACGTCAACGTTCTGGAGGGACTGGCCGCCGACGGCGTGGAACTCGCCCAGAAGGTGCTTGACTGGCGGCAGCTGTCCAAGCTCAAGAGCACCTATACGGACACCCTGCAGACGCAGGTTAATCCCAAAACCGGTCGTATTCACACATCTTTTTCGTTGGCGGCAGCCTCGACAGGACGGCTTGCCTCAAGCGAGCCGAATGTCCAGAACATTCCCATTCGCACGGAAGAGGGCCGCAAGCTTCGGCAAGCCTTTATTGCGGAACACGGGAACAAGCTGATCAGCGCTGACTATTCGCAGATTGAGCTTCGCCTGCTCGCCCATATAGCGGATATCGGCTCCCTGAAGGAGGCCTTCGCCGAAGGACTGGATATTCATGCGAAAACCGCCTCGCAGGTGTTCAGTGTACCGTTGGAGGGCATGGATCCAATGATGCGGCGGTCCGCCAAGGCGATCAATTTCGGCATCATCTACGGGATCAGCGCTTTTGGCCTCGCCCGCCAGCTCGGCGTGTCGCGCACTGAGGCTCAAGGCTATATTGACCAGTATTTCATCCAGTATCCCGGCATTCGCCACTATATGGAAACGACCAAGGCTTTCTGTCATGAGCATGGCTATGTCGAGACCATTTTTGGCCGCCGCGTGCATCTGCCCGGCATTAATGACAAGAACGGCGCGCATCGCGGCTTCTCCGAGCGGGCCGCCATCAACGCGCCCATCCAGGGCTCCGCCGCAGACATTATCAAGCGGGCGATGATTCATCTGCCAGGCGCTTTGACCAAGGCAAAGCTTTCCGCGCGCATGCTGCTGCAGGTCCATGACGAACTTATTTTCGAAGTTTCCGATGCCGAGGTCGAGAAAACGACGTCCCTTGTTAAATCGGTGATGGAAGCGGCCTCGCTTCCTGCTCGCTCGCTTTCTGTCCCGCTTATTGTCGATACGGGGGTTGGCGACAACTGGGGCGAGGCGCACTAGGAAGTCACTCCGAGGCCGTCCGCTTGCGGGGTCGGCAAATGACGGCTACGATACATTGAGCCGCTGCTCATTTGGTAACTGTCATGATTGAAATTGCCCTCATAGCCTTTACGACTTTTTTCGCGACAATAGGTCCCCTCGATGTCGCCGCATTATTTGCAGCACTGACGCGTGACGCCACTCCTAAAGAACGGCGGCGCATGGCGAGTAAAGGTACTCTGATCGGCGGCGGTATCCTGTTGTTCTTCGCCATATTCGGCAAATCCGTCCTGACGAGTTTCGGGATTACGCTGGCTGCCCTGCAGGCGTCGGGCGGCATTCTGTTGCTGTTGATCGCGATCGATATGGTCTTTGCCCGCGATTCAGGCAGTACGACCACCACAAACGAAGAAAACGTAGAAGCCAAATCAAAGGAAGATGTTTCTGTTTTTCCTCTTGCAACACCTCTTATCGCCGGACCCGGTGCCATCGGCGCCTCCATCCTGCTGGTTGCCGGCGCCAAGGGCGATACGGTTCAGATCGCGATTGTAATTGGCGTCTTGCTGTTAATGCTCTTGCTGACTTTCCTGCTGATGCTGCTGGCGACTCAGGTGCAAAAGCTGCTCGGCGTTACGGGGCTTCATGTTGTTTCGCGTATTGTTGGCGTTTTGCTGGCCGCACTGGCAGTCCAGTTTATTTTCAACGGTATCCACGATAGCGGCCTTCTGTCTCCGTAGGAATTCAGACACCCGCGGTTGGTAATTGATTCGGATAAGAGGGAGATTAACCATATTCCGAAAAAATTAACCATATCAAAGGCATAGGCAACGATGAAGGTAAACTACGGCGAAATAAGGTTTTTTCTGGATATGCAAGCATTTAGCTAGAGTTTTACGAAAAAACACATGAAATTTTGTTGACATTTGGGTCGAAATTCAGCAGTTTCATGCCATTAGATGTAAGGTTTCGGTTATTTGCCCTTAGCGGCAGGGATGAAATCTTCAGGTTTGAGATTTATTTATAGGCTGATGAACTGACTTTTTAATCATAGCCTGCAATTTTTTTGAATATAGTGGGAGTAGCGTTATGAGAAATATCGTTAAGACATTTATTGCCGCGGCGGGACTCGCGTTTCTCGTTGCTGCGCCTGCCCAGTCAGCGATCGTTACCTGGACCACGGATTTGCCGGGTTCTGATACGGGTGTACCTGCTGCTACTAGCACGGTTGGTACTGTTTATGAAAATGTCACTGGGTCCATTCCGAACGTGTACCGATCGCCATGGCAGAATACAGCTAATCCGGATGGAACTTATACGTCTGTTGAAGCGGATTCCTATGCTTCATATGTGTTTGACACCGGATATGATGCGGTCAGTTTCATGTGGGGATCGGTTGACGACTACAATGGACTGGAATTCTACTATCAGGGAGATTGGGTTGACGCCCTGTATGGAGATGATGCGCAGTTGAATTCCGTTCAAAAGGGACTGGGATTTATTGTCGCGACGGTTATGGCAACGGGCATGTTTGACGAAGTACGGTTCTCTTCCGGGACCAATGCTTTTGAATATGCAAATCTGACCGTTTCGGCTGTTCCCCTGCCTGCCGCTCTGCCTCTGTATGGCGCAGGTCTTGCGGTTATGGGGTTTGTAGGATGGCGTAAGCGCCGCAAGTCGGCAACGGCAACTGCATAACAGCTAAAGCTATTATCCAGAAACGGCGGTCTTGAAAAGGCCGCCGTTTTTTTGGTCTGGGATTACTTGTAAATTCTTCCAGCGCACTGTTTATAGCGCGGGAGTGACCAGCCGAAATAGATTGCGCCAGCCCTGCGGCCAAATCCGATCAGATCCATTTTTTTCCTGCTGGCGACCAGGCTGCCGGTTGCCGCAACGACGGCAATCCCGATCAGATCAAGGATAGTAATAAAGTCCGTAAACATTGGGTCCCTCCGAAAGGAAGGCACCATGATCCGTCAGAATGTTGCAGCGCGCAAGCCTTACAACATGGCCTGCAATACACGATCCGGCGGCGTGTGGCCGTCGATAAAGGTTTTGATATTGATCAGAACTTTCTCACCCATATCAATTCGGCCCTCAATTGTGGCCGATCCCATATGCGGAAGCAGAATAACGTTGTCAAGCTCCAGCAACCTTGGATTAACAGCTGGTTCATGTTCGAAGACGTCGAGGCCGGCGCCGGCGATCTTGCCGTTCCGGAGCAATCGGGTGAGGGCGTTTTCATCAACCACTTCACCACGTGATGTATTGACGACATAGCTGTTGGGCTGCAGAAGTGCGAGCCGCCGCGCGTTGAGGAGATGGAAGGTAGCGGGTGTATGCGGACAGTTGACGGAAACGATGTCCATCCTCGCCAGCATTTGGTCGAGGCTTTCCCAATAGGTTGCTTCGAGCTCACTTTCGATGTAGTCGGGCAGACGATTGCGGTTATGATAATGGATTGACAGGCCGAATGCCCGTGCCCGCCGCGCGACCGCCTGGCCGATACGGCCCATCCCGATTATACCAAGGCGCTTGCCCCAGATCCGATGACCCAGCATGCTGGTTGGTGACCAGCCGTGCCAGTTGCCGGACCGCATCAACCGTTCGCCTTCGGTGAGCCTGCGCGGCACGGCCATGATCAGGGCCATCGTCATATCGGCAGTGTCCTCGGTCAGGACACCGGGCGTATTGGTGATGGTAATGCCGCGCTGGCGCGCTGTGGCAAGGTCGATATGATCGACGCCGGTGCCAAAGCTCGCGATCAATTTCAGGTTCGGGTTCGTCTGGCTGAGGACGCCTAGGTCGATTTTATCTGTTACGGTTGGGACCAGAACATCCGCCTGCTTCACCGCCTCGATCAGCTGCCCCTGGGACATCGGCGTGTCGTCATGATTTAGCTTGGTGTCGAAAAGCTCCATCATGCGGGTTTCAATCACATCGGGAAGTCTCCGTGTAACAACGACAACTGGTTTTTTTTGCGGCATATGACGACTCTCTTGTTCCTGATCCATATTGTGTGGCACGACCGATAGACTTTATCTAGCAGATAGCGGGATTGGATACAATTGTGACCTTGAACGATAGGGGAGGGTTTTTTGCGCCCTTGACCGGGTGGCCCTCCTCACGGCATAACTTGAACTGCTTCTGTTTACGTTTGAAGGTTACTTTCATAGTGAAATTTTCCATCGCTCTCTTTAGCTTTTTATGTTTGATCCTGCTGCCTCAACTCGTGTCCGCGGGATCGGTCGGTTCAGAAACGGGTTTGCCGTTGCCGCGCTTCGTCTCGCTTTCCTCCGACAAGGTAAATGTCCGGACCGGGCCCGGTACCCGTTATCCTATCAACTGGGTTTTCGTCCGCCGCGGCTGGCCGGTCGAGGTTATTGAGGAATATGAGCTTTGGCGCCAGATAAGGGATATTGAGGGTGCGACAGGATGGGTCCACAAAAACCTCCTAAGCAACCGCCGCACCCTCATAGTTACTGGAGACACACGCGCCGTTTATGAGGAACCGGAGGAAAGCAGCCCCGTCGTCCTGCTGGCTGAGCCTGGCGTTGTCGGGAAACTGAAGGAATGTGACGGGCGCTGGTGCGAGATCGAGATCGCGGGTCTTTCCGGCTGGCTTATGGCCAACCAGTTCTATGGCGTCTATGCCAACGAAAAAATCCGCTGACCTGTACCCTAATCGCTGAGATCACCGGCGAGCGCTTCGCGGGTTTCGCCCTTGATCAGGGCTATATGGCCGTAGTTTTCATGCTCGATTCCCAGCATGAGGTCCGACGCTGGGTCCCTGAACGCCGCCTTTTGTGAAGCGGTTAGCGGAAAATGCAGGAAATGGATGGAGGAGGCTTTGCCGTCGTCCGTTGTCCGCTCGACATCCTGCTCCGGCACGGCAAAGATTTTTTCCCCGGCAATGGAGAGATAGATTGTCTCATCGATATGGCCGAGTTGCCGCAGCATGAAATCCCGGCGGACAGGATCATCAATCTCGATCATGAAGGTGGCGACCAGTTCCGAGCCATTCGGGATCAGCGGATTATAGGCCTCCAGCTCGTCTTTGAGCTGCTCTTCGCCACCTTTCTCGATATAGAGCATTTCCTGAATCTGCGACCACATGGTTTCGAAATTTTCAAAATAGAACGTTGCGAACGGCCCGATGGCGACGCGCCGGTTCTTCTTGATCGGGATCAGCTTCTGCTTATGTTCTTTCCGGATTTTTTGATATTCGGCCAGAGGTAAAATATCCTCAGCGGTAATCTGGCGTTTTTTGAGTGCGGTCATGAATTTTATTCCTCTGTAAGGCCATAGGATTTGGCCAGCAGTTCAATTGGGTGAAGCGCTTTTCTCGACTTGACGGCATCTGCATCGAGTTTTTCAATTCCCTGCATCAGATGTTCAGCCGCCAGAGGACATTCGGACGCAATATATTTTGCGTTGGAGGTAAAGGCGGTTTTCGCGGCGGGCTTGCCGACTTTCAGCGCCGTCTCGTAATTTCCCTTCATAATGCCCCAAGAACCGCCATGGCCGGAACAGCGTTCAACGACTTTAACGTCTGCGTCCGGGATCAGGCGCAGGATCTCCGCGCCCTTGGCGCCCATATTCTGGGCACGGGCATGACAGGCGAGATGAACAGCGACGCTTTCATCGATCGGCTGCATGCCCTCAGCCATGCCTTCCTTCTTGGCAAATTCCATCACATATTCAGCAACATCGAATGTCGCCTTGGAGAGCTTTTCAACATCCTCGATACCGGGCGCGAGGAGCGGCCATTCAAATTTGAGCATCAGGGCGCAGGACGAGACAAGGGCGATCACGTCATATCCCTTGTCTATCCATGACCTGAGCTCGGTGGAAACTTTTTTGGCGTTGTCAACGACGCCGGCAAGATCACCTTGCTCCATCAGCGGCATCCCACAGCACCCAGGATAAATCACTTCGGTCTCAATTCCGTTTTTCGCCAGAACCTTGCGGGTTGCCTCTCCGGTTTTCGGATTGTTGTAATTGCCAAAACAGGTTGCATAAATGACTGCCTTGCGTCCAAAGGCGGGGGCGTCTTTATTAATTTGGAGTGGATTTTCGGCGGCGCGTTTGACCAGCGATTTGGAGTGATATTTCGGCAGCGCAGCATGTTTGTCGATGCCGAGCGTTGCCTCCATGATACCGCGTGTAAAGCCATTGGATGTGCTGGTCGCCCAGTTGGCAATCGGCGCGACGGGCGCTGCCAGCTTGCCGTTGCGGTCGGTTTTCGCAAGCTCGCGCGAAACGAGCTTGTCCTTGCTGTTATGCTTTTCCACCGCCCGATAGCGGAGCATCAAATGCGGGAAATCAAGGTTGAATTCGTGAGGCGGAACGTAGGGGCATTTCGTCATAAAGCACATGTCACAGAGCGTACAGGCATCAACGACCGGCTTGAAATCCGCTGAGGCAACAGCGTCAAGTTCTTCCGTTTCGGAGGCATCGATCAGATCGAATAATTTGGGAAATGAATCGCAGAGGTTAAAGCAGCGACGACAGCCGTGGCAGATGTCAAAAACCCGGCGAAGTTCTTCATCCAGTTTCTGCTCGTCGTAGAAATCAGAATTAGTCCAGTCGATAATATGCCGTGTTGGTGCGTCAAGACTTCCTTCGCGCATAATCTTTCCCTGAATTGCCGCGTATTTAAATGGAGGGCAGCGACGGTTGCTTCGCTGCCCCTGGATTTGTCAAAGGTCTAATCCGAACGGATTAGCTATCGAGACTGTCGAATGCCTTCTGGAAACGCCCTGCATGGCTTTTTTCTGCTTTTGCAAGGGTTTCGAACCAGTCAGCGATCTCGTCATGGCCTTCTTCGCGGGCGGTTTTCGCCATGCCCGGATACATGTCCGTATATTCATGGGTTTCGCCGGCGATGGCGGCCTTGAGGTTGCTTCCGGTAGGTCCAATTGGCAGACCTGTCGCCGGGTCGCCAACTTCCTCAAGATATTCCAGATGTCCGTGCGCATGGCCCGTTTCGCCTTCCGCCGTCGAGCGAAAAACCGTCGCCACGTCGTTATATCCTTCTACATCGGCTTTCTGCGCGAAATAGAGGTAACGGCGATTGGCCTGGGATTCACCCGCAAAGGCATCTTTCAGATTTTGTTCGGTTTTGCTTCCCGCTAGAGACATAAAGTCCTCCTGGAATGATAGTGGATTTTATCTGTTCAGATATGAACAGGATTACACCCTGAATATAGGGCGGTCGGGATGGGGTGTCAACAGATTAGAATTCTTCTAAAGAAGAAAATTCCACGATATTGGTCTTCGGTACTAGCGGACGGAATTTACCCGGACGATCACGTCGACGCTGCTGATTTCCGTCCCTTCGGGCAGGGACGGAATATTATCAACGGTGAGTGCGCTTTTCGGTATATCTTCCAGTGCTCCGGTCTGCTCGTGAAAGAAATGATGGTGGGGCATGACATTGGTATCAAAGTAGGAGCGGCTGGAATCAACAACAACTTCGCGCAGCAAACCAGCCGCCGTAAACTGATGCAGATTATTGTAAATGGTCGCAAGAGAGACGG
>JAIOYL010000110.1 GCA_021741195.1 Sneathiella sp. | reverse complement strand
ACCCCGCCACGTCAGTTGGCGCAGCCGAGCTTCTGCTTTTCCCGTGCGGCAGTGCTGGCGAGCCGGGAGGGGAGTTTATCGAACTGCTTGTCCATCTGGGCAAACGTGGCGCAGGCTTCCTGCTTCTGGTCCATACGTCCGAGCGTCATCCCGAGTTTCAGGAGATTGTCCGCCGCCTTGGAACTGTTCGGGTAATTCTGATAGCCCTCGAAAAAGGCCGAGGCGGCATTGGGGAAGTCCCCGCGCACATAGTAGGTCTCCCCGAGCCAGTATTGTGCGTTACCAGCCAGTTCGTCGTCCTTATGGAGTTTCATGAACTCGGTAAAGGCGACTTGTGCCTCGTCATAGCGATCCGCCCGCACCAGGGAGATCGCGTAGTTATATTGATCCGAGGCGGAGCCCGCCGGCAGAACGCTGCCGGTCGGAGAGGCGGAGGCCGTTGCCGTTGGCGATGTCGCCGCCGCCGTACCCGTGCTTGCGGCAGTGGACGCTCCCGCCGGCGCGGCAAGGGTGCCGAGAACCTTGCTGCCCCCTGGCAGGCTCTCGCCGCCAATCACGACGGGGCCGGAGGTTTGCGGAGTCGTTTCGATCGGGGCCGTCACCGATTCCGAACCGGAAATTGCGGCAAGCGGCGCGCCCCCCGGCCCTCCCAGTTTCCGTTCGATATCCGTCAGGCGAAAATCAACGTCTTTCACCAATTTGTCGAGCCGGGTGCCGATCTGGTTAATCTTGAAGGAGGCCTCTTCCTGAACGCCGGTCAACCGCCGCTGCTCCGCCTCCAGCGCATTGATCCGCTGTAACAGCAGCGCCAGTCCGTCCTTGCTGACATTGCTGAAATTGCCCGCCGCCGCCGGAAGGGATGAGGAGGTGGAGGCCGAAGGACGCGCCGCAGGCGGCGCACCGCTATAGACCTGCCGCTGCATATCGGTAATGTCCTGCTCCAGCCGGTTGATGCGGTTGACAAGCGCCTGGACTTCACTGCTCTGGGCGCTGGCCGCCGTGGCGCCACCGAGTATCATGAATATGGCCAACAGGCATCCGGTGACAAAATTCCGGCCAAAAGAATACCTGGATTTTCCTGTTTCTGATACTTTTAGGCTTCCAATCATTGGCAGCACACCCTCTCCCCGATCTCTTGAGTAAAAGTTTATCACTTCAAACTCGTTCGGAATATTGGCAATTTTATGGTCAGGACAAGGTTGAGCGCCCAGTTTTCGAGCCTGCCCTCGCAAAAATAAAAAACGCCCGCTGTCGGCACTAAGCTAGTTAGTACGGCAACGGGCGTTTTGAATTTTGGGTTGCGCTTAGTTTACAACCGAAACCGAACGTCTGTTCTGTGCCCAGGCAGCTTCGTTATGGCCAAGAGCCACGGGACGTTCCTTGCCGTAGGAAATCGTGGACAGACGGCCTGCTGAAACACCCAGTGTCACCAGGTAGTTTTTAACAGCTGTCGCCCGGCGATCGCCAAGAGCCAGGTTGTACTCCCGCGTGCCGCGCTCGTCACAATTGCCTTCGATCACAAGGGTAACCGCCGGGTTCGCGTTCAGCCATGCAGCCTGGCGCTGCAATGTGGCCTGCGCTTCATCGGACAGGTCATATTTGTCGAACCCGAAAAAGACACGGTCGCCGACATTCAGGACTAGATCTTCCTGACTGCCCGGCTGAACCGAGGTTTTAACAGTTTCGGTAACGACGGTTGTCGTTGTTGAACCGGAAGTTCCGCTCGTCTGGGTAGTCGCGCCCCCACCTGAGCTGTCACCGGTTTCCGTTGGTGCCGTTTCACATGCCGCAACCAGCAGCAACGCTGTGAAAATACTTAAGGTTTTAAGGCCTAGATTGAGCCGCATTTACTTAACTCCCATCCTCTGGAAATCATTGAACTTTGGGTATCTCAAGTTGCACAATGATACTCTCGTATCTCTGAGAAAACTAAAAAGATGGTCCCCCTGAATACTTAAACTCGCAAACTATACTGGTTTGATCTCACCTGTTCAAGTTATACGGCGGCGACCAAGCTGGGTCGGAGCCGTCACGAGGCGAGATAACCTCGCGTTCGTTATATCCTGTTAAATCGATGGACCACAAGCGAACTTTATCATTTGTTCCATCATTTTTTCCCGGAATCTGCCGAAAAAACATCAAAACGCGGCCATTTGGCGCCCAGGTAGGCCCTTCATTATGAAAACCTTCGGTCAGGATCCGTTCCTGCGAGCCGTCAGTGCGCATAACGCCTATGGAAAATTTCCCGCCGGTCAGTTTCGTAAAGGCGATCAAGTCGCCGCGCGGAGACCAGACAGGTGTGCCATAATTGCCACTACCGAAGCTAATTCGATGCACATTTGACCCGTCAGCATCCATCACATAGACCTGTTGGCGTCCGCCGCGGTCCGATTCAAAGGTAATTTGCGTTCCGTCAGGCGAGAAAGACGGTGCCGTATCAATGCCGGGATTATTGGTCAGGCGCTTCATCTCCCGGGTCCGCAAATCCATCAAATATATTTCAGAGTTGCCGTCCTGCGCCATGCTCATGACGACCTGGTTTCCCGACGGCGAGAAGCGCGGCGCAAAGGTCATGCCCGGAAAATCACCCAGAATTTCCTGCTGCCCGGTATCAATGTTGTAGAGATAGACCCTTGGCTTGTCGTTGAAGTAGGACAGGTAGGTGAGGATATTGGAATCCTGCGCCGGTGAAAACCGCGGGGTCAACACCAGTTCGTTGCCGCTGGTCAGGAAGCGGTGGTTCTCCCCATCCTGATCCATGATTGCCAGACGTTTTATCCTATGATCGGCGGGACCGGTTTCCGAGACATAGACAATCCGGGTTGAAAAATAGCCTTCCTCACCCGTGAGCCGCTTATATATCTGGTCGGCGATCAGATGCGCCGTCAGCCGCCAGTTGGACGGCGGGGTGGTATATTGAATGCCGGTAAGATACTGCTCCGCAAAGACGTCCCAAAGGCGGAACTGCACGTTGATCTGGCCGTCGGACAGCGCCCGGACGAGGCCGGTGGACAGCGCCTGGGCGGCAATTTTCCGCCAGTTGCCGAAGACCGGCGTGACCTGCAGGTCTTTCGGTTGCTGCAGATAGGCGCGCTGGTCAATCGGCTTGAACAGGCCGGAGCGCTCCAGATCGGCGCGAATGACGTCCGCCATCTGCTTGCCGATTTTCGCTGTCGCATCGTTGTCGGCGTAGAAATCCGTGACCGCGACGGGCATCGGCTCGATATTGCCCTGGGTGATATCAATGACAAGCTCGGCGCGCGCCACGCTGGAAATCACCAGCGCCGCCATCAGGCCGGCTAAAAAGATATGGAATTTCTGCACTCTACCAATCATCATTCTTCCCATCACCTAGAACATATCTCTCGGATTGAAATTCATCGTGACATCACGCCAGCTTTCATATTTTTCCGCTGGCAGCTTATATGGCTGGCACTGGATAACCGCGCGCCGTGCGCTTTCCGCCGCAACCCTTTCAAAATCGTTCTTGAATCCGCCACCATTAACAATTTCCGGGTAACCATTCAATGTCCCGTTCTGATTAAACTGCATCCGGATTGAAACTACCAGTTCTTCTGCATTCGCCGCGCCCGTCGGCGGGTTCCAGCATTTCTGCACCTGCTGCCTCAACGCATCCTTCTCACTCATCGTCAGAGGCAGGGACGCATCCATTGCCTTGGTTGACGAGTTCGGCACCTTTTCAGCAGAATTGGGCTTTTTTGTGTCCGTGTCGTCGGGCGTTTTCGATGCCTGCTCGCGCTTTTTCTTGTCCAGCAGCGCCTTCATCTGCTTGAGATCGAACGTCGGCTTTTTCGGCTCCGGCTTGGGTTCCAGCTTCGGCGCGGGTTTTACCACCGGCTTCACAACCGGTTTGGGAACAGGCTTTGGCGTCGGCTTTGGTTCGGGTTTCGGCTCCGGCTTGGGCTCGGGTTTCGGTTCGGGCTTGGGTTCAGGTTTTGGCGCGGGCTCCGGCTCCGGAACAGGTTCCGCCTTGGGCTCGGGTTTTGGTTCCGGCTTAGGCTCAGGCTTCGGTTCCGGTTTCGGCTCGGGTTTCGGCTCCGGCTTCGGTTCCGGTTTCGGCTCAATCTTGGGCTTTTCTTCCGGTTTCGCTTCCGGCACCGGTTTGGGCAGGTTGGTGATATCGGCAACATCAACGATTTCCACCTCGATCACCACGGGTGGTTCAAATACCTTCGGGTCCGTAAACAACGGCAGACCGACATACATGATCACAAGGATCAGCATATGCAGAACGGCCGATGCTAGGGCGGGCACTCTCATGTTAAAGGTTTGCCCCTTACTTGTTGCTGTCTTTGTCAGTGGCGGGTTTTTTCTTGCCCGGACCGGCGGAGACCATGGCCACATGGGTGAAACCGGCGTCATGGATTTCGCCCATCACCGTCAGGACCCGCCCATAGGCAACATTGGCATCCCCACGGACAAAAATCCGCTGATCCTGCTTGGCCCCGGTGACGGCGCGAAGTTTTGGCACCAGATTATCGAGCTGTATCTCGATATCTTCCAGATACAGCCGTCCCTCGCCGTCGACGCTGATCACCAGCGGCTCATCATTGCCCTGCACCGTCGCCGCCTTGGTGTTCGGAAGTTCGAGCGGCACCCCGACGGTCAAGAGCGGTGCCGTCACCATAAAGACGATCAGCAGCACCAGCATCACGTCGACAAAGGGCGTCACATTGATTTCGGACATCTGCTGATGACGGCGGCGGCGGCCCTTGCCGGTAAAGGCTTTGTAGTGGCTTGCATCCATGATCAGTCGCCCTGGTCAAGCTGGCGGGACAGGATCGCGGAAAATTCCCCGGCAAAGCCTTCAAGGCGGGTGATGATCCGCTGCAGATCATTGGAGAATTTGTTGTATGCGACCACCGCCGGAATGGCGGCAACGAGGCCGAGTGCGGTTGCGAACAATGCTTCGGCAATACCCGGCGCAACAACGGCAAGGCTGGTATCCTTCGTCGCGGCGATCGACTGGAAGCTGTTCATGATGCCCCAGACGGTCCCGAACAATCCAAGAAATGTCGCTGTCGAGCCGACGGTCGCGAGAAACCCGAGATATTTTTCGAGCCGTTCAACCTCGCGGTCGATGGTGACCCGCATGACCTGATGGATGCGCGCCTGCAGGCCGGTATGGGCCGTCTTGCCCAGCCCCTTCTCCGTCGAGCGGGCCCATTCCTTCATCGCCGCCGCAAACAGCATGGCAAGCGGGTTATCCGGGCTCGGCCCGACGCGGCGGTGCAGATCCTCGAGATTGCCGCCCGACCAGAATTCATTCTCGAACTCGTCTGAATCGGCGGTGACCCGGCGAAACCGCAGGATCTTGTCGATAATGATCGCCCAGCTCCAGAACGAGGCGAGCACGAGCACAAGCATCACGATCTGCACAACAATATCGGCCTGAACAAACAGGCCGATCATTGATAAATCGTGGGCGCTGCCGCCCATGCTCTGGGCAACGACTATAGCTTCCTTTTCCATTTACTCTTCCCTGGCTGATGTATTCGCAAGTAAACCCGAATAGCCCAATAGCGCATTAAACTTGTCATTTATGGCAGAAGAAAGACGCTGTGGCCGGCCATCTTCCCCAAGACAGGCGACGCGGACCGTTGTTTCCACCAATATTTCGCCATTACGGCAAATATTCTGCTGCATATGCAAGGAAGCCCCTCGCAAACTTGTCACAAGAGTGACCACTTCAAGCTGGTCCTCCATCTTCGCTGGCTTCAGATATTCGATTTTACAGGCACGGACGACAAAATTCGCCCCCTCCTCCAGCATTTCCTGCTGGTTGATGCCGAGACCGCGCAGCATGTCGGTGCGGGCGCGCTCCGTGAACTTGAGGTAGTTGGCGTAATATACAATCCCGCCCGCATCCGTATCCTCCCAGTAGACCGGCACCGGGAAAACATGCTGTGTGCCCTCGGATCCCGCCTCGAACCGGCCGAGCATTACCCCCTCAGTCATCGCTACTCTCTTCTTCTATCATTGACAGTTGCTCGCTTACGGCCTTGGGAAAGGCGAGCCCCAGATGATCGAACGCCGCCCTGGTGAGCATCCGCCCGCGCGGTGTCCGCTGCAGGAATCCCTGCTGGATCAGATAGGGCTCGATAATATCCTCGATGGCATCGCGCGGCTCGGAGAGCGCCGCCGAGAGTGTCTCCACCCCGACCGGGCCACCACCGAAATCGCGGGCAATGCGCCCCAGATAACGCCGGTCCATACTATCGAGCCCGCGCTTGTCGACCTCGAGACGGTTGAGCGCCGCATCGGCCTTGACCGCATCGACAAGATCAGCCCCGGCGACCGCCGCGAAATCCCGAACCCGGCGCAGGAGCCGCCCGGCAACGCGCGGGGTTCCCCGGCTCCGTTTGGCAATCTCGATCGCGCCATCTTCCGTCAAATTCACGCCAAGGACCCGCGCGCCACGCGCGACGATGAGTTTCAATTCCTCGGGCTCATAGAAATTCATGCGCAGCGGAATGCCGAAGCGTTCGCGAAGCGGCGTCGTGATAAGCCCCGAACGCGTTGTCGCGCCGACTAGCGTGAAGGGCGGCAGGTCGATACGCACGGAGCGCGCCGACGGCCCCTCCCCAATGATCAGATCAAGGTGAAAATCCTCCATCGCCGGATAGAGAATTTCCTCGACCGCCGGGCTCAGACGGTGGATCTCGTCGATAAAGAGGACATCGTTCTTTTCAAGGTTGGTGAGGAGCGCGGCAAGGTCACCCGCCTTGGTGATGACCGGTCCGGCTGTCGCCCGGAAATTCACGCCAAGCTCGCGCGCGACAATCTGCGAGAGCGTCGTCTTGCCAAGGCCCGGGGGGCCAAAAAACATCACATGATCAAGGGCTTCGCCACGCGCCTTCGCGGCCTGGATGAATACGCTCAAATTCTCGCGGACCTGTTTCTGGCCGATAAAATCAGCAAGGATCTGTGGACGGAACTGGGTTTCCATTTCCTCCTGATCATTGGCGGCGGCGCTGACAAGCCTTTCTTCGGTCATGCAGCAAGCTCCTTCAGTCCGGCGGTGATCAGGGTCTCAACCGAGGCCTCCGGTCCCAGGCTGCGGGCCGCCGATGCGACTGCGCCGAAAGCTTCCGCCCGTCCATAACCGAGATTGACCAGTGCCGAAACCGCATCCCCCGCCGCGTTTTGCGCCGGGACAGCGACGGATTTCAGAGATGCTCCCGCATTGAAGGCCGCCGGTCCGAGGTTCATCTTCGCGACCTTGTCTTTGAGCTCCGTCGTGATCCGGCTTGCGACCTTCGGCCCGACCCCGGAAACGCGGGTGAGAGCCGTCTTGTCCGCGGCAGCCACGATCTGCGTCAGTTCATCGCCGCCGTAAAGCGACAGGATACCGAGCGCGACCTTGGCGCCGACCCCCTGCACGGTCTGCAGCATGACGAACCAGGCGCGCTCCGCCACTTCCTGAAAGCCGTAGAGATGGATATGATCCTCGCGGACATGGGTCTCGATATGCAGGGAAACGAAACCGCCCATTTCAGGCAGGCTGCGAAGTACCCGGCCTGAGCAAAACACAAGATAGCCGACGCCGCCGACATCAATGACAATCCAGTCCTCGCCGGCGCTGTCGAGCTTTCCGGTTAATTTCGCAATCATGACGCCCGTCCGGCCATCTGGGTGGCATGTCTCAGGCTGCGGTTGCTGCCCGCGTGATGGGCGTGGCAGATGGCGACCGCGAGCGCGTCGGCGGCATGTTCGTTGGCGATGACGCAGCCCGGCAGCAACATGCCGACCATGGCATGGATCTGCTGTTTCCCGGCATGCCCCGCGCCGACCACGGATTTCTTGATCTTGTTGGGTGCGTATTCCTCGACGGCGAGGCCGTGAAGCGAGGGCACCAGCAGCGCGATGCCGCGCGCCTGGCCGAGTTTCAGGGTCGAGACCGGGTTCTTGTTGACGAAGGTTTCCTCAACCGCCGCTTCCACCGGTTGCCAGTCGAGGATCACTTTCGTGATCCCCTCATAAAGCTGCACAAGACGCTGCGACAGATCGAGGGCGCCGTCCGAGGAAACCGCGCCATTGGCCAGATGACGAAGGGAGTTTCCCTCCACCTCGATGATCCCCCAGCCGGTGTGGCGAAGTCCCGGATCCAGCCCCAATAAACGCATGTTGAACGATAATCCTTTCAGGTGTTACCCGTCCAGTTTTTCCATAATCTCTTCGGGGATATCGAAATTGGCCGAGACCCTCTGCACGTCGTCATTATCCTCGAGCACGTCCACCAGCTTGAAGATCGAGACCGCCAGATCCTCGGTTTCCACAGGGATGGTATTCTGCGGCTTCCAGATAACGCCCGCCGCTTGCGGCGTACCGAATTTCTCTTCCAGCGCATCGCGCACATCGTTGAAATCCTCCATCGCGCAAGTGACGTCATGAACCTGCCCGTCACTCTCGACATTCTCCGCGCCTGCCTCCAGCGCCGCTCCGAACATCTGCTCGGCGCTGATATCCCTGGCCTCGAAAATCACCTGCCCGACGCGGTCGAACATGAAGGAGACGGAGCCGGTCTCGCCCATCGCCCCGCCGGACTTGGCGAAGGCGGCGCGAACGTCAGCGGCGGTGCGGTTGCGGTTATCGGTCAGCGCCTCGACAATGATGGCGACGCCGCCCGGACCGTAGCCCTCATAACGGATTTCCTCATAGGTTTCCCCCGTGCCTTCGCCCGAGGCGCGCTTGATCGCCCGGTCGATATTGTCGTTGGGCATATTGTCGGCCCGTGCCGCCGCCAGCGCGCTCCTGAGGCGCGGGTTCATCGCGGGATCCGGAAGGCCTGATTTCGCCGCCACGGTCAACTCGCGGATATGCTTGGCAAAAATCTTCGCCCGCTTCTTATCCTGCGCGCCCTTGCGGTGCATGATGTTCTTGAATTGTGAATGTCCCGCCATATCTCGTCTCTTGGTCTTAACTATAATATTTACGATAACGCCGTTTGTAACCGATCCCTTTGAAAGAGGCACGTCCTTTTTGCGAAGATCACGGGGCTCAGGAGATCTCCGGCCATTGCTCCTTCAGCCGGCCGCCAACGCGGAGAGGCGATATATAGTTTGCAAGGCCGGTTTTATCGTCGGTTTCAACGAAAATGCCGCAGGCCGTCCCCTCGCCCATCGCCGGGGTAAATCGCCCGCCCGGGATCTTGCGGGTAAAACGTCGGAGCGGTTCCTCCTTCTCCATGCCGATCACAGAATTATAGTCGCCGCACATGCCCGCGTCGGTCTGATAGGCGGTGCCTTTGGTAAAGATCTGCGCATCCGCCGTCGGCACATGTGTATGGCTGCCAACGACCATCGAGACGCGGCCGTCACAGAATTGCCCCATGGTCATTTTCTCGGACGTGATCTCGGCATGGATATCGACGAGGATGGCGTCATATTTTTTTCCGAGAGGATTTCCCGCCAGCAGTTTCTCGACCGCCGCAAAGGGATCATCCAGCGGGTCCATGAAGAGCCTTCCCATCACCTGCATTACCAGGATCGTCTTGCCGCGCCGGGTCTTGAAGGCGCTCGCGCCGCGCCCCGGCGTGTCCTTCGGGTAATTGAGCGGACGCAGCATGCGCGCATCCTTCTCAAGATAGGGCATGATTTCCTTCTGGTCGAAGCTGTGATTGCCAAGCACGATGCAGTCCGCACCGGCGCCATAGAACTCCTCGGCGATTTTTTCGGTGATGCCGAAACCGCCCGCCGCATTCTCGCCATTGACGACGATGAAATCGGGCGCTAGGCGCTCGCGGATTTCCGGCAGCCGCCCGACCAGCACATCCCGGCCCGCACGGCCCACCACATCCCCGAAATACAGGATTTTCACGCTATTTTCCTAACATATTCTTCCGTCACAATCCAATCGAGCCGCTGATCGTAAGAATCAGTGACGACCTTGGCCACTTCCTGACCTGCGTAAGCATAGCCAGCGGCCATGCACCGGCCTTCTTTTCGCAGCTTCTCAAGAGTGCGGTCATAAAAGCCGCCGCCATAGCCCAGTCTATAGCCTCTGGCATCAAAGGCAAGCAAAGGCGCGAGCACGATTGTCGGCGTGAGTTCAGGGGCGGTTTTTGTGGGGATCAAAACATTGAAATTGCCGGGCTCGAGCACCGTATCGAGCTCCCACTTGCGAAACATCAGCGGCTGGTCCTTCTTCTCCACCACCGGCAGGGCGCAAGCCACGCCTAATTCATGCAGCCGGTGGAGCAAGGGCTTTGTATCCAGTTCATCGCCGAGCGGCCAGTAGAGCGACAGAATCTCCCCGCCGAGCGCATCAAAGTTTTTGAGGAAATTAGAGGCTGCTGCCTCGCCTTTGCCGCTCGCGTCAATATTGGCGCGCGTCGCGAAGGCTGCTTTGCGTTGCGCCTGTTTTTGCTGGGAAAGAGAGAGGGTCACGGGCGGCTTTTCAGCAGGGTCTGGACATAAAAATAAAATGCTGCACCAACATAGCCGTCGACGCGTGGAAATCTCTGTGGCCTGACAAGTCAGGTGGGCGCCGATATAGTAGGACCACGGTCCAGTCAGGGATCAGCTCCCAGGATTTCGTTATTGGCCCCAGGATGTCATTCGTCTAACGCACAAGCCAGTGCAGCATCGACGCCTATTTAAGCATTTTCGAGTCTTTGTGCAATAGCCTCAATTTTTTCCGCCCAGGCGTCGTGCCCGGCAGCAGTCCCCGCCTCCGACGTTCCCTCACGGAGCTTCTCGATTGTCTCATAGGCCTGCGACAGGTCATCGGCGATCAATAACGAGGCCATCAGAAGAAGCTGGCCTTCGCTGGCGTTGCTGACCGACGCGGTCAGGTCCTGAACCTTCTTGTCGACAAATTCAGCCAGATATTCGAGATGCTGTTCTTCCCCGTCGCCGCAGACAATTGGATAGGGCCTGCCATTTACCCTGACTGTGAGTGAGGCCATTTTATTGCTCCAGTATCATGTTGAGCTGTCCGATGGAACGGTCAAGGCGGCCCGAGACAGTATCCGCCTTCTGTTTCAACGCGTCATATTTCTGCCGCAGCGTTTCCAATTCCTTTTTCAAAGCGGCATTTTCCGCGGCGAGATCGGAGCCGACCGCGCCGCCGTCCATATCGAAACTGGCCTGCTGGCGGCTACGGCCGATTGCGGCGGCAGCCTTTTCAAGCCGCTCAATGGCAGCTTCCATTCTTGATTCGCTATTCTGCAAGTTCCCCATTAGTCTTTTTCACATTGGATATGATCAGTTACCGGAAATCCCTCATCCTTAACCATACGATCATGCCATAAGGCGCGTCAACATAATTGGTTGATCCAGTTTTATCCGGATTCCCCCGCTTTCCGTGAACTAAGCGGTTGACGTACCGGTGATTGGGCGGCATCTTCCCCTCGATTCCAAGGGAACGGCCTCGCGGCCGTTGAAATCCGGCGCCAGATATGGCCGACGTAACATTAAGGCAAGTGTAGCCGGATTGACCTGATAAACGGACACGAATTTAAACCAACCCGAAGAGGGGCGCCAGCGATCTGAAGACCGGGTATCTGCTTTCGCTTTGAGCAAAAAAGCGCCGGAACGATAGTTTGATGAGCTGGTGGATAAAGTGAGCCAAATATGAACAAAATCGGTCTGAAGTCATCGCCGAACTCGACGAAGCATAATAACATGGCGAACGCCATCCGCGCGCTGTCCATGGATGCCGTCCAGAAAGCAAATTCAGGGCATCCCGGTATGCCGATGGGCATGGCCGATGTCGCGACCGTGCTCTTTTCGAAATTCCTGAAATTCGATCCGGCGAAGCCGCATTGGCCTGACCGTGACCGCTTCGTCCTTTCCGCGGGCCATGGCTCGATGCTGCTCTATTCCTTGCTGCACCTCACCGGCTACAAGGATATGACCTTGGAGCAGATCAAGAATTTCCGCCAGCTGGGCGCGATTACCGCCGGTCATCCGGAATATGGCCATGCGGATGGCGTCGAGACGACGACCGGCCCGCTCGGCCAGGGCCTGGCCATGGCTGTCGGCATGGCGCTTGCCGAAAGGATGCAGGCCGCCCGTTTCAAGACTGTCGTTGATCACTACACTTATGTGATAGCGGGCGACGGCTGCCTGATGGAAG
>JAIOYL010000109.1 GCA_021741195.1 Sneathiella sp. | reverse complement strand
GGCAACCCAGGCGTCCATGCCGGTCCAGGTTGGCGGGTTGCTTTTATCAACGAATTTCTTATCCAGCAATTCAACGCCTTTAGGGGCGTAGGGTTCCAGCATGCCTTCGGACTTCATCAGCAGGAGCGACGTCGCCGCCAGCCCCCAGATCACGTCCGCCTGCGGATTGTTTTTCTCGGCCAGCAATTTGGCGGTCACAATGCCCGTGGAATCGCGAACCCAGTTGATTGTGATATCCGGATGCGCCTTGTTGAATTCTTCCGCATACCGCTTCAGGTCTTCAGCCTCAACCGCAGTATAAACGGTCAGTTCGCCAGCCATTGCGGTGGCCGCCAAGCCAAGGCTGGCAAATCCCGCCAGCGCTAACGTCTTTGATAGTGCCATAATTATCGCTCTCCCTAGTTTGTGGTTTTTGTTTTTCCAATGAAGTAACCGGCCAAAACTCTCATGAGGCAAGTTTTATGGAAAACAAATCTGTCTTTACTCAATTTAATACTGACGTAATGTGACAAATAGAAGAAATCTATTATTCTTATAAAAGCATAATAATTATCTATCGAATTAATGCCAGAACAATTGCGAAAATAAACCACAATCTCCCTGTTCCGGCATTATTTTACGGGCCAGGGTAAAGAATACGTCTTCACATTGGTGAAGAACTTCATAGCCTCCAGAACCCCCTCCTTCACGCCATTGCCCGAATCCTTGATCCCGCCAAACGGAGACATCTCGATGCGGTACCCCGGTTGCTCCCAGATATTGACTGTTCCGACGTCAAGTCCGTCAATGAACCGGGTGATGCGGTCCAGACGATTGGTACAAACCCCGGCGGACAGCCCGAAAGGCGTGGAATTTGAGATTTTTATGAGCGCTTCATCATCATTCGGCACGCGGACGATGGGGATAATCGGACCAAAGGTTTCCTCGAACACGAGTTCACTGTCATGAGGGACATGGTCAATGACGATGGGGGGCAGAAGCGCCCCTTGCCGACCTGGGTGATAAAGGATTTTTGCGCCCTGCTTTTCCGCGGCAAAGACCCGGTTTTCAAAAATTTCCGCCGCCTGCTCATGGACGACACAGCCAAGTTCGGTCTCCGGATCCTGCGGGTTGCCAAATCTGATTTTCTTGGCCTTTTCAAGGATATGCGGGACGATCTTGTCGGCAATATTCTCCTGCACGAGGATGCGTTTGACCGCCGTGCAACGCTGTCCGGAATTGCCCGTCGCCCCGGCAACGGCGATTTCCGCGGCCTTGACGAGTTCCTCATCGTTCAAATCATCAAGAACGATTAAGGGATCATTGCCACCGAGCTCCAGCGCGAGGCGCTTGTACCCCGCCTTCGCAGCAATCATCTTGCCGACGGGCACACCACCCGTGAAGGTGATGATATCAATATTCTCATTAATGATCATTTCCTCGCCGATATCCTGCGGCCAGCCCGTGACCACCTGGAACATTTCCGGCGGCAGACCTGCTTCATAAAGAATATCGGCAAGCGTGATCGCCGTGAGTGGTGTCTGTTCCGTTGGTTTGCAGACGACGCAGCTATTGGTTGCGATGGCTGGCGCAATCTTGTGCGCCACCATGTTGAGCGGATGATTGAACGGCGTAATCGCCGAAATCACATTCACCGGCTCCCGCTTGGTATAGATTTTCCGCTCCTTCCCGTGCGGCGTGAGATCGCAGGAGAAAATCTGGCCGTCGTCAAGAATGGCAAGCTGGCCCGCAAGCATGAACACATCATAGGCCCGGCCGGTCTCATAAAGCGAATGCTGCTTGCAGATGCCAAGCTCCAGGGTGAGGACATCCGAAATCTGCTCCCGTCGTGCAGCGATCAGTTCCGCCGCCTTGAACAGGATTTGCTGGCGCTGATACCGGCTGAGTTTCGGCTTGTATTTTGCCGCAATCTCGAAGGCCTCGCGTGCATGCTCCGCCTGCCCCGCCGGTACCGTCCCGATAACCTCGTTGGTATAGGGATAGCGGACTTCGACGATCTCCTTGGTCGTGACCTTCCTGCCGCCGATACGCATCGCCTCAACGCGGACTTTAAATTTCGTCTTAAGCCCCGTCATCCTGTTCATTCCGCCGCCTGCACCGCAGCAGCCCGCGTGACATAGTAAAAGGCGTCGAAATTTCGTAAAACCGGCGCGTCGGGCAGATCCGTCACCATGCGGTTCAGAATAAAGGGTACTTTCTGCTCGCTCAAACCACCATGCGAGCGGAGCGGCACGTCGAGGGCCGTCAGATCATGCCGGTCCTTGCTGGTCCCGAGAACCCTGTTCTCGGTGGAGATGATGACAATATCGCCAATCCGCTCCGGCGGAAGATCAAAGCGTTTCGCCGCCGCCTCACGATCAAGCACAAGCTCGATTCCGTCCATGCCGGCCAGATACGCAATGACATCAGCGCGGGCGATATCCGGCGTGAGGTAAGCCGTCGCAAAAGATCCAAGCGCACCGTGATGCACGACATAGGGATCGGTGATCGGCAGGATCACGCGGGTTGCCCCCTCCCCGAATTTCTGATCGAGCAAGTCCTGCATATAGAGGACGTCGGGCGAGCCGTCGGCCTTGTGCTTGGGTTTCATGCCATGATCGCCGGTAATGATGATGGCCGCGCCGAGGGCGTCGAGTTCGGTGAGGTAGCGGTCAAACATCGCATAGAAAGCGTTGGCGTCCTTTGTTCCCGGCGCCGCTTTATGCTGCACATAGTCTGTCGTCGTCAGATACATGATATCGGGCTTGAAGGATTTCATCAGCTTCACCCCGGCATTGAAGACATACTCAGAGAGTTCCGCCGAATAGACGCTCGGGACCGGAATGCCGAGAGTTTCCGAGGCATTGTCGATCCCATGGTCCTGGATTGTTGTCGTATCCGACTTTTCCGTCGAAAAGCAGATCGCCCGGCCCTCATCAAACTTGAGGCCATGGCCAAGAAGCGCCCGCAGCTTGTCCTTCGCCGTGACAATCGCAATCCGGCACCCCGCATCGTAATAGGTCTTGAAGATCGTCGGTACCCGGAGGAAGCGCGGATCATTCATCATCACTTCCTCGCCGGTCTCCGGATCGAGCAGGAAATTACCGCAGATGCCATGAACCGACGGCGGCCGCCCCGTCGCGATCGACATGTTATTGGGATTGGTGAAGCTCGGGATGACGCAATCGGCAAGATGCATGGTCCCCGTATCCCGGATACGCTTCATCGTCGGCATCACCCCGGCCGCGATCGCCGCATCGATATAGGCCGGCTCGCAGCCGTCAAGACAGATCGCCACAGCCGTCACCTTCGGAAACGGATAGGATCGATCGTTGACGGCAATGCCGCTCGGGAACATCTTGTTCATTTATCCAAACTCCAAATAGTAGTTGTTACGCGGCCAGTCTGGCGCGTTCCTTTAAGGCGGCTTCCGGCGGATACGCGTTATCCACGTTCATCTCTGCCAGCGTTTCTTTGGCTGCCGCCACGACCCGCCGCATCACATGCTCGTCCATCCTCCCAATACAACCGATCCGGAAACTGTCAACAATGGTCAGCTTACCGGGATAGATGATAAAGCCGCGGGCCTTCATCAATTCATAAAACCGGTTAAAACTGAAATTCGGATGGGCCGGGTTAAAAAAGGTGACAATGATCGGGGATAACCATCGGTCTTTCAGTAAAGTCTCGAACCCAAGTTCCCGCATACCTGATACCATTACGTCACGGTTTCTGGTGTATCTGGTAAGCCGTGCAGGGGCGCCGCCTTCGGCCTCATGAAGGCGCAAGGCCTCCAGAAAGGCGGCAACCACATGGGTTGGCGGCGTAAAGCGCCACTGTCCCGTCTTCTTGAAATTGACCCATTGCTGATGAACATCAAGGCTGAGGGAATGGCTGTTGCCCTTGGCGGCCTCCAGTTCCGACTTTCTTGCAATGATAAACCCAAATCCCGGCACCCCTTCGATGCATTTATTGGCGGAAGAGACCATGGCCTCATACCGGATCGTGTTGACATCAAGCGGCAGCGCGCCAAAGGCGCTCATCGAATCGATCAGCAACTTGCGCCCCGCAAAAGCCACAACATCAGCTATTTCCTGCACCGGATTGAGAATGCCGGAGCTGGTCTCGCAATGCACCAAGACAACGTGAGTAATCGCGGTATCTGCAGCCAGCGCCGCCGCCACTTCATCACCGCGCGGCGGCATGTAGTCGCCCTTGTCGATTACGGCATGGGCGCGACCGAGATACTGGAGGGTATCGACAATCCGTTTGCCATAAGCGCCATTCACCAGGACAAGCGTCTTGCTGTCTTTTGACAGGAACGATCCGAGCATCGCCTCAACCGAGAAGGTCCCGCTTCCCTGCATGGGAACGCAATCAAATTCGCTGTTTTTATCGCCGGCAATGGCAAGGAGCTGCGCCGAGACAGAGGCCGTCATCTCGCGGAAATCCGCATCCCAGGATCCCCAGTCCTTCAACATTGCATGCTTGACTTCGGCAGCGGTGGTGAGCGGCCCCGGCGTCAGCAGATAGGGCTCCCCCATTTCAGGTGGCGGAAAGCCCGCGGAGGGCAAGATCACATCTTCAATCGACATCTAAGGGCACCTCCACATTAAATAAAGAATATCCATATGATCCATACCGTAAGATTCAACATATTATTTGTAAAATCGTTATTTAAAATTGTTATATAGATTTTATTTATGGTAAAGCTTTATAGTTAATAATTGTGCTATTATACTAAAAATATTATGGAGCCCCTAAAATAATGCGATATGTCCAGCTTCGCGCCTTTCATTTTGTCGCCACTTGTGGCGGGTTTTCACGCGCCGCAGAGGCATTGTGCCTAACTCAACCGGCAATTTCCGATCAGGTGCGAAAACTGGAGGACGAGTATGATGTATTGTTGTTTAACCGGCAGAAAAAGCAGGTGACGCTCACTGACTTTGGCAAGAAGCTGCTGGAAATTACGCACAGGATGTTTGATATCGAACATCAGGCGCAGGAACTCTTATCTGAATCACGGGCGCTTGGTGCAGGGACACTCCGGATCATGGCGGATTCCGCGCAGCACCTTCATCCGATTCTCGGCCCATTCAGGAAGAGATATCCGGGAGTGTTTATTTCAGTCGGCACCGGCAATACGGCGGAAATTGTCGACAAACTCTGTAGCTACGAGGCGGATGTTGGCATTCTTGGTGAAATCCCGAAATCCCGCGAATTTAATGTTGTTAAACTGAGTTCAACGCCGATTATCGCCTTCGCGGCGATTGGAAACCGGCTGTCGAACCTCAAATCGATTTCCTTGCAGGATCTGGCGCGGCAACCGCTTGTTTTACGGGAAAAAGGCTCCAAAACCCGGCAGAAGCTTGAAGAGATCGCCATTGCTGCAGGGATTACCTTCAAGCCCTCAATCGAGGCAGTGGGCCGCGAGGCGATACGGGAAATTGTCGCCAGCGGCGCCGGCATCGGCATCGTCTCCGAGGCCGAATTCGGTCATGACGAGCGTTTGTTCAAGATCCCGATCTCCGGCTGCGAGCCGCTCATGGATGAAGCCCTGATCTGCCTGAAGGAACGCAGTAAGGGTAATCTCGTCAGCGCTTTCATGAAAATGGCCCGCGATCAATCGGCAGCAGAGGCCCCCTAACGCGCACCGCCGCGATCGATTACCCGCTGCAGCATCGGCGCGAAATAGGCGAATGATTCGGTCTCCTTGCCCGGAACCTTGCCTTCATCATCCCATTTCCGAACCAGAACAATCGCATCGATATCCGAGTTTTTTGCAAATTTCTCCGCCGCGTGAGCGGTCATCGGACCGCCCTGCAGCTTCAAGCTCAGCACCGAGGCATCGGACAGCCTACCGAAATATTCAGGATCCGTGGCGCAGAGATACCGCTTCGCCGAGACATGATGGCGCACGCAATCGGTGACGATTTTCGGGAAAAACGGCGCCAGAACCGCAGCGCCCGCCCTGTCATGATGGCTGTCGATACCAAGCTCCGCCGCGTTATCGGGAAACTCGTTGGTGAAATGACCGATGTCATGCAAGAGCGCCGCGACAATAAGTTCCTCGCTTGCCCCTGCCTCTTCTGCAAGATGCGCGGTCTGGAACATATGCTCGGAAATCGTCACCGCTTCGCCCAGATATTCCTCCGCTCCCCGGCGCGCGAAGATATCGCCGATAAATTCGACAATATTATCCCTGGTGATTTCCGAAAAATCGGGTTTCGGCATTACTCATTCTCCATCGCGGAATTTATGTTTTTATTTTCTTCATCATTGGATCAACAAGCGGCTTTAAATGCACCTTGCAGGGAACGCGGGATAGCGCCACGTCAAGTTCATAATCTCCAGTTAGAACATACTCCGCATCGACGCCCGCTATATTGCGAACATATCCATAGCCGATGGATTTTGCAATTGTATGACCATAGCCGCCGCTGGAGAGCCAGCCGACCCGCTCACCGTTGCGATAGATCGTCTCCCGCCCGAACAGCATGATATCCGGATCATCTACCGTAAAGCAGGCGAGCATATTTTTGACACCCTTTTCTTTTTGCGCCTCGATCGCCGCGCGACCCTTGAAGTCGCGACTGGATTTCAGTTTCACCGCCCAGCCGAGCCCCGCCTCAAAGGGCGTATGATCCGGGCCGATGTCGGCGCCCCAGGCCCTGTATCCCTTCTCAAGACGGCAGGTCTCAATCGCGCGGTATCCGGCGTTGACGAGGCCGAACTCCTTCCCGCCGGTCATCAGTGCATCGTAAACCGCCGCGGCATTTTCGACGGGCAAATGCAGCTCCCATCCAAGCTCGCCAACATAGGTGATGCGTAGAGCTCGAACAGTGCCTCCGGCAATCTCAATGGACTTGAAGGTGCCGAAAGGAAAAGCCGCGTTCGAGATATCGTCTTTCGTCACTTTTTCGAGGATCTTCCGCGCATTGGGTCCCATCAGGGACAGGACCGACCAGGAGGGCGTGATATCGGTAAGTTCCGCCTTCATGTTTTTCGGAATATTCCGCGAGATCCAGTTGAAATCATGGGTCGCGAAGCCGGTGCCCGTGACGATGTAATATTCATCCTCGGCAATACGCGCCGCCGTGAGATCGCATTCAATTCCGCCCCGGTCATTCAGCATCTGGGTATAGATCAGCGATCCGGCGGGCTTCGCCACGTCATTGGCGGCGATCCAGGAAAGCGCCGCTTCCGCGTCCGGTCCTTTGAGGGAAAATTTGGCAAAAGAGGTCTGGTCAATCAGAACCGCCGCCTCCCGCGCCGCCCGGTGTTCGCACGCAACAGCCTTGAACCAGTTAGGACGGGAAAAGCTGTAGATATCCTCCGGCGTCTCACCGGCTGGTAGATCGGCGAACCAGTTTGGCCGCTCCCACCCCAGTTTTTCGCCAAAACAGGCCCCCGCCGCCTTCAACCGCTCATAAAGCGGCGAGGTGCGGTTGGGGCGGCCGCTTTTATGCTCCTCATGCGGCCAGGCCATGGTGTAATGTTTGCCGTAGGCCTCGATGGTTCGCGTCCGCACCCAGTCGGTGTCGAAATGTGGCCGTCCGAAGCGGCGGATATCGGCAGCCCAGAGATCATAGGGCGGCTCCCCTTTCGCGACCCATTCTGCCAGCACCATCCCCGCCCCGCCGCCCGACGCAATTCCAAAGGCATTGAACCCGGCGCCAACGAAGAAATTTTTAAGCTCCGGCGCTTCGCCGAGGATAAAATTACCATCCGGCGTAAAGCTTTCCGGCCCGTTGACAAGTTCCTTTATCCCCGCTGTCTTCAATGCCGGGACGCGGCCAAGCGCCAGTTCCATCATCGGCTCGAAATGCTCAAAGTTGGATGGGAGCAGGCTGTAATGAAAATCCGCCGGAATGCCCTCCACTGCCCAACTCACCGGATTGGACTCATAACCACCCATGATAAGACCGCCGACTTCCTCCTTGTAATAGGTGAGCCGGTCGGGATCGCGCAACGTCGGCAGGTTGCGTGGTATGCCGTTGATAGGCTCGGTGATGATATATTGATGCTGAAGCGAGACGAGCGGCACAGTCACGCCAAAGCGGCGCGCGAATTCCCGCGTCCATTGACCCGCGCAGCAAATTACGATCTCACATTCAATAAATCCGCTTTCCGTCTGAATACCCTTTATTTTCCCGTCTTCAATCCTGATATCCGTAACGGCAGTATCCTCGAAAATCCACGCCCCGGCCATCCGCGCACCCTTGGCGAGTGCCTGAGTGATATCGGAGGGGTTCGCTTGTCCGTCCGTTGGCAGGAAGGCCGCCCCGATGACATCCTCGACGGTCATCAACGGCCAAAGATCGCGCGCCTCGGAAGGCGACAAGAGCTGCATCTCAAGGCCGAAGGATTGCGCGGTCGTCGTCTGCCGTTTCACTTCTTCCCAGCGGGCTTCATTACAGGCGAGCCGAAGCCCGCCGTTCATCTTCCACCCAGTCCCGAGCCCGGTCTCCTCTTCAAGCCTGTTATAGAGATCGACGGAATAGCCGAGCAGCTGGGTGATATTGGCGTTTGAACGTAATTGCCCGACAAGGCCCGCCGCGTGAAAAGTCGTGCCGGAGGTCAGCTTCTTGCGCTCCAGCAACACCGTGTCGGTCCAGCCGAGCTTTGCGAGGTGATAAGCCGTTGAACAGCCGACGATCCCGCCGCCGATAATCACCGTTTTGGCGGTCGTTGGGAGTTCTTTCGCCATTCAGAGATAATCCTTTCGGAATGTTTCGTAGGCCGCATCGAATGCTGTGAGGCCGTTCCGTGTGTAACTGCTGTAATCAAAATCGAGGGTCGAGTAAAGTTCCGAAACCATGCTCCACATCACTTCGCGCAAGAGCGACACAACTTTCATCGCCTGATACCGACCCCAAAGGTCATCATTAAGCGGCGCCTCAAAATAATTTTCCAGCACCGCTTTTTGTTGGCCTTCCGTGAGACGGCTATTGGACGCCATTCCAGCAAGATCAAAAAGCGGCGAGTTAAAACCCGCATATTCCCAGTCGATCAGCCAGAGCCGCTCCCCGTCATCAAGAAAGTTGGCCGCCAGCAGGTCATTATGGCCAAAAACGATATCATAGGGGCCCGACCGGGCTTCCGTTTCGGCAATGATACGCAAATAGTCCGCAAGCCGGTCTTTATACGGGCTGTCTTCTTCCCGCATAAACCGCGCATAATCCCGCAATATGTGGAATACCCGGAAAATTGGCGCGGGCCCCTGCAGATGGGCCGGGATTTCAAGGTGGCTCCTCCGGATCAGACTGATAGCTTTTTGCCGGATCTGGGATCCACGCAAATCTTCCGGTGTGAGAGTCCGCCCCTCGATAAAGTCGAGAACCAGCACACCGGGCTCATTATAGATAATGGCCGGCGACACGCCCGCCGCATAGGCCGCGCGGCTGGCGGCAAGTTCATTGAAGCGGATTACGTGATGAAACGGGATATCGCCGCCAAGCCGGACAACGAAACGCCTGCCGTTTTCCGTCACTAGAAAATTCTCGTTCGTCATGCCGCCGCCGAGCGGCTCGATCGTCGGAGCGCTCTTCCAGATCGGAAGCTTCGATATTTTCTCTTCTACTGATACTGACGACATGCTCCAGTCCGCCAATTTAACAAAACTGTCACAGTACTATCACCGTTCTGATACCCACCGGCCATAAATTTCTCCTCAATCAAAGAATCAGGCAAGGGGGAAGATATCATGGTGGCTGTTTCGGTTAGGAACCTGAACAAGACTTTTGGCGCCAACAGAGCGCTCAAGGATGTTTCCCTGGAACTCGGCAGAAGCGAGATGGTCGCGCTGATCGGCGCGTCGGGTTCGGGCAAGTCGACACTCATCCGCCATATCGCCGGCCTGATCGTCAGCGACAAGGGTCAGGGCCAGATTGAGGTTTTCGGCACTTCCATTCAGAAAAACGGCGCACTTGCCAAGGGAGTGCGCGGGCACCGGCGGGAAATCGGCGTTGTCTTTCAGCAGTTTAATCTGGTCGGCCGGCTCTCGGTCCTGACCAATGTGCTGATGGGGGTTCTGGGTCAGGCGCCAAGCTGGCGGACCTGGTTCGGGATTTTCACCAAATCCGAAAAGCAGCGGGCAATGAATGCGCTGGGGCGGGTCGGTATCGCCTCTCATGCCGCGCAGCGCTCCTCCAATCTCTCGGGCGGACAGCAACAGCGCGCAGCCATCGCCCGCACCATCGTTCAGGGCGCAAAACTGGTACTCGCGGACGAACCGATCGCCTCGCTTGATCCCGCCTCGTCCCGCAAGGTCATGGACAATCTCGCCCATGTCAATCGCGAGGATGGCGTGACTGTTCTGGTATCCCTGCATCAGGTCGATTACGCCATCAAATATTGCCCTCGGACAATTGCAATGCGCGAGGGAGAAGTCGTTTTCGACGGCCCCAGCAAACTCCTTACCCCGGAATTTCTGCAACAGATATATGGCGCGGACAGCATTGAACTGCTGTCCCCGGAAGAACGGCGCCGCAAGGCAGAAGGCAAGAGTGCCAAACCAATCCCGGAGCGCGATGCTGAGGGCGATCTGGTTCTGGCCTACGCAGCGAGGTAACGACCTCGGTTAAAAACCACCCGTGAGGATGCAACCTTTCGGGCAATTTTCACATGGAGACGACCAGATGATACGCAAATTGCTATCCGCCGCAGTGATCGCGGCAACAACCTTGACAGCCGCCAGCGCGCTTGCCGATTTCAAGCCTCTGGAAGGCGATCCGGCAGAAATCAGTTTCGGTATTATTTCCACCGAATCGACAGCCAACCTGAAGGTACAGTGGCTACCCTTCATGGCGGACATGGAAAAAGCGCTCGGCCGCAAGGTCAATGCATTCTTTGCGCCGGACTATGCCGGTGTCATCGAAGCCATGCGCTTCGGTAAGGTTCAGGTGGCCTGGTTCGGCAATAAGTCCGGCATGGAAGCCGTTGACCGCGCCGGCGGTGAGGTCTTCGCGCAAACCTCCAAGGCCGACGGCACGCAAGGGTACTATTCGCATATCATCACCAGTGTCGGCAACAAGGACATCAACAAACTTGAAGATATCTTCAAATGCGACAAGTCGCTGAACTTCGGTATCGGCGATCCGAATTCCACCTCCGGTTTCCTCGTGCCATCCTATTATGTCTTCGCCAAAAACAATGTCGATCCGAAGACATGCTTCAAGACGGTGCGTAACGCCAATCACGAAACCAACCTGATGGCGACAGCGAACAAGCAGGTAGATATCGCTGCCAACAACTCCGAACAAATCAGCCGTTCGAAGCTGAAAGCGCCGGAAGCCGCTGCGAAAATCAAGGTTATCTGGACCTCGCCGCTGATCCCGTCGGATCCGATGGTGTACCGCAAGGATCTATCGAAGGAACTGAAGTCGGAAATCAAGGGCTTTTTCCTCTCCTACGGGCGTTTCGGCGATACGGAAGCGGCGAAAAAAGTTCTCGCCAATATCAGTGACGGCCAGGGTTTCTTTATGGAGAGCAACAACACCCAGCTGTATCCGATCCGCCAGCTTGCTCTTTTCAAGAACAAGGTCAAGATCATGAATTCTGACGGCGCAACGCCTACCGAAAAACAGGAAAAAGTTGCTGTCATCGACAAGCAACTCGCTGACCTCGATATCATGGTCGCAAATCAATAAAACCTGTTGATACCAATGACGGCGCCGGAAGACCTCCGGCGCCTCTTTTATTTGATATTGCCTTGTTTTGGCATTTAAACAATCTGAGGTGTTTACCATGACGACAGTGACGCATCGCCATTCCGATATTCAGGCGCCGCCGCGCAGCCTGAAACGCTCCGTCACCAGCCTCATTGGCTGGGCATTGGTGTTTATCCTGCTTGGCTGGTCCTGGGAAGGTGCAGACATGAGACCGATGGCCCTGATCAAGGATGCGGCTAATATGGCGGAGTTCGCCTCGGGTTTTTTTCCGCCGGATTTCACGGAATGGAAGATGTATGTATCTGAAATAATTGTCACCTTCAAGATTGCGCTTTGGGGAACGGCCCTCTCCATCGTGTTCGCCATCCCGTTCGGCATCCTGTCGTCAGAAAATATTGTCCCCTGGTGGATCTGCCAACCGGTCCGCCGCCTGATGGATACGTTCCGCGCCATCAACGAGATGGTTTTCGCCATGCTGTTTGTGGTCGCGGTTGGTCTTGGCCCCTTCGCCGGCGTACTTGCTCTCTGGATCCATACGACGGGGATATTGGCAAAGCTCTTCTCCGAAGCCGTCGAAGCCATTGACCCCCGCCCGATCGAAGGCATCCGCGCAACC
>JAIOYL010000108.1 GCA_021741195.1 Sneathiella sp. | reverse complement strand
CAATCGAGCGTCTGCTCAAGGAAACCTATCAATTCCTCGCCCGGAATTTCATGCAGTCGCAAACCTGGCGCCTTGGAAGTATGTAAGTTTGGCGTTCTCTAACGCCCGGTCAATAGGGCGGTAATTTTCCGTAAAGCCCCCACCTCCATCTTCCTGTGTCCAGGATCGAAGCCGGCCGCCCGAAGCCGTGGCAGATATAAACTTGTCAGACGTGCGAGCCGGAACGCCTGCTTCTCGGTTGCCGGCCGTACCTTGATCAGGGAGAGCGCTTTCTTCTGTTCCTGCTCCGCGCACGCCTCAAGGTCCGCCACGACGTTTAAGAAGGCCGCGCGGTTTTCCGGAACGAACACCGTTTCCGCCGTCAGACCCTGCCGTGCGAGCAAATCCGCCGGGATCAACAACAAATCCTGCCGCGCATGATAGGGAATGGCGCGAATGATCCCGGTCAGTGCGAAAGCCCTGCCGACCTGCCTTGCCGCCTCCAGCCCTTCCGTCGAGGTCAATCCAGCCACAGAAGCAGAGAGACTGTTCAATATCCCACCCGTCCCATCCGCATAATCGAGCAATTCTGCCGTCGTTGCAAAGGGTGCTGGATCAAGGTCACGGGCGCGGATATCAATCATGCGCTGCAGCAACTCTATGTCCAGATTACAGGCCGGGATCACCCCGGCGAGCGCCTTGACGAGCGGATGGACGGTCGGTGCGCCCTTTGCAATCCCTGTCAACGCGTCCCGCCACCATTGCAGACGGATATCGCCGAGCAACGGCTCTGACACGGTTTCACGGATGCGCGCAATTTCGCCGTTGAAGGCGATTAGTGTGAATATCGCGTCGCGGCAGGCGGCAAGCGCGAATAAGGCCGTCAACCAGCGGTCGTAATCGTATTTCTTCGCCTCATCGGAAAAATGGAATGTAGGGTCAGTGACCGTCACAATTACCCCCGGTTTAACGAAAAAAATTTATAAACTGCTGGAAAATCAAGCATTTTTATATATATCTGTAGAGACAGCAAATGGCGAGTTCTTTCCCCGTACGGGTACTGGAATTATTCATCTGAATATGAACAAACAATTTGACCAAAAAATTGGCAAGAGGATTATTATGGCTTATCAACTTCCCCCCCTTCCTTACGCAAAAGACGCTCTGGCTCCCCATATCTCCGCGAATACACTCGATTTTCATTATGGCAAACATCACAACGCCTATGTGACGAACCTGAACAATCTGCTCGGCGACGACTCGCGTTCTCTGGAACAGGTCATGAAAGATACCGCCAAGGATGCGTCCAAGGCCGGAGTTTTCAATAACGCCGCACAGGTCTGGAACCATACCTTTTACTGGCATTCCATGAAGCCGAATGGCGGCGGCGCCCCGGCCGGTGCGATTGCTGACAAGATCAAGTCGGATTTTGGCTCCTTTGACAAATTCACCGAGGAATTCAAGGCCGCCGGCGCCACGCAATTCGGTAGCGGCTGGGCCTGGCTGGTGCTGGACGGTGGCAAGCTGAAAGTAACGAAAACCGGCAATGCGGGCTGCCCGCTTACCGACGGTGCGACACCGATCCTGACCATGGACGTCTGGGAGCATGCCTATTATCTCGACTATCAGAACCGCCGGCCCGATTACATCGCGACGTTCCTTGAGCATCTCGTCAACTGGGATTTCGCCAACGAAAATCTCGCCAAGGCCTAACGCCTAGACAATCTGTCAGAAAGGCGCAGCCCTCACGGGATGCGCCTTTTTTATGAAGCTACCGGCTTAATAGAGGTTCTGAGCCGACACCATCGCATAGAGCAATGGAATTGACAGCATCGTGTTGGTTCTTGAGAACAGCATTGCTGTCCGCGCCGAAGCGGCTTTCGTTGCCGCATCCGCATCAACGATGCCAAGCGCTTTCTTCTGGTTCGGCCAGATAACGAACCAGACGTTGAACCACATGATGATGCCAAGCCACATGCCGATGCCGATGGCAAGGTTCTTGTCGACCGCGAAACCATCCCGGACGCTTAATGTCAGCGCATCGACGATATAGCCATTCATCCAGGCAAGCAAAAGCCCGGTAACAATCGTCGCCATCGCCCCCCAGCGGAACCACCAGAGCGCCGCCGGCGCAATCACCTTGCCGATGGCAGGTTTCTGCTCGTCGGGAATATTCGGCATATTCGGAATTTGCACGAAATTGAAATACCAGAGCAGGCCGATCCACATGATACCACTTAAAACATGAAGCCAGCGCATGATGAAGGCGCCATAGGCGTGCCCCATGTCCAGACCGCCTCCGGTAAGCCAGAAAACAACAGCTGCCATAATGATGGTCAGAACCACTCCCGCAATGACCGTATTCCTGAGATTTGAAAGTATACTCGACATGAACGTTCCCCTTAATGCAAAAGATGCTCACCCCGGCACTGGTATTATTGTTTTTTAGCCGGAATGTTGTCCGCGCCAGATCATACGTCCGGCGGCATGTATATGTAAAGTCAGTAATATATAAGGAGATTCAGACCGCGATCAGCGCCGCGGCGACGCGCCGGCCTTCCAGAAGCAGCACATTATAGGTCCGGACCGCCGCCCCCGTATTCATCGTATCAATGACAATGCCGCGCTTGCGGAGTGGAAGGCGGATGTCATCCTCGATAAACGCCATCCCGCCGCCACAGCCGATCAACAGTATTTCGATGCTATGGTCGTCCGTCTCCGTCAGGTCAGACAGGCTTTCGAGCGACAATTCGTCGATTGACGAGAGCGGCCAGGCCAAGGTCTTCTCCGGCAGGATCAGCACCGATCCCTCATGACGGATCCCGCTCACGCGAAATCCGCCTTCACCGTAACCGTTGATCAGTTGCTGCCCTTCCTTGGGACGGCCGGAGATATCCTGCAAGTTGCCTCCTTCACCGAATCCTACAGAATTCAGCCTTTCCTTTCGGCTTCCACTTCCGCCTGACCCGAAGCCTTAAATCCGTCCTCCTCCTCGCTGCGGTGGGTGAGTCCGATATGCAGCAGGATCGGCGAGGCAACAAATATGGACGAATAGGTACCGACGACGATCCCGAAGATCATGGCGGTTGCAAACCCGCGGATCACTTCACCACCAAAGATATAGAGCGCGGCGAGCGCCAGTAAAGTCGTGAAGGAGGTCATGGTCGTCCGCGTCAGGGTCTCGTTGATCGATAGATCAATCAGGTCCGAAACGGCCAATTTCTTGAACCGCCGGAAATTCTCGCGGATACGGTCATAGACCACCACAGTATCGTTAATCGAATAACCGACGATGGTCAGGATGGCGGCGACGGAGGCGAGGTTAAACTCGATACCGGTAACCGCAAACATGCCGATCGTCAGGGCAACATCATGGACAAGCGCGAGCACGGCGCCAACGGAATAGTGCCATTCAAAACGCAGCCAGATATAAATCAGCATGGCAAAGACGGCAACCGCGACCGCCTCGATTGCCGTCCAGACCAGTTCCTGCGAAACCGTCGGTCCGACGAATTCGACCCGGCGATAGGATATTCCTTCGCCGAAATCGGACGCAAGTTGCTTCTTGATCAGGTCAACCGCCACTTCCTGCGCTTTCGCCTCTCCCGCCTGACGCTGCACCCGGATCAGGATATCATTATCGCTGCCGAACGTCTGCAGCGCCACCTGCCCCAGTCCCAGATCGCCGAGCGATCCACGCATGGCGGCAATATCCGGCGCGTCTTTCATCCCGACCTCGATCAGGATACCGCCCTCGAAGTCAATACCCTTGTTCAGGCCGACGCTGAAAAATATCGCGGCAGAGGCGATTATCAGCAGACTCGATATCGCAAAGGCCAGCATCCGGAATTTCATGAAGGGGATACTGGTGTTATCGGGTATGAGCTTAATTTTATACATGGATCCCGCCCCTTATATTTCGAGTGTCTTCGGCCGCTTGCGCTGCATCCAGAAGGAAATCAGCATGCGCGAGAGCATGATGGCGGTGAACATGGAACTGATGATACCGATCAGCAGCGTGACCGCGAAGCCCTTGACCGGGCCGGAACCCATTATGAACAGGATCAGGGCCGCAATACCGGTCGTCACGTTGGCATCGATGATGGTCGTGAAGGCGCGGCTGAAGCCGGATTCCACCGCATTGAACGGTGATTTTCCAGTTCTGATCTCCTCGCGGATCCGCTCAAAAATCAGCACGTTGGCGTCAACCGCCATGCCGATGGTCAGAACGATGCCGGCGATACCCGGTAGCGTCAGCGTTGCACCCAGCACCGACAGGACAGCCATGATCAGGAAAATATTCATGGCAAGGGCAACGTCGGCGATAATGCCAAACAGGCCGTACGCTGCAATCATGAAAACGGCCACGGCGACAATGCCTATGACCCCGGCAACCTCGCCCGCCGCGATGGAATCGGCGCCAAGGTCTGGTCCGACGGAGCGTTCCTCAAGGATATTGAGCGGCGCTGGCAGGGCGCCTGCACGCAGCAGTAATGCCAGGTCCTGCGCACCGGCGACGTTAAATCCGCCGCTGATCACCGCTGCGCCACCGAGAATGGGCTCGTTGATGCGCGGCGCGCTGACAACCTTGTCATCCAATACTATGGCGAAGGGTTTGCCGACGTTTTCGCTGGTCGCCCGGCCGAATTGTTTCGCCCCGAGCCCGTCAAAGCGGATGGAGACAACCGGCTGGCCATTCTGGAATGTGGCTTGCGCATCCTCAAGATTTTCACCGGAAACCATGATCCGGTTCTTGATGACATAGCTCCTGCCCTGTTCATTGAGCGACGGCAGCCGTTTGGAGCCGGGAGGCACATTTCCGGTCGCGCCGACATTCGCCGACAGATCGACAAGGTGGAAGGTAAGCTGCGCGGTTTCGCCAAGCAGGCGCTTGATCCGGTCCGGATCGTCAACCCCCGGCAATTGCACCAATATGCGGTCCGTTCCCTGGCGCTGGATCGCGGGCTCGTTGACGCCGGTCTCATCGACACGGCGGCGAACAATCTCGATCGACTGATCAACAGCGGCGCTGAGGCGGGCCTTGATTGCAGCTTCGCTCGGCGTCAGCGTGACCTTGCCGCCGTCATCGATGCTGATCACCACGTCACGCTGACCGTTCGGCATAATGTTTGAAAGACTGGAAAGACGCTCACGCACCTTTTCCTCATCGGCGGGATCACGCAATGTAAAGGACACAACGCCGTCTGCATGGCGAAGATCACGGTAGCCGATATTGTCCCCCTGCTGGCGCAGGCTGTCACGCACGCCATCGACGAGGCTATCCATCATCTTGGTTTTCACGGCGCTGGCATCAACCTGCAGCAAAAGATGCGATCCGCCCTGAAGATCGAGGCCGAGATTGACCTGTTTGGTCGGCAACCAGTCCGGCAATCCGTCAAGCGTCGCTTTGCTGACTAAATTGGGAAGCGTGTAGATAACGCCGAAAGCGCAGACCAGCGCCACGACGATAATCTTCCACGTGGGGAAGCGGTTCATGAGGCTTGGCCGTTACTTTTTGAAGAATTTTGTAAGCGGATTTCCGCCTTCTTGTTTCTGAACCGCTCCGGGTGCCGCGGGTGCCGCTGCTGCAGGCTCCGTCTTGCTCTTGACGTCCGTCAGTGTCGATTTCACCACGTCAATGCGGACCTCGGGGGCCACCTCGATCTGGACAACATTGTCGTCGCGCACTTTCGTCACCTTGCCCATGATGCCACCGGCGGTAACGACATTGTCGCCACGGCGCACGGCCTCGATCATTGCCCGGTGATCCTTTGCCCGCTTCTGCTGCGGACGGATAAGCAGAAAGTAAAACACGACGCCGATCAACACGAGCGGCAGCAGTTGGGTCAGTCCTTGGTCCATTGCAACGGTCCTTTGGTACAATTCTTAAAAGCGAAGAGGCGTAAACCCGCGCTCCTCATGAAATTACTGAACGACTTTTATAGTGTTCTTAGGCCTCAATGCAAGCCGCAATCCGCAAATTTCCGACAATTCGGCGAAGAGATAAGCTCAACGATGCTTGAACAATCCTGCCTACAGTGGCATTTATGTTCCCTGTCCCGTAAATTGGGGTTTCCGTTTCCTTTTTTCAATTGGTGAGCATGAGTAAAGAAAAAATCGTCGAGCAACTGAAACGCATTGCCGACAGTCTGGAGAGGATCGCTCCCGGTCCGCAAGAAACGCCTGACATCAATAGCGGCGAGGCCTTTGTCTGGCAGGCGGAAAGCAATACGCTTCGTCTGATCCCGAAGGTCAACCATGTCGATATGTCGATGCTGCATGGCATTGATCGGGTGAAGGATATCCTGCTCGACAATACGCTCCGTTTTGCCAAGGGGCTGCCCGCCAACAACGCGCTTCTCTGGGGCGCACGTGGCATGGGGAAAAGCTCCCTTGTCAAGGCGGCCCATGCCCTCGTCAACCGGGAGCTAGGAAATGCGCTGGTGCTGGTCGAAATCCACCGCGAGGATATCCCCTCGCTCCCGGTACTGATGCAGGTGTTGCAGAAGACCAAACGGCGCTGCGTACTGTTCTGCGACGACCTGTCCTTCGACAGCGATGATAGCACCTAAAAGTCGCTCAAAACGGTTCTCGACGGCGGCCTCGAGGGGCGGCCCGCCAATGTGATTTTTTACGCCACCTCCAACCGCCGCCATATGATGCGCCGCGACATGATCGAGAATGAACGCTCGACCGCGATCATGCCGTCCGAAGCAATTGAGGAGAAGGTATCGCTGTCCGACCGTTTCGGGCTCTGGCTTGGCTTCCATAGCTGCTCGCAGGATGAATATCTCGAAATGATTCGCCGCTATCTTGCGCATTACAAGATCCCGATCACCGAAGAGGCGTTCATTCCCGAAGCAATCGAATGGACGCGCACGCGCGGTTCGCGTTCGGGCCGTGTCGCCTGGCAATATATCCAGGATATCGCCGGGCGGACTGGAACGATGATAGAATGACAAGGGCGAAATTTCTCTACTGAAGGAAGAAATTAATGGATCCGGATTTCTGGCGCGAGAGATGGAAGAAAAATGAAATCGGCTTCCACCAGAGCAAGCCCAACGCCCTGCTCGCGAAGCATTTCGATACGCTGGCCCTGCCGAAGGACAGCCGCATCTTCCTGCCTTTATGCGGCAAGACCCTCGACATCGCCTGGCTCCTTGGGAAAGGCTATCGCGTCGCTGGCGCGGAACTCAGCGAACTGGCCATTGAGCAACTCTTCAAGGACCTTGGTGTCGAACCGGAGATATCGAACGCCGGCGCACTGAAGCGCTACAGCGCACCGGATATCGACATCTTCGTCGGAAATATTTTCGATCTTAGGGGCGACCATCTCGGCCCCATCGACGCGGTATATGACAGGGCCGCATTGGTAGCGCTCCCTGAAGACATGCGTGGGCCCTATACGCAGCATGTCATCGGTATCACGGGATGCGCGCCGCAGTTTCTGCTCTGCTTCGAATATGACCAGAGCGAGATGGCGGGACCACCCTTCTCCATTTTCGAGGCGGACGTCAAGAAATTCTATAGCGGCAAATACGATGCCACCTTCCTCGACAGATGGGACTTGGCGGGCGGATTGAAAGGAAGGGTGGCGGCAACCGAGACCGCCTGGCGCTTGAAAAAGAGAAAATGAACCGCCACCATTACCTCCGGGGTAATTGAATGTCCTATGGCGGTGCGTAAAGCTCTGTTTTCCATAAGCTCACAAGAAGAAGAAAGTGATGACGAACAAGGATCTTACCGTCTATCTCCATGAAAGAATGCCGCTCTGTGCAACGCTTGGCATGAAGGCCGAGAAAATGTCACCCGAGGAAGTTATCCTGACCCTCGACTGGACCCCGGCCCTTTGCACCGCCGCCGGGATCCTTCATGGCGGCGCGGTAATGGCGCTTGCGGATTCTGCGGGCGGTGCAGCGGCCTTCGCCAATTTGCCCAAAGGCGCAACGGGCACATCCACCATTGAATCGAAGACCAATTTTCTGGGCGCCGTGAAGGAAGGCAAGGTTACCGCGACAGCCCGTCCGCTGCATGTCGGCGGCTCGACTATCGTCATTGAGACGGAAGTCAGAAACGATGCAGGAAAACTGGTCGGCAAGGTGACGCAAACGCAAACAGTGTTGCGCCCGCGCGGCTGAATATCCCTATTCCAGCATGGCAACCGGATCGATCGCGCGGCCCTTCTTGCGGATTTCGAAATGCAGTTGGCTTTCGGTCACATTGCCGGTCGAACCCGCATAGGCGATGATCTCGCCCTTCTTGACGGCATCGCCTTTCGCAACCACGGCCCGCTCCGTATGGCCATAGGCAGTGACATAGCCGTCGGCATGGGAAACCAGTAACAGATTGCCGAAGGAGCGCATTTCGTTGCCGACATAGGAGACGACGCCATTTTCCGCGGCGCGGATCGGCGTTCCCTCCTTCACCGCGATATTCACCCCGTCATTATGAAAGCCGGTGGCCTTCTTGCCATAGCCGGAGATAATCTTGCCCTTGACGGGCCAGGTGAAGGCGTCGCCGCTTCGCCCGGGCGGTTTCTTGATACTGAATCTGTGTTTCGGTACCGGCGGGATATCAAGCTTCGCCACCTGATAGCTCTTCTCAACGGCTGGAACCGGTTCAGGTGCAGGGGCGACTGTCGCGACGGTTTCCGATTTCGGAACCGCGACCACTTCGGGAAGGGAGTTGATGACGACTGTTTTCACCGCCATCGGCGAGCCACTGGCGGGAGCCACCTTGGGTTCGGGCCATTCGGTCATGGAGGCGGAAGCAACCTGTATTTCACCGCCACTTTTCTCGGGAATTTGCAAGGTCATTCCCGGCATCAGCGTATAGGGCGCGTCCAGCGAATTGAACATGGCCACCTCAGGAATTTCCACATCATAGACGCGGGAGATCGCATAGAGCGTCTCTCCGGGACGAACCTTGTGGCCCCGGAAGGCGGGAATTCTCAGTTGCTGCCCCGGATAGATGAGATACGGCTTGCGCATGCCATTCATCACGATCACGGATTGCACCGGAACATTGCTCCGTGCCGCAACGCGCGACAGGGTATCGCCGCTTTGAACCGTAACAAAATGATAGGAAAGCGCCCGATAATCGGGAGAGTAATTCGCGGGGACAGAGACCGTCTCGACAACTGGTGCCCGCTTCGGCACGATAACGGCCTGCGAGCTGCGCATACGCGGCAGATAATTGTCATAGACGCAACCTGCCAACAGCGGAATAAGTAAGCTACCGAGGGCTACGCGACCAAAAAAATTTGAGTTCCACGCCATCATACGGACAATATTAAGCATAATTGACCGGGAATCACAACCAATTTAATCAAACACAATATCTCGTGTTAAATTAAGTTTCTTCCGCAACCCCTTGAACCATGGGAACGAATCGAACCGGCAATAACGCCTCCTCCGAGACCTTGCCATGTTCGTCTTTGGTTACTCGTAAAATCTTCTGATCACCGGAATCCCGGCCCACCGGCAGGACCATGATACCGTCATTTCCAAGCTGGTTGAGCAGGTCCTGCGGCACTTCCGCGGCGGCGGCGGTGACGATAATGCGGTCAAACGGCGCCTGTTCCGGCCATCCCTTGTGACCATCGCCGAGCTTGGTCGTGATATTGGTGATCTTGAGGGTCTTAAACACTTCTTCGGCGGCATCCAGCAAGTTGCGGTAGCGCTCAATCGAGTAGACCCGGCGGCAGAGCCGCGCGAGGATCGCCGTCTGGTAGCCCGACCCCGTCCCGATCTCGAGAACCTTGCGTCGCTTGTCGAGTTTCAGGAGCTGGGTCATATAGGAGACCACATAGGGCTGGCTGATTGTCTGGCCGCTGGCGATGGGAAGCGCGATATTCTCATAGGCCCGGTCGCGAAAGGTCTTTGGCACAAAAACATCGCGTGGCACCCGCTCGATCGCGGACAGCACATCGGTATTACTGATGCCCTGACGCCGGAGTTCCATGATCAGCCGGATTTTCTGTGCAGGATTATCGGTCACGCAAACGCCTTCTCCAGTTCAGCGGCCATCCTGTGCTCGGTGAGATTGAGCTTGAGCGGGGTAACGGAGACGCTATGGTCCATGATCGCCCACAAATCCGTCCCTTCCTGCGGCGTCCCGAGCGAGGGCCGGTAACCGAGCCAGAAATAGTCCCGTCCGCGCGCATCCACCCGGTCGTCAATCGATAGGTTCGACAGATCGCGCTTTCCCTGCTCCGTGATCCTGATGCTTTTAACCTGTTCCTTTGCGACGGCAGGAAAATTGATATTCATGAGAACATCTGCGGGCCATTCCAGTTTAAGAAGCTTGCGGATAATGTCCGGCGCCAGAGTCGCGGCCGTATCCCAATGGATCACACCCGTTTCGAAGATGCCCTGACTGAGGGCGACCGACCGCACGCCGAGCAATGTTCCCTCACTTGCCGCCGCGACCGTACCTGAATAAAGCACATCCTCACCAAGATTGGCGCCGCGATTGACCCCTGACAATATCAGGTCCGGTGTCTTGCCCTTGAACAGATAGTTCATCGCCATCATGACGCAATCAGTCGGCGTGCCCTCGACGGAATATTCGCGGTCCGTATATTTGTTGATGCGGAGTGGGTTATGGAGCGTCAGTGACCGCGAGGCGCCGCTCTGTTCCTTTTCCGGGGCCACCACATAGATGTTATCGGACAACTCCGCCGCAATGCGCCGAAGGGTTTCCATCCCCGGAGCGTTGAAGCCGTCATCGTTGCTTAATAATATTCTCAAAATTGAACCTCTTTCTTATTGTTCTTGTTTACTGATTTGCGCGACCCCGCCCATATAGGGGACGAGGGCGTCCGGTATCCTGATGGACCCGTCAGCCTGCTGATAATTCTCCATGACCGCGATCAGGGTGCGGCCGACGGCAAGGCCCGAGCCGTTCAGGGTATGAACGAACTGTGTGCCCTTCTCGCCCTCCGGCCGGTAGCGCGCCTTCATCCGGCGGGCCTGGAAATCGCCGCAGGTCGAGCAGCTTGAAATCTCCCGGTAAGCGTTCTGGCCCGGCAACCAGACTTCGATATCATAGGTCTTGCGCGCACCGAAGCCGGTATCGCCGCTACAGAGGACAACAACCCGGTAGGGCAGTTCCAGCCGCTTGAGAATATCCTCGGCGCAGGCTGTCATGCGCTCATGCTCGTCGTCCGACTGTTGCGGCGTCGTGATCGAGACCATCTCCACCTTCGCGAACTGGTGCTGGCGCAGCATGCCCGCCGTATCCTTGCCCGCCGATCCGGCCTCGGAGCGAAAGCAGAGCGTATGCGCTGTGAAGCGTTTGGGAAGCTCACTCTCCTCGAGAATGCTGTCGCGCACCAGATTGGTGAGCGGCACTTCCGCCGTCGGGATCATGTAGTGATCCTCGCCCGACTTGTACAAATCCTCCTCGAATTTCGGGAGCTGACCGGTGCCGAACAGGGTATGCCCCCGGACAAGGACCGGCGGCGAGACTTCGAGGTAGCCTTTTTCGAGCGTATGGACATCGACCATGAAGGCGGCGAGCGCCCGCTCCAGCCGCGCGATTTGGCCGCTGGTGATGACAAAACGCGAGCCGGAGATTTTCGCGGCTGTCTCGAAATCCATCATGCCAAGCGCCTCGCCGAGTTCATAATGCTCCTTGGGCACAAAATCGAATACCGGAACAGTGCCAACGCGGCGCAGCTCGATATTGTCCTCTTCGCTCGCGCCTTCGGGCACATCGTCACTGAGAATATTGGGAAGTATTGCTAAATACTTATCCAGTTTAGCCTGCAATTCACGTTCTTGTGTCTCAAGATTTTGAGATGCATTTTTAAGAACAGAGACTTCTTGAATGAGAGGTTCCGTATTAGCGCCGGAGGCCTTTGCCTTGCCAATTTCCTTCGCGGCGGCATTGCGGCGCGCCTGGATTTCCTGCATTTCCGTCTGGAATTGCCGCTTGCTGGCGTCAACGAGGAGCAACGCCGCAGCCTGCGGCGGCAGGCCGCGCCGCGCCATCGCCGCATCGAAAGCTTCCGGGTTTTCCCTGATCCATTTTAAATCGAGCATTGCAACGTCATTTCAGCTTGTTGAGAGATGGAATGCATGTTGTATAAGGGCGCAACCGCCCGCCGTCCAGAGGGGTTTGGCGCGGTTGCGAAATTTATAGCGAAATTGTGGTGATCGCCCCACATCTGCGGCAGCAAATCAGTCGTCGCGTTCCGCCGCTTCACGCTCCTCGCGCTTCTTTTCGACAAGACGGACACTGTAAATCGACAGCCCATAGAGAATGATGATCGGGATCGCCAGCGTAATCTGGCTCAAGGGATCCGGCGGCGTCAGGATGGCGGCGACAATAAAGGCGAAGACCACCGCATATTTGAACTTGGCCTTCAGCCCG
>JAIOYL010000107.1 GCA_021741195.1 Sneathiella sp. | reverse complement strand
AATCCGTCAGCAACATGTCTTTTTTAGCCGTCCAGCTGGGGATGCCTTGTGTACCGGCGATGAAATTATGCGGGAGCGCCTCATCACCATGCACATCAAGGCAAAAATCGACACCGGCTTCACGCATTTTTTCACGGACAACATAGACCTCTGGACTTCGCGCGATATCGGGGTCCTGCCATTCCCGGTTGAGGTTGGCGCCCGCCGCGTTGGTTCGCAAATGCCCGCTCCGGCTGCCATCGGGGTTCATGTTGGGGACCACATAAAACACGACTGACTTTAGAAGTGCCTTTGACACCGCATCATCCTCGTCGAGCAGCCGCTCCAGAAACCCTTCCATCCACCACTCGGCCATTGTTTCACCGGGATGCTGGCGCGCGACAAGCCAGTATGATTTCTTGCCCTCCGCTACCTCACCTATGGTCAGCAGATCCATATCCTGCCCCTCGAGGGTCTGGCCAAGAACAGAGACGGATACGAGCGGGGATTGCGCGGCTTCGGCGATTAGATCCGCGTGCCGTTCCATTGAATAGGGTGCGAAATAGGCATAATAGGCTGCATTAAATTCCGGTTTGTGGTGGATGATCAGTTCCCCATCACGATACTCCGTATCAACTCGAAACCAGTTTTCGCGATCATAGGAAGCAACAGCGCGGTATCCTTCCCATCCTTTTGTATAGGAGGCAGCACCGGCGTTGGTCAGCCTCATCCGGCAATCGATATCTTTTGCGCCGCTCAGACGGAAATAAAACCACTGAAAAAAATCGGCATGCGCATCAGGCTTAATCCTGAGCCGAATATCCGCCGGATCGTCACAGGCTTCACAATAGATATTGCCGCCATCGAAATTGCTGCTGATCCGGATCATGATAAACGTCCCAACCTATTATTTTTTGTTCGCCGCGCAATAGGCGCGCCATCCGCCATATCCGGTAATTTCCAGTTGTCCTTCACAGAGCGCTGCCTCACCAAGCACCCCGAGAACGATCTCACCGTCCGACAGCGTGACCTTGCCGATGCTGAGGCCGGGGGGCTCCTGCATCAGGACCGTGGCCACGCCGCTTGCCGGTACCGCCCAAATTTCAAGCGCTAGGGCTGCGCCGCCACTCAGAACCCGCTGCATCGCCGGGTGAACATCATTAATCGTCCATAGCCGATATTCGGGCGCGGTCCTGGCTTCTTTCACAAATTTCGCCTCTACGGCGAGTAGATTCTTGTTCAGTTCAAGCCCGCGCATCAGCGTGCCATTGACCGCAAGTAATATCAACGCCACGCTATACTCCCGTCAAAACCATTTGAGTTTTTTGAACAAAAGAACCTGTACGGAAACGACAATAACCAGCATAACGCAGAATATAAGGAAAGCATGCGGATTATCCGTTCCCGGAATACCCCCGACATTGATCCCGAGCAGGCCGGTCAGAAACCCGAGCGGCAGGAAAATAGCAGCGATGACAGAAAGCACATAAAGGTTCCGGTTCAACCGATCCGCAATGATATTGGCCAGTTCATCCTTGACGATTTGCGCTCTTTCCCGGATCGCATCCAGATCCTCGACATAGCGCATTACATGATCATAACTCTCCTGCAAATGCCGCTTGTGCCCGGCATCTAGCCAAGGCATGTCCAAGAGACGCAATTGGCCAATCGCATCTTTTTGCGGCGATATATAGCGCCTCAGAATAATTGCTTCTTTTCGAATATCGATAATTTTCTCGCGGAAGGCTGTATCGGGATTGTCGAGAATATTCTCCTCCACATCGTCCGTTGCTTCATCAAGCTCAGTCAGCACCGGCGCCATGCGATCCGAGATCCGCGCAATCAGCATGTTGATGAACTGACCTGCATCCTTAGGCCCCTTCTCCGCCTTTATTTTCTCTTCGATATCCAGTACCGCCTTCAGCTGCCGTCTCTGGACACTGACGATACGGTAACTGTCAATCCAGAGGCGGATCGAGACCATATCTTCAGGATCGGCATTTTCATTAAGATTGACGCCCCGCAAGATGATCAGCGCGCCCTCACCGATTTCCGCAATACGCGGGCGCGTCTCGTCGGCAAGCAAAGCATCGACCACAAACGGATCGAGATAGGAAATTTCCCGATCCAGCCATTTCTTTGTATCGGGATGGTTCAGGTCCAGATGCACCCAGGCTAGATTTTCGTCCTTTATTTCCCGGCTGATAGTGTCGCCAGTGAGAGGGATGCCGCCCCCCTTCCCGTCGAACTCATAGGCCAGCAAAACGTGACTGCTCATTTAAACGCCTCCGGATTTTTGATATGCAGGTCACGTTGCGGGAAAGGAATTTCGATGTTGTTTGCCGCAAATTTTCGCCAGATCGCAAATAGTACGTCGCTTTTCGGGCGAATACGCCCTTCGACAACGTCGTCAACCCAGAAATAGAGTGTGAAATTGACAGAGCTATCGCCAAAATCCACCAGATAGCACTCTGCCGCCGGCGCTTCGCTGCACCTCGGATGCTCCCGCGCCGCCTCTACGATAAGTTCCGAGACCTTGTCGAGATCGGAGCCATAGGCGACGCCGATATTCAAATCGATGCGCGCACGGCTATTGCTGAAGGTCCAGTTGGTTACCCTGTTCGTGATAAAATCCTCGTTCGGAACCATAACCTCGTGTCCTTCAAAGGTCTCTATCAGGGTATAGCGCGCGCCGGTCCCCCGGACGAAGCCGGAGATGCCGTCGCTGAGGCCTACCAGGTCACCCTCCTCGACTGATTTCTCGAAAAGCAGGATTATGCCGCTAATGAAGTTGGACGCAATTTTCTGAAGGCCAAACCCGATACCTATACCGACCGCGCCGCTAAAAACCGTCAGCGCCGTCAAATCGATCCCCAGCACGCCAAGCGTAAAAAGGATCGCCGTGAAATAGATGACAAACTGGATCGCCTTGATGATAAGCGCCCTGTTGCTTGTCTTAATACCGTTTATCGCCCTAATTCTATCTTCCAACAGCTCGGATATTATACCAACCAACCAGAACAGTATGATGATAATAAGGCCGGCCTTGACCAGCAAAAAGACCGAAAACCGAATATCGCCAACATGGAACGCGAGTTCATCTGAATCGAGGAATGCCTTGATAGGCTGGAGATAGCCAACATAGCCGAGAGAGAAAAAGACGATAACCACAATCACCAGCAGCAGTTTGGCAATCCAGGCACGGGGCTTAAACAACAAGGTCCAGAATTTATTCATGCGCGCAGCATATTCCTCCCGCAATTACTCAAGAGGAATAATACTGCAGATGACTTATTTGGCTATTGTTTTTCTATAATAGCTGGTCGAAGCAGTCAGGCTTAACGCTGCAATTCGATCATCAGCTCCGGATATTTGGCGACAAGGCGAAGAAGATTATTCATCGGCTGTGAAATGGTCACCTTGCCCGTTTCGTATTTTTGAAAGGCATTCGGTCCGCCGCCGAAAAGCTGACCTGCTTTTCTTTGTGACAGATTGAGATGGGTGCGAACTTCACGAATATGGTCCGGCGCCATAACGCCAAGGTAATTTGCCTTCAACTCGGCCTTGATCTTTTCAACCTGGTCCCAGGCGCTTTCCTCAACCATTCCTTCACCGCAATGCTCGCTGCAGCAAAATATTCCGGGAAGCTCAACATCTGTCTGAAGATGTTTATAGGTGATTGCGTAGGTCCGCATCTGCTGTTGAACTTCACCGCCACATAATGGACAGGCCATAATTACCTCTACTGAAAAATCTACTCGTAAAAAACCTCTGAAGAGACTCTTAAAAGGAGACTATGGCACCATTATGGCGTCAGTGTGCCAAAAATTCCGTCAAAGTCAGAAAATCAGGCCAGGCCGCCCATTTCTATAATGAACCTGGCGACATCGGCGACGCCATTTCCCGCCTTGATATTGGTAAAGACAAAGGGCCTTTCGCCGCGCATTTTCCTTGAATCGCGGTCCATGACGCCGAGATCTGCCCCAACGTAGGGCGCAAGATCAATTTTATTGATCACCAGAAGATCAGATCGGGTTATGCCGGGGCCCCCTTTGCGCGGGATTTTGTCTCCCGCGGAAACGTCAATCACGTAAATGGTGATATCCGCAAGTTCAGGGCTGAAGGTTGCGGCCAGGTTATCGCCGCCTGACTCAATCAAAATCAACTCCAGTCCTTCAAATTTCGCAGAAATATCCGCAACAGCGGCAAGATTGATTGAGGCATCCTCGCGAATAGCCGTATGTGGGCACCCCCCTGTCTCGACGCCGACGATGCGGTCCGCCGACAGGGCGCCGGAGCGTGTCAGAAACTCCGCATCCTCGCGGGTATAGATATCGTTGGTGATGACTGCAATGTTATAGTCATCCCGAAGGTATTTACAGAGCGCGTCCGTCAATGCCGTTTTTCCCGAACCGACCGGCCCGCCGATCCCGACCCGCAAAGGCCCATTAGAAGATGCCGTCATGATCTGAATAACCTCGTATATTGTGTTTCGTGGCAGGATGAGCACCAGTCGACCATGAGGGTCGCGGAGCCTAAATCATCGAGTGTCATATTTCTCGCGGCCTGAACCGCCACATTGACATTATCGGCAAGCAGGGCAATCGCCCGCTGCCCATCTGTTTGCCCCAAAGGAATAATACGCACAGCGGCGGAGACAAGATTGGAAACAAAGCCGTGCAGATAGGCGGTGAGAGTCTGCTCCAGAGGAACGTCATGATCGGCCGCGACGATGCCAACGGCAACCGGATGGATCAGCGGGCCGTCCCAACTTTCCCGCACGGCACTTAGCCCTTGAGACAGTGTCATCACATCGGAAATTACGCGGACAAAAGCACGGCCCTGCTCCGTTGTCTCCAGCGCGATTTCCTTCGTTGAACAAAAGGCATGACCTGTTTCAGCAATCTCCTTCAAGGCCTCAATATTTCGCTCAGATGCGGCCTGATACGCTGCGCTCAGCAAAATACTGTCTGACTTGCCGCTGCCATGGCTCAAAATATCGGCTATCCAGGGCATGAGGTCTTTGAGGCTCCCGATCAACCCGGCCTCAACGGCATATTCAATGCCATGACTATAGGTATAGGCGCCGATCGGGTAGGAAGGCGACATCCAGGACATCAGATGAAACAGCGCCTTGTTATCCATGGCTGTGATCATGTCCGTGCGTCTCGCCATGCCCGTAGGCGCCACCTTCGGGATTAAAGGGGGCGCGTCGCCGCGTGACTTCGGCACCGAGATGTTCTGCCATCTCCTCAATCACATGATCCTGACGGATGCGCAGACGCCCCCCGAGGAGTTCAGCCGGTAGATGCCGGTTTCCAACATGCCATGCGACGCGAACCAGATGCGCAATGTCCTTGCAGATGATATCGGCAACTGGCTCGTCGCTCGCGCGCACCTGAATACCGCCGCCATCCTGCAGGACAAGAACATCGCCATCGCGAAGCGTCCGCACTTCAGGTAAATCAAGAAGAAATTCGGTCCCCTGATCCGCTGTCAACTTGAGACGGCGACGACGGCGGCTGTCGAAATCGAGCGTGACCGTATCCAGAATTTCACCCTCGAATTCAGCATTTCCAATACAAATGGTGGTGGCGTGGTTCATGGCCTAATACATGAAATAGCGTTGCGCCATGGACAGCTCAACGGCAGGTTCACAGGTAAGTAACTCGCCGTCCGCATGCACCAGGTAGGTTTCCGGATCGACATCGATTTTGGGTGCCACGCTGTTATGGATCATGGAGGATTTCCCGATACCTGAGCGGGTGTTTTTAACGGGCAGCAGCTCCCTTTCAAGTCCAAGCTTTCCTTTCAGATCGCCTTCGAGGGAAGCTTCGCTGACGAAACTGACAGAGCTTGCGATCAGGCTTTTGCCAAAGGCGCCAAACATCGGCCGGTAATGAACCGGTTGCGGTGTCGGGATGGAAGCGTTGGGATCCCCCATCGGTGCTGCCACAATCGTCCCGGATTTCAATACCAACTCCGGCTTCACACCAAAAAAGGCAGGCGACCAAAGCACAAGATCGGCGAGCTTGCCAACCTCGAGAGAGCCCACATAACTATCAATGCCTTGCGCAATCGCGGGATTGATGGTGTATTTGGCGATATAGCGTTTAACACGGAAATTATCATTTTCTCCCGTCTCCTCGACAAGGCGCCCGCGCTGCTTCTTCATCTTGTCCGCCGTCTGCCATGTCCGGATCAACACCTCGCCGACCCGGCCCATCGCCTGACTGTCGGACGCAATGATTGAAAATGCGCCCATGTCGTGGAGGATGTCTTCCGCGGCAATGGTCTCCTTGCGGATGCGGCTTTCGGCAAAGGCGACGTCTTCAGGAATATTGGGATCAAGATGATGGCAAACCATCAACATGTCGAGATGCTCGTCAATGGTATTTACCGTGAAAGGCCGCGTTGGATTGGTCGAGGACGGGATGACATTTTCCTCACCGACAACCTTAATGATATCCGGCGCGTGGCCCCCGCCTGCCCCTTCGGTATGAAAGGCATGGATGGTCCTGTTTTTGAAAGCCGCGACGGTATTTTCGACGAACCCGGATTCATTCAATGTATCTGTATGGATCAGGACCTGAACGTCCATCTCATCGGCAACCGCGAGACAGCAGTCAATGGCCGCAGGCGTCGTGCCCCAGTCCTCATGCAATTTCAAACCACAGGCGCCAGCCTGTACCTGCTCCACCAGCGCATCGGGCAGGCTCGCATTGCCTTTGCCGAAAAATCCGAGGTTCATCGGAAAGGCCTCCGCCGCCTGCAGCATCCGTGCAAGATGAAATGCGCCAGGCGTGCAAGTGGTTGCATTGGTGCCGGTTGCAGGACCCGTGCCGCCGCCCATCATGGTCGTGACGCCGCTATACAGAGATTCCTCTATCTGCTGCGGGCAGATAAAATGAATATGCACATCCAGTGCACCTGCCGTCAGGATTTTACCTTCACCGGCGATCACTTCGGTTGACGGACCAATGATAATATTCACGGCGGGTTGGATATCGGGGTTACCGGCCTTACCGATAGCCGCGATTTTTCCATCGCGCAAACCGACATCCGCCTTGACGATGCCCCAATGATCGACGATCAAGGCGTTGGTGATCACTGTATCGACAGCGCCGCCCGAGCGGGTGACCTGCGACTGCCCCATGCCATCGCGAATAACCTTGCCACCGCCAAACTTGACTTCCTCACCATAGGTTGTGAAGTCCTTCTCGACCTCGATAAAAAGCTCGGTATCCGCCAGACGCACCTTGTCGCCGGTGGTCGGTCCGAACATGCCGGCATAGGCGCGCCGTGAAAAGGTCACCGCCATCTTTATTCTCCCTTTTCCAAAGCGCCCATGACGGCCTGATTAAATCCAAAGACTTCCCGCCGTCCAGAAAGGGCGACGAGTTTAATATCCCGCGTTTGACCCGGCTCAAACCGAATGGCCGTCCCGGAAGCGATATCGAGACGAAATCCTTTCGCCGCCTCCCGATCGAAGTCGAGTGCGCTGTTGGTTTCAGCAAAATGATAGTGGCTGCCGACCTGAATGGGACGGTCCCCTGTATTGGAGACGGTCAACGTCATGGACTGACGACCGCTATTAAGCTCTATTTCTCCCTCAGCGGGAATGATCTCACCGGGTTTCATGCCGCGCTCCTTATCTGATAGGATCATGTACGGTCACCAGCTTGGTTCCGTCGGGAAATGTCGCTTCGACCTGAACGTCATGGATCATATCGGCAATGCCGTCCATTACCTGGTCTCGGCTAACAACCTTACCACCCTCACTCATAAGCGTCGCAACGGATTTCCCGTCCCGTGCACCCTCGATGACGAAATCCGTGATAAGAGCGATGGATTCAGGGTAGTTAAGCTTGACCCCCCGTTCCAGCCGTCCCCGCGCCACCATCGCGGCGAGCGATACCAGCATTTTATCCTTCTCTCTTGGTGTAAATTGCATTTCCCGCCCCTTCTTATTGATTTTCCCAAACTTTTGGCAGAGCTACCGGATGACCCGCAAGTTCCGATCGCAGCGCTGTCAGAATTCGTGCCAAGGCTTTTCGCAAAAGATATCCATCTTTGCCCAGAAGCCGCATGATCAGCAATTCATTTCGACAGGTCACCGCTGCCCGGACGCCGCATTCGAGGGCAGCCAGACGAGCGGCATCAACATATTTCTCCACGCCTTCATCAGCAATCAGGATAGTCGCCACGGCCTTCGCCCCATCCAGCAGGGCGGGGCGCTCAACCGTTGCCTGAATGTCACCGTCCATTACGAAATTATCATACCAGACCAGTTTCCCGTCACGCCAGATTTTCCAACCATCGCGAATGCGTGCCGAGCGAAGTGTCTCGCCGTGAGCCGCCCTGCCAAATACCATTGCCTCCAGCGCAATGAGGCGGCTTCCGCCGGCAAGATGCACGTTATTCATTCTTGCAAGGCGGCTTTTCTCGAACAGGATTGTTTCCTGAGGCAGCCATTCAAGTGATGCACCTTCCTCAAGGCGCAAATGAGCTTCAATTGTCGCCGTGGTCCCGACGGAACGATATATCTTTTCGGCCGCCTGCCCGGACACCGTCAGATAGGCGCCCGCCTCCAGCAAGATATCATAGGAAAGATGATCTCCTCCCGTGAGCCCGCCCGCCGTGTTTATCAGCACCGCTTCCGGATAGCTCGCATGATCTACGGTTGGGAACCGCGCCCGGCCACATCCGCGTTGATAAAGATGGGCAAGTCTTGATTGAGATCCCTGAAATCGAAACCCGACTTCAACGCGCCCTTCGGAGCGGGCAAGTGCCGCCATGCGTCTCTCCGGCGGGGCCTGAACCTTCAGAGGATCGCAGTCAGACGGTAAGGTATTTTCGAACGTCACTTTCCCGCATATCCTCCTTCGCCCCGGCCAGCACGACTTCCCCGCGATCCAGGACGGCGAACCGGTCCGCAAGATCGCGGGCAAATTCAAAATACTGCTCCACGAGCAAAATCGCCATATCTCCCCGCTCCCGGAGCAACGCAATGACATTGCCGATGTCCTTAATGATGGACGGCTGTATCCCCTCCGTTGGTTCATCCAGAACAAGCAACTTCGGCCGCATCACCAGCGCCCGGCCAATGGCAAGTTGCTGCTGCTGCCCACCGGAAAGATCACCACCTCTTCTCCTTAGCATATCTTTGAGGATGGGAAACAGATCAAAGATTTCGGACGGAATAAACCTGTCTTTAATCGGCAGCGCCGCGAAGCCGGTCTTGAGGTTCTCATGAACGGTGAGAAGCGGGAAAATCTCCCGTCCCTGGGGAATGACGGCAATGCCTTCACGGGCCCGCTGATGCGCGCTGAAGCCGGTAATGTTCTTACCTTCCCAGATAATCTTGCCACTTGATACGGGATGTTGCCCGACAATTGCGCGAAGGGTGCTGGTTTTACCGACGCCGTTTCGGCCAAGGAGGGACGTTACCTGCCCTTTCTCAACTTCGAGAGAGACATGACGGAGAGCCTGGCTGGCACCATAGAAAAGATCAATATTTTCAACTGACAGCATGATCAGCGCCCCAGGTAAACGTCAACGACGCGTTGGTTATTCTGCACGACATCCAGGCTGCCTTCCGCCAAAACCGAGCCTTCGTGCAGAACGGTGACTTTTGTATTGAGAGCCCGGATAAATTCCATGTCATGCTCCACGACCACGACGGAATGTGTCTTGGATATCTCGCGGAGCAGAATAGCGGTTTGCTCGGTCTCGGCGTCGGTCATGCCCGCCACAGGCTCATCCACCAGCAGCAGATCCGGATCCTGCATCAGCAGCATACCGATTTCGAGCCATTGTTTCTGGCCATGGGACAAGCTCCCGGCAAGATCTCCTGCCTTTTCCGTCAGGCGTATGACACCAAGGATTTCCATGATGCGCGCCACTTCGGCATCATTCAGCGCCGAAAACAGAGTCGTCATCACTCCCTTGTCGCCTTTTAAGGAAAGCTCCAGATTATGAAACACTGTCTGGCTTTCATAAACAGTCGGCTTCTGGAACTTCCGGCCAATACCGAGATTGGCGATAAAAGCCTCATCATGCTTGGTCAGATCAATCCCGTTTTTGAAGAAAACCTCGCCCACATCCGGCTTTGTCTTCCCGGTGATAACATCCATCATCGTTGTTTTGCCTGCGCCATTGGGCCCGATAATCGCCCGCATTTCGCCCGGCTCGATGACGAAGCTGAGATTATTCAGCGCCTTGAAACCATCAAAACTAACGCTCACCCCGTCCAGATAGAGGATATGCGAATCTTTCTGACCGTCTTTCAATGTTGAATGCTGTGCCATTTACTCTTCTTTCGCGTTGGCAGTGGCTGGCAGGGTACGACCGGGCTGGCGCAGGTTCTTCAATTTTTCAATCCAGATGGAAAAGGTGCCGACGATACCCTTGGGCAAAAACAAGGTCGTCCCGACAAACAACCCGCCCAGCATATAAAGCCAGGCTTCCGGGAAACTGCCGGTAAAATAGCTTTTGCCCCAATTGACAAGGAATGCGCCAAGAACGGCTCCCCAAAGCGTGCCTCGACCACCGACAGCGACCCAGATCACGACTTCGATGGAATTGGCTGGCGAGAATTCCGACGGGTTGATAATCCCGACCTGCGGCACATAGAGCGCCCCGGCAATCCCGGCAAGAACCGCCGAGACGACGAAGACAAAGAGCTTGTAATATTCAACACGGTAGCCGGAAAAGCGGGTGCGGCTTTCCGCGTCGCGAATAGCAATGAGAACCCGGCCCAGTTTGGACTGGGTGATAAAGCAGCTGACGAGATAACCAAATGCAAGCGCAATCAGTGAGGCGACAAACAGGCCGAGCCGCGTTCCGTCAGCCTGCAGGTCAAGCCCAAGTATATCCTTGAAATCCGTGAGGCCATTGTTACCGCCAAAACCCATGTCATTACGGAAAAAAGCGAGCAGGAGCGCATAGGTCATGGCTTGCGTAATGATAGAAAGATAGACACCCGTAACTCGCGCACGAAAGGCGAACCAGCCAAACACAAAGGCCAGAAAGCCCGGCACCAAAACCACCATCAGCATGGCAAAGGCGAATATGTCAAAGCCGTACCAGTACCAGGGAAGTTCGGTCCAGTTGAGGAAGACCATAAAGTCCGGAAGCTCGGGATTACCATAGACCCCACGGGTGCCGATCTGACGCATCAGATACATGCCCATGGCATAGCCCCCGAGCGCGAAAAATGCGCCATGACCCAGACTCAGTATACCGGCGAACCCCCAGATGAGATCGACGCTTAACGCAAGAAGTGCAAAGCAGACATACTTCCCCATCAGGCTGACAAGATACGTCGGCATATGAAATGCAGAACTTCCCGGTAGCACAAGGTTGCACAGCGGAACAAGAAGGGCGGCGACAAGAAGAATCCCCAAAAACGTCTTGCCACCGCCCGGAAGACCCGTCATGAGGGAAACGAACGGGCCTTTTTGAGTGTTGTTTATCACGTCCATAGCTTAACTCTCCACGGCGCGGCCCTTGAGGGCGAAGAGGCCGCGGGGACGTTTCTGGATAAACAGAATGATGAAAACCAGAACCAGTATCTTGGCGAGAACCGCGCCGGTATAGGGTTCGAGGAACTTGTTGGTGATCCCGAGGCTGAGGGCGCCCACCAGCGTTCCCCATAGATTGCCGACGCCGCCGAAGACGACTACCATGAAACTGTCGATGATGTAGGCTTGGCCGAGGTTGGGGCTGACGTTGTCAATCTGGCTGAGAGCAACTCCCGCCATTCCGGCGACCCCCGATCCAAGCCCGAACGTCATGGCATCGACCCATCCGGTGCGGATGCCCATCGACGCCGCCATTTTGCGGTTCTGGGTAACCGCGCGCATCTGCAACCCGAAGGAGGTTTTACGCAAAACCAGCATTAGCATGACAAGAACCGCCGCCGCGAACAGGATAATACCGATGCGGTTATAGGTCAGCGCCAGCCCGCCGGTGATATCCCAAGTCCCGCTGAGCCAGTCCGGCGACGAAACCTCCTTGTTGGTCGGCCCGAAAATCGTCCGCACAAACTGCTGCAGGATCAGGCTCAGTCCCCAGGTCGCAAGCAGGGTTTCCAACGGTCGGCCATAGAGAAAACGTATGATAGTCCGCTCAATACCGACACCGCAAAGCCCGGCGACGATAAAAGCGGACGGAATGGCAATAATCAGCGAGTAGTCGAGTACGCCCGGTGCAAAATTCCTGCAAAGCTCCTGAACCACATATGTGGTATAGGCGCCTATCATCACCATTTCCCCATGGGCCATATTGATAATGCCCATCACGCCAAAGGTGATGGCTAGACCGATCGCGGCCAGCAACAAAACCGACCCCAGAGACAGCCCCTGAAAAATATTTTCAACAATAC